>CAZJZQ010000038.1:0-15211 GCA_964550535.1 uncultured Rhizobium sp.
GTGTTTCCTGCGGTGGGTTTTGCGTAGCGGGTTGATTGTGTTGGGGAAGAAAGTTGGCGGGGGTGGAGTTATCCTTCGGGTGTGGGGCGGTGATGCGGTGGTTGGGGCTGCATCCGCCTTCGCTTTGCGAAGGCGGCCCTCTCCGGCACGCCGCGAAGACGCGGCGCGCCACCTTCCCCCGGCCTCCCAATGAGATCGAAAAACCTGTCACGGATGTCCCAGAACAACCGTCGCCGATGTAACCGGTCTGAACACTTCGCCGGGGGAGGTGCTGAGGGAGCGCTTGCGACCGAAGCGGAGGGGGCCGCCGCGTAGCGGCGGATCGAGGGGGGCGTCGCGCGGTCTTTCTATTTCAGCGGGGAGTAATCCGTCGGGGTGAGCTGGACGGAGACGATGGCGCCGGGTTGGGCGAGGATAGGGCCGTCTTTCTCGCTTTCGCGCGAGACGGTTTGCCATTCCGGATCGGCGGCGAAAGCGCGCCATGCCGTGCCGCGCGCTTCTGCATTCGGGAAGGCGAGCAGGTAGATCATCTTGTCGGCCATGTCGGCCTGGCCTTCGACCGGGCGCCAGTAGCCGATGTTGGTCATGCCGTGCTTGTTGAAGATGCGGATCGTGTTGTCGCGGAAGCGCGTGTGGACGTTTTCCAGCTTGCCCGGCGTCGCCTTGTAGGTGCGCAGTTCGAAGTGGCGCGGAGCGGGAGCGGACTGGATGGCGGGTTTCGCGAAGTAGCCGGCGGGCGTGAGGAACACGCTGCTGATGCCGTTGGGCGCGGTGAGCGAGCCATTCTCCTGCGAGGCCTGATAGACGGCTTGCCATTGCGGATCGGCCGCGAAGGCGCGCCATGAAGCATCGCGCGCGGCGCGGTCCTTGTAGCCCATGATGTAGAAGAGGCGGTTGTCCGCCGGTTGACCGGCGGCAGGCGGCGCGACTTTCCAGAAACCGATGGGCGTCATGCCATGCTTGCGGAAGAGGTTCACGGTGTGGTCGCGGAAGCGGGCGTCGAGCGCGTCCATCTTGCCTTCGGCGGCGGTGTAGATGCGCAGTTCGTAGAGGCCGAGGTCCGGCTGCGCGGGCGCCGGCGTCGAGGCGCAGGAGGCCAGCAGGGCGGCGGCGGCCGCGGCGAGCGCGAGGCCCACGCGGCGAAGGCCCATGCGGTGCAGAAGCGGCGAGCGCCGCGCGGCGAGTGTGGCGGTCATGGTTTCCATACCCTTTTGGTCTTTTCCAGCTACGTCCCGTTGTGGGGGGCTGCTGATTTTCACGCCATCAGATAACGCCGATGGCGGCCCGCCAACAAGCGCGACGGCTGGCGCGGGCGATCAATCCTCGATGATGTCGCTCTCAGGATCGAAGATGGGCGGCGGGTTAATCATGTTCATCACGCCGCGGCCGAGATTGCGCAGGTTGATCCCGAAATCGCGGACGATGTCCTTGCGGCAGACGGACGCCGCGAAGGTGTGGCCGATGAGGCCGGCGTCGGTTTCGACCGTGCTGTCGCCGCCGAACTCGACGCCGGCGACGGGCATCTGGAGGGATTCCAGCGTGGGGACGCCGCTGGCGGGATACCAGCGGAAGGTCTCGTCCGAGGCGATCTCGTCGAGCGTCTCGTCCAGCGGGGCGTCCCAGAAGCAGCAGGGGACGCCGCGAATGGTGTTATAGACCCAGCGTACATCGGTGGAGACGGGAGGCGCGGGACCGGCGTTGCGTGTGAGGACGCCGTCGAACACGTACTGGCCGTAGGGGCCACGGCACATCGTATCGGGCGTGAGGTGGTTGGCTTCGACATAGTCGTCCGGCGCGATCACGCCATCGGGGCAGTCGTAATAGAGGCGTGCGCCGACGCGCTTCGCCTCGAAGACGTCGCGCGTCCATGCGTTGACGAAGCGGATGGAGTCGATGGGGCATTGCGACATCGCCACAGGCCTGGTCATTTCATAGCCGGCGTAGGCGAGCGGCGCCGCGACGAGGGCGGCGGCGATGGAAAGGGCGATGGCGCGGGCCCGGCCGGCGCGCTGCTTGCGCCGCCACACCTGGTCGAAGGTGACGTTGAGCAGGCCTGCGGCGATGCGGGCGAAGACGCGCTCACGTGATTCCGATCCGCGCCGCGCGTCCACCCAGAGCGGCTCGCGAGCGGGTTTGGCGAGCGCGGGCGGGAAGGCTGTGCCGGGGTCGCCGCCAACGAGGACGGGAAGGATGCGGTCGCCGCGGCCGAGGGCGATGAAGTGCTCGACCTCGCGGTTCACCCATTCGGAGCGGGCGGCGTCCGGCGAACAGATCAGCACCATGGCGTTGGAGGCGGCCAGCGCATCGCGGATCGACTGGGCGAGGTCGCCCGAGGCGGCCAGTTCGTCGAGGTCACGGAAGGCGGGGCGGAGGGGGTATCTGGTCTTCTTTCGCTCGCCGCCATGGCTGTCATAGGCGGGGAAGCTGAACGCCTCAAGCCGGCGGTGGAGCCAGCGGGCGAAGGCGGCGTCCGATCGCGAATAGGAGATGAAGGCCGAATAGGCGAACCCGCCTCCGGACGTGTCTGAGCCGCTCATTCAGGTCCCGCACCCTTGAATTTGCGCCAAGTTTTTCATCAATCCGGCCTTCCCGCAATGCTGTGACCGCAGCGGACCAAATGGAACATTGAATGAAAGCGGCGATTATCGCATGAGGGGTGATCCAGCCGGCCAACCGGCGCATCGGAGCGCGCGCCTATCCGGCGGCGGAATAGATGGACTTTCTGCTTCTTGTGGCGCTGATCCTTCTGAACGGGGTGTTCGCCCTTTCAGAAATGGCCATCGTTTCGGCCCGTAAACCCCGTCTGAAAGCGATGGCCGACAAAGGCTCCCGTGGAGCCAGGTTGGCGTTGCGGCTGCTGGAAGATCCTTCGCGGATGCTATCCACGGTGCAGATCGGCATCACGCTGATTGGCGTGCTGGCGGGCGCTTATGGCGCGACGGCGCTGTCGGATGATCTGCGGCCCTGGCTGGTGGAGATCGCGCCGGGGCTGGAGGAACATGCGGGGATCATCACCTTCTCCATCGTGATCGTGATGACGACGTTCATGTCTCTGGTGCTCGGCGAGCTGGTGCCCAAGCGCATGGCGCTGGCGGCGCCCGAACCGCTGGCGGCGGCGATGGCGCCGTTGATGTCGCTGATGGAGACGGTTGCGGCGCCGCTGGTGTGGCTCCTGCGGACGACGACAGAGGCGGTGGTGCGCGTTCTGGGCCTCAACCGCACGCGGCAGGAAGATGTGACGGAGGAGGAGCTTCAGTCGCTGATCGACGAGGGCGCGAAGGTCGGCGTGATCGAGGCCGAAGAACGCGAGATGATTTCGGGCGTGATGCGGCTGGGCGACCGTTCGGTGAAGGCGATCATGACGCCGCGCACGGAGATGGTGTGGCTCGACCCGGCGGCGCCCATCGACGAGATCATGAAAGAAATCACCGAGAGCGGCCATTCGCGTTTCCCGGTCGGCGAAGGCGATGCGGACAAGATTGTCGGCGTGGTCCAGACCAAGGAGCTGCTGGCCTATCTGGCCAAGCATGGCGTGGTGGATCTGCGCAGCGTGATGCACCCGCCGGGCTTTGTGCCGGAGACGATGTCGGTGCTGAAGCTGCTGGAAGCGATGCGCGGCAATCCGGTGCGCATGGTGATGGTGGCGGACGAATATGGCGGGGTGCTTGGCCTCGTCACGGCCGCGGACCTGCTGGAGTCCATCGCGGGCGACGTGGCGCTGAGCGAGGATGAGAGCCTGCATCCGCCGGTGCTGCGCGAGGACGGCTCGTGGCTGGTCGATGGCATGACGCCGGTGGACGAGTTCGAGAACCTGGTCGGCGTGCGCGGACTGGACGAGGACGAAGGCTACGCAACCGTCGCGGGCTATGTGATGTACCTGATGCGCGCCCTGCCGAAGGAAGGCGATCGCGTGGAGAAGTGGCCGCTGGCCTTCGAGGTCATCGACATGGACGGCCGCCGCATCGACAAGGTGCTGGTGAAGCGCCTTGAGCTGGCGGATGACGGGGATCCGAGCGGGTGATCGCGCTTCTCCCGCTTGTGGGGAGGAGTTAGGGCGGTGCGGGGTGAGATTTAGTCTATGCTCGCGCCGGCGCGTTTGAGGCCGAGTTCCAGAATCTTGTTCAGGAGGTCGGGATAGGGGAGGCCGCCGTGGTCGGCGGCCTGGGCGAACTCTTCACGTTCGGCGATTTCGGGGTTCGGATTCGCTTCGATGAAATATGGGATGCCGTCGTGCGAGAGGCGGAAATCGACGCGGACATAGCCGTCGAGTTCGAGCGTTTCGCAAATGCGTTTGACGAGCGTGCGGATGCGTGAGGTCAGCGCGGGATCGAGTTCCGCCGGGCCCTGCATTACGCCGCGGCGTTCCTGATAGTCGGGATCGTGCTTCACCTTTTCCGTTGCGATCGGGTAGGCGTCGCGCGCGAGTTTCTGGAATTCCAGTTCCCACACCGGCAGCACCTGGATACGGCCATTGCCAATGGCGCCGACATAGAGTTCGCGTCCATCGACATACTGTTCGGCGATGGCGGCGGTGCCGATACGTTCGTGAATGAATGTCACGCGTTCGGCCAGCTTCTCGTCGTTTTCGACGATGGAGGCCTGCGAGATGCCGCGCGAAGCGTCTTCGCTGAGGCTTTTCACGATCAACGGGTAGTTGAGACCGCGCGGACGTTTGCCCTTCTTGCCCAGCGGGAAGACGGCGAAGTTCGGCACCGGGATGCGGTGGTATTTCAGCAGCTTCTTCGAGAGGTCCTTGCCCTTCGCCATCATCTGGCCGCGTGGGTTGCAGCCGGTATAGGGGACCTGCATCAGCTCAAGCAGGCTGACGATGTTGTGGGCGAGGGTCGTGTCGCCGTGAAACTCTTCGAGCAGATTGAAGACAATGTCCGGCTTGAACTCCTCGATCGCGTCGCGGATTTCGGCAATGTCGTGCTGCGCGCCGGCGACCTTCACTTCGTGGCCTGACTCGCGGAGCGTGGACATGACATCCCACTCCGTCTTGTACGCATAGCTTTCTTCCTCGCTGACGCCTGCGAGGCTGTCAGGCGGAATCAACATCGGATGCACGAGCATCAGGACGCGAAGAGACTTCATGGAACGAAATTTCAGACAGCGAAGGATTGCCGATGCGACGACGAACTATAGTGAGTCTGCACGGCTTTGGCCTTCAGCAATTCGGTGAGTTTCATCCGAAGCTGTCGTTCAGAACCGGGCGCGCGCAACTTGAGCACGCGGCAGCGGTCTATCATTTCCTCAAGGGCGGCGTCGAGTACGACCTGATACTCGCCGGTTCTCCGAATCACAGTCTGGCGAATGGCGTTCTTGTTCTTTGTCAAGAACGACGCGGCGGTTGGCGCTTCACGGACGGCTGAGCCTTTGGCGAAGATGCGGCGCAGATCGTCATCGTAGAAGGTGTGCGCTTCGATTGCGTAGTGCTCCAGCTTGCGCCGGTAGTGTTCTGCGATGGTCATCGTGGAGCGTGTGACCGGATCGACATCGACGCGACGTGTAAGCGTGGGCTTCATACCCGCGATTTGATTCATCAGGTCATCGACGTATTCGAGTTTCTTCAGCGCGGGCCATTCGGCGTAGCGCGTGCGCCAATCCGAACGCGGCGTGAGCCAGACGGCGAAGGTTTCGGCGAAGTCTTCATCCGGGTGGCTCTGCGCATACCAGCGGCGAAGATGCTGGACGTAGTTCCGGCTTTTGGGATTCGGACGATAGCTTTCGGGGTAGGGTGTCGACGACTTGCCGAACAACTCCTGCCATTTCTTGCGGCGGTGCAGGCTGAAGGCGTGCTGGATGATGTGGCCGGCCTCGTGGCGGAGAATTTTCATGCACTCGCGCCGCGTGCCGCCCTCGACGTCGAGGAACATCTTGCGTTCAAGGCGCATCAGGCGCGGGTGGGCGAGGTAGAACGGGAAGGCGATGCCGGGCGTGTTGTCGGGGCTGAACCACTCGTCGGAGATCCAGCCATGGGCCTGCACGTTGAGGCCGCGTTTGTGGAGTTCGACATTGAGCCCCATCAGGCAGCTTTCGAGCCAGGTGTCCTGCAAGGACAGGCCCAGATCCTTGAAGCGGAGATGGAGAACCTGCTCGTCCGGAAGGTGAGCCCAGGAGTTTTTCCGTGGGCGCCGGCTTCTAGCCAGACGGGAGGTTCGGGAACGCGCCATACCGGAAGGTCTCACAAGCTTCTGGGGTAACAAAACGGATACGAATTCTATGCTTTCCAAAACCTTACGATTGCCGCGGCAAACGTCACTTTCTCTCGTGCAATGGGCGAATGGCGGCCGGGTTCCCCGGGGCGGCGGAAAGGCCGCGCACCAGGGCGGGGCCGGCCAAGTTTAAACCGGATCGTAACCGAAAACGTCCCCCGAGCCTTCCAGGCCGAAGAAGTCGCCCTGCATGGCGGGCAGGCAGGTGTCGAGGATCTTTTCCGGATTCCAGCCCGACAGGTCGGCCATGGAACGGATGGGGCGGGGCTGGTCGAACAGGATGATCTCATTGCCCCGGACACAGAAGATCTGGCCGGTGACGTGCTTCGCGCGGTCGGAGCAGAGGGCGACGGCGAGTTGGGCCACCTGGTCGGCGCGCATGGCGTTTTTCACCCGCTCGATCCGCCTGGCGCTGGCTTCGTCCTTCACGGGCACGGATTCGAACATGCGGGTCCAGGCGAAGGGGGAGATGATGTTGGAGCGGATGTTCTTTCTGGCGTTCTCCATCGCGATGATGCGGGAGAGGCCGGCGATGCCCATCTTGGCCGCCGCATAGTTGGCCTGGCCGATGTTTCCGATCAGGCCGGCGGTGGAGGTGAAGAGGACGTAATTGCCGTCCTCCTTCTCGCGGAACATCTCGATGGAGGCGCGTGTGACGTTGAAGGAGCCGCGCAGGTGGACGTTGATGACGCTGTCCCAGTCGTCCTCGGTCATCTTGTGGAACATGCCGTCACGCAGGATGCCGGCCGGGTTGATGATCGAGTCGAGGCCGCCGAACGTGTCTTTCGCCTGTTCGATCATGCGCTGGACGGATTTGTAGTCGGCCACGCTGTCGGAGTTGGAGACGGCCTCGCCGCCGGCGGCCTTGATCTCAAGGACGACCTGTTCGGCGGGGCCGGCGGAGCCCTCGCCGCCCTTCAGGCCGCCGCCGATGTCGTTCACCACGACCTTCGCGCCTTCGCGTCCGAGGAGGAGGGCGGTCTCCTTGCCGATGCCGTTGCCGCCGCCGGTGATGAGAACGACCTTGCCGTCGAGCACGCCCATGAGTGCCTCCTGATGCTGTTGAAGCTTTGAAAGCACAGGCTGGCGGGTGATTCCAGCGCCGGGAGGCGGTTGACGCAGGGTTCTTTACATCGGAGGCGAATGACCCTATCTGCACGCCCAATTACCGGCTGCGCGAAGGGCCCCACCCCACAGGTGGCGGAAGACGGCGACCAGCGGTGACAAGCTGACCTGGGCCAACCCCAAAATGGGCGAGGCTGCGGTCGTTGGTTCGTCACTCTGTCCCTGGAGCGCGCTCCGATGAATGCCATGACCCCGTATGAAATCCTGTTGGAGTCGGACGCCCACGCCGTTGCGGTCGAGGCCCTGTATGACGATGTGTTCGGCCCCGGACGCTTCGCCAAGGCGGCCGAACGCCTGCGCGAGGGCAACACCAGGATCGCGGACGCCAGCCTTGTGGCCATCGACGCCGAGGGGCTGACGGGCGTGGTGCGGGTGTGGCCGGTGGAAGTTGGCGCCGATGGCGATTCTGGCGGGCGGGCGGCGTTTCTGGGCCCGATCGCGGTGGCGGAGCGCCGCCGCAAGAACGGCGTGGCGTTCAAGCTGATGGAGCGCGCGATCGGCGTGTGCCGGGAGCAGGGCTATGCGGCCGTGATCCTGGTGGGCGACGAGGAGTATTATACGCGCTTCGGCTTCCGGAAGGCGGGCGTGGGGCGTTTTCAGCTTCCAGGGCCGGTGGACGCCCACCGCATTCTGATCCGCGATCTGGGGCCGGGCGCGGATACGCTGGCGGGGGCTTTGAGCGTGCCGCGGTAGGCGTTGCCATTACGGGCGCTTGCGGGAGCAGCGCGTCCTTACCGCCCCTCTCTCCGCCATGCCAGCATCATGAAGGCGACGGCGAGGAGCATGCCGAGCCAGCCGGGGAGGAGGTTGGTGGAGTCGGTTTCGCGGACGGCGTAGGCCTCGTTGCGGCGCAGGCCGAGCCAGCCGGAGCCGGCGGCGTTGCCGCGCTCGCCGACGCGGCGGATGCCGGGCAGGTCGGGCGAGCCATCGGCGCCGAGGGGGAAGACGCCGCCCAGCGTGGCGGCCGCCAGCGGCTGGATGATGTCGCCCGTGGCGCGCAGGTCGAGGTATTCGCGAGGGTTGGCCGGGCCGCGCAGGGCGACGCCGGTGAGCGTGCCGCTTTTCGCGGTGTAGAGCCCGAGGCCTCCGGCGGGAGCAATCGCCTGGTAGTTGCCGGGCGTCACTTCGGTCCACGGGATTTCGATGGCGGCGCCTTCAGGGCCTTGCAGGGTGAGCGGCGGGGGGCTGTCCGACAGGGTGCGGAGCGAGGCCTTCATTTCTTCAGCGCCGGCGGTTTCGATCTGGAGGAGTTCTTCCTCCAACTCCGGTTCCTTCATCAACCAGTGCGCGGTGCGGCGGATGAGTTCGGCGTAAGGGCCGCCGCCCTTGTAGCCGCGCGCCCAGAGCCAGAGTTGGTCGGACATGACGGCGGCGACGCGGCCCTCCTGCACGCGTTTGAGCAGCAGGAGCGGGGCGCCGCCGGGTGTTTGCAGCAGGGATTCTGAACTGGCGCGCTCGACCTTCATGTAGCGCATCCACGGGCCCCAGCCTTCGGCCGGCAGGGTGGCGGTAACCGAGTGGCGCTTGCCCAGGGCGGTCAACTCGGGCGTGAAGGTTTCATCGACCATCTCCCCCGTGGCGTTGCCGGGAAGGACCGAGGCGAGCGGCGTGTTGTAGAGCAGGTAGCTGTCCGGATAGGACGGGCCCGATGCGATGAGCAACGCGCCGCCGTTTTCGACATAGCGGGCGACGCGGTCGAGATATTGCAGCTCCAGAACCTGATCGCGGAGTTCGTGGTCGAAGATCACAAGGTCGAACTCGTTGATCTTCTCGCGGAACAATTGCGCCTTCGGGAAGCTGATGAGGGCAATCTCTTCCGTGCGTGCGGGATCGGATTTGTGCGGCGGACGGAGGATGGTGAAATGGACGAGATCCACTGCCGGATCAGACTTCAGCAGGTCGCGCCAGACGCGGGCGCCGGCGTGGGGTTCGCCCGTGACCAGCAAGACGCGCAGACGGTCCTGCACGCCTGAAATGCGGGCGGAAGCGAGGTTATTGGCGAGCGTAAGCTCGTTTGGGATGGCGGGGGCCTGAAGGACGACGAGGTTTTCTCCCCGGTTCTTCAGCTCCAGCTTGATGTTGGTCGGCTGGCCCACGGGGATGCGCTGCGAGGGCTGGGAGACACCATTGATGGAGACTGAGATGTCCACCGTTTCGGCGGAGGGGTCTTCCACCTGTACGCGCAGTTCGATGGTGTTATCGACAATACCGAAAGAAGGGGCGGACTGGATTTCGATGCGGCGATCAACCTCGTCGTCGCTGCCGACGATGAGGGCGTGGACGGGGCCGATCTGGGAGGAGTTGGTGAGATCCTCCGGCATGTCATGGATCTGGCCGTCGGTGATGAGGATGGCGCCGCCGATGCGTTCGCGGGGGACGTCGGACAGGACGGACTGGAGCGCGACGTGCAGGTCGGTGCCGTCTGCGGCTGGATCGGTTTCGGCGATGCGGAGTTCGAGCGTCTCGTCAGCTTCGAGCAGCGCGCGGATATTGCTGTAGGCGGCGTTGGCGGTTTCGGTGCGGCCCCGGAAGTCCATGCTTTCCGAGCGGTCGAGCACGACGGCCACGATATCCTTCAGCGGTTCGCGCTGTTCCTCGATCCAGAGCGGGTTGGCCAGGGCGAGGCCGAGAACCGTGAGTGCGAGCGCGCGGAACAGGCGCGCCTGGCCGCGCAGCGCGAAGTACACGCCCCACAGAATGAGCGCGCCGAGCGCCAGAGCCCAAACGAAGGCCCAGGGGATCAGCGGATCGAATGCGAGGCGTGAGGCTTCAAGCATGATCTATTCGAAGTCCGGATCGCGGTCGCGGCCAAGGCGGTCCAACAGGTCCGGGATGTGAACCTGATCTTCCTTGTAGTTGCCGGTGAGGATGTACATCACGAGGTTGATGCCGAAGCGGTAGGCCATTTCGCGACCCGCATCGCCGCCTTCCATGGTGAGCAGCGGACGGCCGGTATTGGAGTCGATGGCCCAGGCGCCGGCCCAGTCCGATCCCCCGATGAACAGGCCGGAAACCCCGTCGCCGCGCCGCGTATCACGACCCACGGCGCCGCCTTCGATCCAGAGACGGCCATTGAGGCGGCCCGGAAAACTCTTGATGAGGTAATAGCTCTTGGTGAGCACGTGATTGGAGGGCGCGGGTTGCAGCGGCGGCGCGTCGATGCCGGTCAGCAGGGTTTGCAGGTTGGTGGAGACATCACGCCCCGGGGCGGCGTCGCGCGTATCGACGATGAACGCGCCGCCGGCGCGCAGGTAGTCGTTCACACGCTCCGCCTCTCGCGCCGAGAAGGGACGCGCCTCACGCGGAACCGCGTAATAGATCATCGGGTAGAGTTCGAGGTGGTCGCGGGCGAGATCGACGCCATGCGGCATTTCGGGTTCGACCGAGGTGCGGGCGCCGAGCTGGTAGCTGAGGCCGAACAGTCCGGCGCGGGTGATCTCGTTGAGGCGGGTGTCGCTGGTCTTCACATAGGCGAAGCGAAGGTCGCGGGCGGCCTCGCGCGCGAGATCGTCGGCGGACTGGGCGCCGGCGCCGGGCATCATGAAGGTGAAGGCGGCGATGGCGGCGAGAGCGCTTGCGGTGGCGCGTCCGATGCGCGGGAAGCGTCCGGCGAAGGCGAGGGCGATCATGAGGTCGAGCGCGACGATGCCGAGGGCGAGGCCGATGAGCCATCCGCCAAGACTGCGCCGTTCGGAGACGGCGGCCTGTTCGACGACCTGGACCTCAAGCGGCCAGTTGCTGAAGACCAGCGGAGCGGGCGCGCCGGCGTTGAGCGCGCGTTCGCCGCCGGGGCCCGCGTAGAGGCCGGGAGGAGAGGCGGGCGCGGGAGGCGTGGTGAGGAAAACGGCGGAGTCGATGGGCGCGGCGCTGGAGGGCGGCGCGCCGAGCACGCCGTAGCCGTCGAGCGTGCGCATGGGGGTGAGGGCTCCTTCGGAGGCGGACTGGTTGGAGCGCTGGCGCCCGCCGCCGGAGACGACGGAGCGGCGAAGCATTTCAACGAAGGCGCCGGTGTAAGGCAGGTCCGACCAGTCCGGGTCTGCGGTGATGTGAAAGAGGACGATTTCGCCCTGTCCGCGCTGGGCCGCCGTGACGAGCGGCGTGCCGTCTTCCAGGCGGGCCCAGGTGAGGCTGTCGAGATCGGCCGTGGGTTGGGCCAGCACTTGCTGCTTCACCACGGTGTCGGTCGGCTGGGGGATGCCGAAGAAGGGCGAGGCGGCTGTGAACGGAGCGATCTTCTGCGGCGTTGCCCATGCCAGCGAGCCGCCGAGCGAGCGCGATGTGGCGCGAAGCGGCGTGGGCGTCAGCGGATCCTGTCCGCCGGCGAGGCGCGGACCGGCGAAACGGATGAGGACGCCGCCGTCTTCGATCCATGCCGTGAGGCGCGCGATCTCGTCCTCGGTGATGGCGCCCCGGTCGCCCATGATGATGGCGTCGATGGGGGAGTCGAGGAGTTCGCCGAGGGGCTTTTCGGTGAGCTGGGCGTAGGGCTGGAGCGCCTTGCGGACATAGTAGTGTTCGGACAGCAGGGGTTGCGCCTCGTTGCGGATGTCGGCGAGGCCGACATGGGGGCGGCGGGCGCTGTCGTCCCACAGCCAGACGGCCCCGGCGGAGGCTGATCCGGCGATACGGAAGCGGGCGACGCGGTTCAGCGCGGCGGCGGGGATGGGGAACAGAACCTCGGCTGTGGTTGCGCCGGTTTCAAATTGCACGCGCTGGGAGGCGATGGAGGCGCCTTCGGCGGTTTCCGCGATGATGTCGGCGGAGGGGGCGGATACGTCCTGCGCGCGGACGAGGGTGACGCGAGCCCCTTCCGCAGAAGAGTCGGCGGAGGTGATGGCGAAGCCCCCGCGCGGGCGGGTGACGCGAACCTCGGTCGGCGCTTTGGCAGCGAGGCCGCGCGAGAAGGCGGCGGCGCTGTCGTGATCGAAACCGTCGGACGCCCAGACGATGCGGCCGGGGCGAAGCGTGGTGGCGTTCAGCGCTTCGAGTGCGGCGGCGCGGTCGGGCAGCCAGGGCGCGGGGCGGGCGTTGCGCAGGAGCGAGCGGGCGGACTCCGCATCGAGCGCGACGGACGGGTCGCGCGTGATCTCGCGCTGGGCGGTGAAGAGGATGTGGACCGGCGCGCCATCCTGGGAGCTTTCGTCGATGGCGGCTGTGGCGGAGCGGATCAGGTCGCGCCAGCGTTCGGCGCTGGTCCAGCCGTCATCGACCACGACCAGCGTGCCGCCGGATGCATCGATCTGTGCGTTGGGGGCCCAGGTGGGGCGGGCGAAGCCGAGAATGGCGAGGGCGAGCGCGAGCATGCGGAGGAGCAGCAGCCACCATGGCGTGCGCGCGGGCGTTTCCTCTTCCGGCTTGAGGTCGTCGAGCAGGGCGAGTGATGGCAGCGCGTGACGCTTCGGCTCAGGCGGCGTCGCGCGCAGGAGCAGCCAGAGGACCGGCAGGGCGAGCAGGCCGAGCAGCGCCAGAGGCTGGAGGAAGAGGATGGGGCCGAGGCTCATGCCGGGGCTCCCGCAAACTCGAAACCGTTGGCGAGGATGCCGAGCGGGATGCGGGCTTCCTCGCGCGTGGAATGGCTGACAAAGCGCCAGCCCATTTCGGCGGCGAGTTCGGTCATGTCGCGGCGGCGTTGGGCGAAGCGTTCGATGTAGCCGTCGCGGATGGATTCGGCGCGGCCGATGATGCGCTCGCGCTGTTCGCCGGGGCGGAAGAAGCGGGTGCGGCCGGTGAAGGGATAAGCTTCCTCGACCGGATCGCAGACTTGCAGCAGCACGCCGTCGCGGCACCTGGCGGCGATGGGCGGGAGGCGTTCGCGCCATGTGGCGAGCGGTGAGTAGAAGTCGGAGGCAATGACGATGGCCGCCGCCTCGCGCGGGGGAGGCGGGAAGGGTGCTTCGGGCCTGAACTCGCGGAGATCTTCGCCGACGCGTGATGAGGCGCGCGGACCTGCTGCTGGGGAGCGTCCGCCGCCGAGCGCGCCGCAGCGTTCGCCGCCGCGAGCGAGGGCGCCAGCGAGCGCCATGGAGATAACCAGCGCACGGTCGGCCTTGTCGACGCCTTTCGGATCGCTGGCCCAGCCGAAGCCGGGCGCGGGGTCCACCCAGAAGAGGAAGGTTCGGGCTGTTTCCAGCTCCGTCTCGCGGACGTAGAGTTCTTCCTCGCGGGCGGAGCGGCGCCAGTCGATGCGCTGGGCGCCGTCTTCCTGGGCGTGGCGGCGGTACTGCCAGAAGTTCTCACCCGTGCCGGAACGGCGGCGGCCGGCCGAGCCGAGGTGCGCCGCGCTGGCGGCGCGGGCGCGGGTGGTCAGCGTACCGAGCTGCCCGGCGAGGGCGGCGGCTTCTGCCTTCAACTGGTTCAACGGCGCCTGGGCCAAGGGGACTCCTCAGGCGGACTTGGAGGCGAGCGACGCGATCAGGTCCGAGAGCGAACCGCCCGATCCCGTGGGATCGTAGGCGAGGGCCATGCGGTGGCCGAGCGCGGGTTCGGCCAGCGCTTCGACATCGTCGAGCGAAGGCGCGAGGCGGCCGCGCAGCAGGGCGCGTGAACGCGCGGCGAGCATGAGCGCCTGCCCGGCGCGCGGGCTTGGGCCCCACTCGACGCGCTTGCGCACTTGCGGATCGTCCGACTGTTCGGGCCGGGCGGACCGCACGAGGCGGATGATGGCTTCGAGCACTTTCTCCGGCACAGGCATGCGGCGAACGAGGTTTTGCAGCGCGATGAGGCGGTCGGCGTCGAGCGCGGGATGCACGACATGATCGGCGAGGCTGGTCGTCTGCACGAGGATGCGCCGTTCGGTTTCGGCGTCAGGGTAGTCGACGTCGACCTTGAGGAGGAAGCGGTCGAGCTGGGCTTCGGGCAGCGGATAGGTGCCTTCCTGCTCGATCGGGTTCTGCGTGGCGAGCACGAGGAACGGCTTGGGCAAGTCGTAGGCGGCGCCGGCGACGGTGACGTGGCGCTGCTGCATGGCTTGCAGCAGTGCGGACTGGGTGCGGGGCGAGGCGCGGTTGATCTCGTCGGCCATCAGCAGGCGGGTGAAGATCGGACCTTTCACGAAGCGGAAGGAACGGCCTGAAGCGGTGTCGTCGAGAATCTCGGAGCCGAGAATGTCGGAGGGCATGAGGTCGGGCGTGAACTGGACGCGTCCCCAGTCGAGGCCCAGCGCGCGGGCAGTGGTTTCGACCAGCTTGGTCTTGGCGAGGCCGGGCGCGCCGATCAGCAGGACGTGGCCGCCGGCGAGGATCGCCGCCAGTGTCAGCTCGATAACCCGTTCCTGGCCATAAATGACCTTCCCGATCTCGGCGCGGACCTTGGCCAGCGTTTCGACGGCTGCGTCCGCATCCTTGACGATATCAGCGGCGACGGGCCCATCGGCGATAGCGGCTTCACTCATGCTGAGCATTTACCTATGTCTGGGGCGACCCCGCCTTCGGAGCCGCCAATGTCGAACGCGTTAGACCCGGAAGCGAGCAGCCTTGCGGATCTGATCGCCACCTTGCAGTCGGAAGCGGGTTTGGAAAAGCCCCGTTCCCTCCCTCCCGTACACAAGTGGAACCCCGAGCACTGTGGCGATATCGGCCTTGAGATCCGCCGGGACGGTTCCTGGTGGCAGAACGGGGTGCGGTTTAGCCGGGACAAGCTGGTCCGCCTCTTTTCAACGATATTGCGCCGGGATTCCGACGGCTACTATCTGGTGACCCCTCACGAAAAAGTGGTGATCCGGGTCGCGGACGCGCCGTTTATCGGCGTCCGGGCTGACCGCTTCGAGCGCGAGGGAGGCCCGGTGATATTGGTCACGACCAATGTGGGCGATGTCGTGGCGGTGGGGCCGGGGCATGAATTGCGGGTGCAGGACGATCCCCGGACAGGCGAAC
>CAZJZQ010000038.1:15221-23616 GCA_964550535.1 uncultured Rhizobium sp.
TCGCGGGGGACTTGAAGCCCGTTTGGGTCGTCCTCCGTGGTATGAACTTGCCGAGTGGGCGGAATTCGAACCGGACGGTCAGACCATGGCGGTGGCGTCGTCGGGCGAACGATTCGCGATTGGCGTGGCGGGGTAGCCGATCATGCCGTTTACCACGCGGGACGACTTCCTGCGCCGCGCCGCAGCACGGCTGGCGCCTGTCAGCGCCGATCTGGGCGAGCCGACGCGGACGGACAACGACCTCAATCCGGGTTCGCCGATGTATTTCGCCAAGCCGCCGTGGCGACGCGCCGCGGTGTTCGTGGGCCTGGTGGAGCGGGACGAGGACTTTGGGGTGCTCCTGACGCTCCGTCCGCAGACAATGGCGGAACATGCCGGACAGGTCGCGTTTCCCGGTGGGCGGATTGATCCGTCGGACGCGGGGCCGCTGGCTGCGGCGTTGCGCGAGGCGCACGAAGAGGTCGGCGTCGATCCCGAAAGCGTGAACCTGCTGGGGCAGAGCGACCCTTATCTGACGTCCACGGGATATGTGGTGTCGCCTTTTGTGGGCGTTCTGCCGCCGGATTTCGTGCCGGTGCGGGAGAAGTACGAGGTGGCCGAGGTATTTGAAACGCCGCTTTCCTTCCTGATGCATCCGCGTAACCATGAGCGCCACGAAAGAGAGTTCCGTGGCAGCCTGCGCGCCTACTATGCGATGCCGCACGACGGACATTATATCTGGGGAGCAACCGCCGGGATGATCAAAGCCCTCTACGACAGGCTGTATAATGAAGGCGAAGGGGTCTGATCCGTGGTCCAGCGTATTCTTCTTGAAATCTTGCTGTTCGCGATCCCGTTTATCGTGTTCCTCGTCTATCGTTCTGCATCGCGGGATCTGAGCGTTCGCGATCGCTGGCCGTTGACGTTGCTGGTGTCGATTGGCGGGGTGCTCGCCGTGGCCGGGTTGATCCTTGTGCCGCTGTTGCAGCCGTCGGATGACGGCAAGTGCTATACATCGGCGCGCTATGTCGATGGCGAGCGTATCCCGCCGCAACTGGTGCCGTGCGAGGAAGCATCGGTGCCGGTGGGCGAGCGCGAAGGCCGGACGCAACCCGCACCTGTTGCTCCAAGGGATCTGGACCCGAGCCGATGACGCATCTTGCGCCGCAGGCGTGGATGACCGCGAGTTCAGCGCGGCGCGTGATGGCGGCGCTGGAGGCGGAGCGGCCGGGCTGCGCGCGCTTTGTCGGCGGGTGCGTGCGTAACGCCCTGTTGGGCGAGCCGGTGGCGGACGTGGATATCGCGACGCAACTGACGCCCGATATTGTCGAGCGCGTGATGCTGGCGGCGGGTATCGCGGTGCATCCCACGGGGATCGAGCATGGCACGCTGACTGTTGTTGCGGATCATCAGCCGTATGAAGTGACGACGCTGCGCCGTGATGTGGAGACGGATGGGCGGCGCGCGGTTGTGGCGTTTACCGAGGACTGGGCGGAGGACGCGATGCGTCGCGACTTCCGCATCAATGCGCTTTACGCGGCGCTGGATGGCGAAGTGTTTGATCCGACAGGCGGCGGACTGGATGACGCCGCGACCAGACGGATCGTGTTTGCGGGCGATCCCGACACGCGCATTCGCGAGGACTATCTGCGTATCCTGCGTTTTTTCCGGTTCAACGCCTGGTATGGGCGAGGGGAGCTGGATGCCGCCGGGTTGGAGGCTTGCGGGCGGCTGAAGGAGGGGTTGGACCAGATATCGGCGGAGCGTATCTGGACCGAGACGCGGAAGCTGCTGGGTGCGCGCGATCCGTTGCCGGCGCTGCGCGCGATGGAGGCTCAGGGCGTGCTGCGGCAGGTGTTGCCGGAGATTGTGGGGCTGGAGCTTCTGGAGAAGTTGTGCGCGGTGGAAGCGTCAACGGGCGCGGCGCCGGATGCGATGCTGCGCTTCCTGTCGCTGTTTCCGAAGGACGCGGACGTTATGGCGGGCGTGGCTCGCACGCTGAAGATGTCGAATGCGGAGCGCGGACGGCTGGTCTATTCGGCGGCGGATGAGACGCCGCTGTCTCCGGCCATGAGCGCGCCCGACCGGCGGCGCGTATTGTACCGGGTTGGCGAGCAGGTGTTCGGTGATCGTGCGCGTCTGCTGTGGGCGGATGGCGGCGCCGGCGATTCTCCGGCGTGGCGCGAGTTGGTTGCGTTCGCCGATACGTGGGCGCGGCCCGTCATGCCGGTGGCGGGCGACGATCTGCTGGCTGCGGGCGTGGCGGCGGGGCCGAAACTTGGGACCATGTTGCGGCGGTTGGAGGCCGACTGGATCGACAGCGACTTCACGCTGACGCGCGAGGCGTTGCTGGCGCGGGCGTAGGGACGTGACGGGTGTAGGTGCGTGATCTGGGCGTTACGGATTGAATACGACGACCCACGCGTTGAGGTAGGCCGCGAAGCTGAGCCAGACGATGTACGGGACTTGCAGCCATGAAGCGAGCGCGCTGTAGCGTTTGAAGACGCGCATCATCAGTGCAACGCTCACCCACAGCAGGCAGATGTCGATGAAGGCTGGCAGCGGCAGATGCAGGCCGAAAAACAGGTAGCTCCACGCGAGGTTGATCGCGAGTTGCAGTCCGAAGAGCGACAAGGCAAGCGACGCTTCGCTCCAACTGCCGGCGGCGCGATAAACGAGAACAGCGCCCGCAGCCATGAGCCCGTACAGTATCGGCCACACGACGCCGAAGACCCAGCCGGGCGGATTTCCCGGCGCGCGGTTGAGGGACTGATACCAGGCGTCACTTTCCCCGCCTGACACCATCCCGCCCAGGGCGGCGACGGCTGCGGTGGTGATGGCGATGAGGAAGGTCGCCGTCCAGAAGCCGGACCGTCTGGTTGCACTTTGTCCGGTCGGGGTGGTTGTCACATGAACTCCCTGCGATTGAAGGCGCGACCATAGGCATACGTGCAGTTCGACGTCCCGGTTTCATCTGGAATTAACCGGAAGAGTGCTATTAGCATAATTATCGGCGCCGCGAATGTGGCCCGGACGGTTTGGCGGACAGGGTTGGAACATGTCCCGGACATTCTCAAGAGACAAAAATTTCATACGAAACGAGGGCGGTGCTTCGGCAGTTGAGTTTGCGATCATCGCACCTTTCCTGCTTCTGCTGGTCGCCGGGATTTTGGCGTATGGGTCCGTTTTCGCGACATCGCTCAGCCTGCAACAGTTGGCTGCGGAGACGGCGCGGGCGAGCATTGGCGGTCTGAACGACGCTGAGCGCGAGCAGTTGGCGCAGGCGCATTTCTCGCTTGTCTCCAGCCAGTATCCAATGCTGCGGCCTGAAGCTGTGTCTTTCAGTTTCGACAGCAATGGCGCGGGCGAACAAAGCCGCGTGACATTGTCCTATGACACGGCCACGCATCCGGCCTATGCGCTGGAGCAGTTGATACCGCTGCCGGCCTCGCCGCTGTCCTATTCGATGATTATCACTGACGGCGACGGCGCGGGTTGATTATGCAACGATTTGTTTCTGCCGCAGGGCCGGGACGCCGCCGGTTGTCTGGTGATCGCAGCGGTTCGACGGTCACGCTGTTTGCGTTCTGCGCGATGATCCTGGCGGTGATGACCGCCATCGTGATGAACCAGATCTCCTTCTACATGGACAAGCGCAAGCTTCAGGGAGCCGTCGATATGGCTGCGCTGATCATGATGCAGTCCGGCAATCTTGATACGGAACATGCGCGCACGCTGATCGAGACCCAGACGGGAAAAACGGGCATTGACGTGTTTGTGACGCGCGGCCGCTATACGCCGGATGCAAGCGTCGCCGCAGCGCAGCGGTTCGATGCGAACGCTACGCCGTACAACGCTATCCAGGTCGAGGCGCGTCTGGAAGGCGACAAGGTCATGATGGGCGGGATGATTCCCGGCGACGTGATGATCGGGGCGTCGGCCCGCGCCGCGCGGCGGCAGACGGCCACCATGATTGTGGGCTCGCGTCTGGTGCGCGTTGAGGGCGGGCTGAGCGCGGCGCTGCTGGATGCTGTGCTGGGCTATAAGGGCAAGCTGACGGTGATGGACTACAACTCGCTGGCGAGCGCCCAGGTGGACGCTGTGCAGTTCCTGCAGGCGTTGAACGTTGTCGCCGATATCGAGGCTGTGTCGTTCAACGATGTGCTGGCCGCCGATGTGAAGCTGGGCGATGTGGTGAAAGCGCTGGCGGCGACAACCGACAATGGTTCGGTTTCCACCTTGTTGAAGGCGGGGGCGCCGGCGCCCGGCCTCGACTCGCTGAAGCTGTCGTCGATGATTGATCCGGGATCGGTGGGCGGTGTGCCGCTGGACGCGCTGACGTCGGGCGGGGCCTTTCCGATCAGCGTCGGCGAGGTGCTGGCGGGATCGGCCGCGCTGGCGAATGGCGATAATCAGGTTGCGCTGGCGTTGGGCGCCAAGCTGGGCGACGCATCGATTGCGAGCGTGTCGCTGGATCTGGGTGAGAAGCCGCAGGTCATCACGTATGACGCCTGGGCCGAGAAGGGCGCCACGGCGTCGACATCCCAGCTACGATTGAATGTCGGCGCGCTGGGGACGAGCGCGCTGAACCTCGTGGCAGTCGATGTGACGCTGGCGTCGGCGAAGGTGACGATTGCGGACATCGCTTGCCAGACCAATGGTGCAGCGCAGGTAACGGTAAAAGCCGTGACCGAAGCGGCAAAGGTCGGGCTGAAGGCGCCGTTGTTGCCGAAGATCGTTATCAAGGCGGGATCGGATGAGCAGAAGACGCTGGTGTTTTCGTCGTCTGATATCTCGTCGCAGACGTGGAAGCCGGTGCGGTCCGGGCTCGGGCTTCAGGTCGGTCCGCTGAGTATTGCGCAAAAGTTGCTGTTCGCCCCGGTGGACGCGTTGCTGGTGAAGGTCGGTCTGCATGTCGCCGAGGCGGATGTGAAGGTGATCGCAGCGGACTGCGGGTCAGCCGGCCTGGTTCACTGATTGGACCGGCGGCGCTGTTAGGGCCACTTCACCACGGGCGGCATGGACGACAGGATGCTGGCCACGTTGCCGCCCGTTTTGAGGCCGAAAGTCGTGCCGCGGTCATAGAGCAGGTTGAATTCGACATAGCGGCCGCGGCGGATGAGTTGTTCCTCGCGCTCCGCGGCCGACCAGCTTTCCACCATGCGGCGGCGCACAAGCTGCGGATAGATTTCGGTGAAGCGCGTGCCAACGTCGCGCGTGAAAGCGAAGTCCGTTTCCCAGTCGCCGGTGTTGTAACGGTCGTAGAAAATACCGCCGATGCCGCGCGGTTCGTTGCGGTGAGGCAGGTGGAAGTATTCTTCGCAGTGCTGCTTCATCGTCGGATAGTCGGCGCCGGCGTGCGGGGCGCAGGCCGCTTCCATCGCGGTGTGGAAGTCGATGGCGTCGGGGAAGTCCTGTTGGCGCTGGTATTCGAGCAGAGGGGTGAGATCCGCGCCGCCGCCGAACCAGCTGTCGGACGTGACCAGCATGCGCGTGTTCATGTGCACTGCCGGAACGCGGGGCGAGGCCATGTGGGCGATCAGGGAAATGCCGGCAGCCCAGAAGCGGCCTCCGGACTGGTCGGCGCCGGGAATGGTTTTGGCGAACTCGGGCGTGAAACTGCCGTAAACGCATGAGACATGCACGCCGACCTTTTCGAACAGGCGGCCGCGCATGATCGCCATCGTGCCGCCGCCGAGGTCTTCCGAGCCATCGCCGCGTTTCCACGGGATACGCTCGAACCTGCCGGGGGCGCCTGTGTAGAGCGGCGGGGAGGATTGGTCCTCCAGCGTCTCGAAGGCGCCGATGATCCTTTCCTGAAGTTCACCAAACCACGCATGGGCGCGGTTCTTCCGTTCGGTGAGGGCGGCGTTCTCGGTAGGATTTTCTGTGTCCAGCATAGTGTCTTGCTACTCCTGTGCAGCGGGGGCCGTCCAGCAGATCCGGAGGCAAATTCCCCTTCTAAGTTAAGGCAACTCAGCCTAGCTTCGTCATGACGCAGGCTGTCTGGCGATCATGCTGGCGCCGCATCTGTCAGGGGAGAGCGCCATGCGCGTGGTGATTTGGGCTGTTGCAGCCGCTGGGCTGGCTTTGTCCGCGTGCAGCGGCGGCGGCGGCAAGGCGGCTCTGGTCGAAGCTTGCGTGAATGACGGCCAGGAAAAGAAAACCTGCGATTGCATGGCGGACGAGTTTGAACAGAAGCTCGACAAGGACGTCTTCAACGCGCTGGTTCTGGGCGCGCAGGGCAAGGACGAGGAAGCCGAAAAAATCCTGAGCGAGCTTCCCATGGAGAAGCAGTTCTCCGTAGCTACCGCCGCGATGGAAGCGACGATGAAATGTGGGCTGGGCGGCGCGACGGCCGGATCCTGATCCTGACGGAACGACCTGCGGCGCGCCGTGCGTGCGCCGCAGTAGCCGCCATTGAGGCCGGACGGGGCGGGCGGTAGAATGATCACCCATGGTGTTGCACGGACCGGGATCACCGGCGCCGGCTTTGTGCGGGATTGGCCTTGCTGCGCGTTTGGCTCTGCCTTGCTTCTGCGGTCGGCGTGCTGGCGGCCTGCGATCAGAGCGCGCCGGGCCGGCAGGTCATTATTGACCGTTGTCTCGCGGATGGCGGCGGCAATCCGTATTGTGTCTGCCTGGCCAAGGAATCCAGCCGCCGGCTGGATGACGAGATGTTCGAACTGGTCGCCCGGGCCGCCAGCGGGGACGCGGAGACGGCCGAGGATATCCTCGCGATTTTCGAGCCTGCGGAGCAGGTGACCTATTCCAACCTTCTTGCCGAGATCGTGCGGGCCTGTGACCCGTCCCGCATTCCGGTGAACTAGCGGCTTTCCGCGCCCGGAAGTCCGCCCGTCTGGCGGAGCCCCTCCCACAACGCCAGCCCGGCCGACATCACTACGTTCAGGGACCGGGCGCCGGGAGCGAGGGGAATGCGAACCGTTGCGGCGGCGGCTGTATGGACATCGCCGGGCGCCCCAGCGGATTCACGGCCAAAAAGCAGGGTATCGCCCGGCTGGAACCGAAAATCCGGCAGGGATAGCTCGGCTTTCGTACTGAAAAGGACCAGCCGCCCCATCTGGCGCTCGGGGGCGGCGAGGAAGGCCTTCCAGCTGTCATGACGCTGGACCTGGGCCGCCGGACCGTAATCCATGGCCGCTCGCCGCAGGGCCTTGTCCGTGAGCGGAAAGCCGCAAGGTTCGATCACGTCAACCGGAACCGCAAAGCAGGTGGCGAGGCGCAATGCCGCTCCCAGATTTTGAGGGATATCGGGTTGATAGAATCCAAGGCGCACTCTAGAGCCTTCCGCGGGCAAGGGGCTTCATGCGACACCGCGCCACGCGCGGGGTTGCCGCCGTGTCGATAATAAGGCGTTCAAAGCTCCGGTTACCATGGGAGATTCGTGTGTCGGAACACGGTTCTAGCAGCCAAACTGCCGATGGGGCGCATGCGGGTGAAACGCGTCGCGACTTTATCCATATTGCCGCGATGGCGGTTGGGGCCGGCGGGGTGGCCGCTGTCGCCTGGCCGTTCATCCAGCAACTCGGCCCCGCAGCCGACACGCGCGCGCTGTCCAGCGCCGAAGTGGACGTCACCAAAGTTCCGGAAGGCGGCGAAATCCGCGTGCTGATCGGCGGTATGCCGTTCTTCGTGCGCCACCGCACCGCAGCCGAGATTGCTCTGGCCCGCTCCGTTGACGTGAGCACGCTGCGCGATCCGCAAACCGATGACGAGCGTCTCGCCCCGAAGGCGGACGGCACGCTGAACCCTGCGATCCTGGTGACGTCTGGTTCGTGCACTCACCTCGGCTGCGTCCCGGTTGGACCGGCTCAGGGCACGACGGGTGACTTTGGCGGCTGGTACTGCCCCTGCCATGGTTCGCACTACGATACTTCAGGCCGTATCCGTAAGGGGCCGGCCCCGACGAACCTCCCGGTGCCGACGTACGAGTACGACGCCGCCGGTTCGATCATCAAGATTTCTCTCTAAGAACAAGGGGAGCGGGGCGTGAGCGGACCGTCGACCTACGAACCTAAAACCGGCTTCACTCGGTGGCTGGATGCGCGTCTGCCAATCGTGCGGCTGGGCGTGGACACCATGCTGGCGCCAACACCGAAGAACCTGAACTATTGGTGGACGTTCGGCGGCATTCTCGCCGTCTGCCTCGTTACCCAGATTGTGACGGGTGTCGTTCTGGCGATGCACTATGTGGCGTCGACGGATGCGGCCTTCGCCTCGGTCGAGCGCATCATGCGCGACGTCGAATATGGCTGGTTGATCCGCTATATCCACGCCAACGGCGCGTCGATGTTCTTCCTCGCGGTTTACATCCACATGTTCCGCGGCATGTACTACGGCTCGTACAAGGCTCCGCGCGAGATCGTGTGGATCCTCGGCGTCGTCATCTACCTGC
>CAZJZQ010000038.1:23626-25675 GCA_964550535.1 uncultured Rhizobium sp.
CTGCTGATGATGGGCACGGCGTTCATGGGCTACGTGCTGCCCTGGGGCCAGATGTCGTTCCACGGTTCGGCCGTTATCACCAACCTGATCGGGGCGCTGCCGCTGGTCGGCGATACAGTGAAGACCTACCTGCAGGGCGGCCCGGCAATCGGTGACGCAACGCTCAACCGCTTCTTCTCACTTCACTATCTGCTGCCGTTCGTGATTGCGGGCGTTGTGATCCTCCACATCTGGGGCTTCCACCACACCGGCAACGGCAACCCGACGGGCGTGTCCGTGAAGGACGTGAAGAAAGACACCGTGCCTTTCCACCCGTATTACACGGTGAAGGACGGCTTCGCGATCCTGCTGTTCCTCATCATGTTCGCCGCGTTTGTATTCTACTTCCCGAACGTGCTGGGCCACGCCGACAACTATATCGAAGCCAACCCGCTGGTGACGCCGGCGCACATCGTGCCTGAATGGTACCTGCTGCCGTTCTATGCGATCCTGCGCGCTTTCGTGTTCGACATCGGACCGATCGAAGCCAAGCTGCTTGGCGTGATTGCGATGTTTGGCGCCATCCTGATCCTGTTTGCCCTGCCGTGGCTCGACACGTCGAAAGTCCGCTCGATGCGCTACCGTCCGGTGGCACAGCAGTTCTTTGTGCTGTTCGTGCTGGCGTCGATCGGTCTGGGCTTCTGCGGCGCCAACAACCCGGACAACCTGATCGTGAAGTTCCGCGAAGACCAACTCGCGGTGGTTTACACGGACACCAACGGCAACTCGCAAAGCGAGACGTTCGATGACTTCGCCGAGGCCCGCGCCCGTCAGGCTGCGCTGCCGCCGTCGTCGGGCGCTTCGATAGAGATCTCGTCGGCCGGTATTCCGTGGCTGATCGTCTCGCAGGTCCTCACGGCCTACTACTTCCTGTATTTCCTTCTGATCCTGCCGGTCCTCGGCGTGATCGAGAAACCCAAACCCCGGCCTGCGTCCATCGCGGACAGCGTGCACAAGAAGCGGAAGTCCGCCGCTGCTCCTGCCGCTGGCGCGGCCGCCACGCAGCATGCCGAGTAGGGAGAGACCGATGCGCCTCGTCAAACTCGCCGCCGCAGCTTTCACGGCCGCCGCCCTCGCCCTGTCCGCTTCAGCCTCGGCTGAAGGCGGCGGGCACGAACTGAAGAAGCCGCCTGGCGGCTGGAGCTTCGAAGGGTTCTTCGGCATCTACGACCAGAACCAGCTGCAGCGCGGCTACCGCGTCTATAAGGAAGTCTGTGCGAGCTGCCATGGCATGGAGCTCATGTCGTTCCGCAATCTCGGGGAGAAGGGCGCGCCCTTCTTCATGTCCGAGTACCCGAACCCGACGGATAACCCGAAGGTGAAGGTGATCGCGGCCGAGTACATGCTGAACGACATCGACCCGGAGACGGGCGACGTCATTCAGGTTGCCGGCATGCCGAAAGACGCCTTCCCCAGCCCCTACGCCAATGAGGCGGCGGGCCGTGGCATGAATGGCGGGGCTTTCCCGCCGGACCTGTCGGTGATCGCGAAGGCCCGCGTGGGCGGCTCCGATTATCTCTACTCGCTGCTGACCGGCTTTTATCCTGCGCCGGAAGGCCTGACGGTCGCTCCGGGCCAACACTACAACGCCTATTTCCACGGCGACACGTCAGCCCAGTGGTCGGGCGATCCGCGTCACAAGCCGCCGGGCGGGTTCCTCGCCATGGCCCCTCCGCTGACCCGCGATGGTCAGGTGACCTATGACGACGGCACGTCGGCGACGGTGAGCCAGATGGCGGCTGACGTTACAGCTTTCCTGGGCTGGGCGTCGGAGCCGAAAATGCATATCCGCAAGCAGATGGGCGTCGCGGTGATCGGTTATCTCGCGATCTTCGCGCTGCTGACCTACCTCTCATACCGCCGGATCTGGCGGAACATCGAGCACTAGACACACTGCGAAGGGCGGGAATCGAACCGGTTCCCGCCCTTCGTATGTCTGCCGCCTAAGCCGCGAGGCTTAGGTCCAATCGACATTCAGGATTCAAATCGTTGGCCTGATGTGATTCATGA
>CAZJZQ010000039.1:0-13940 GCA_964550535.1 uncultured Rhizobium sp.
TTGGAGGCCTCGCCCGGAATCGAACCGGGGTGCAAGGATTTGCAGTCCTCTGCGTCACCACTCCGCCACGAGGCCTCACTTGCCCATTCCAGCACGGAAATCCGTCAGGAAACAGGCGAACCGGCTGCCGCTGGTGGGGCGGCGTCCGGGCGCGTTGCGCCGGGGCGTGCGTATGCTAAGAGCCCCGGGCGTGCAAGCGCCTTGAGTCCTGCCGGGGTCCGGCGAGGACGGGAGCGCCACCGCACCGCCGAAGATAAGGGGTCCGCCTTGGTTCTTGAAGCCGCCCGCGCCGCAATGATCGACAATCAGGTCCGCCCCAGCGATGTGACCGACCGGCGGCTGATTTCCGCCATGGGATCGGTGGCGCGCGAGGTTTTCGTGCCCGCCGACAAGCGGCCGATCGCCTATGCGGATCTGGCCGTGCAGACGTCGGAAGGGCGCTGGCTGGCGCCCGCCCGCGACTACGCCAAGCTGGTGCAACTCGCGGGGGTGACCGAGGGCGGCCGCGTTCTCGATATTGGCGCGGGCAGCGGGTATTCGGCCGCCGTGCTGTCACGGCTGGCCGGAAAAGTCGTGGCGCTGGAAGAAGCCGGCCTTGTCGACGGGCTGAAGCAGGGGCTGGTGCAGGCCGGAGTTGAAAACGTCGAAGTGGTTGCCGGTCCGCTGAAAGCCGGGGCCGCGGCCAAGGGCCCGTTCGACGTCATCATCGTGAACGGTGCGGTTGAAGAGGTTCCCGCGGCGTGGCTGGACCAGCTGGCCGAGGGGGGGCGCCTTGTGGTTCCGGTGATCGAGGCCGGTGTGGCGCGGGCGCGTATCTATGTGAAAGCCGGAGGAAAAACCTCCTGGCGCACGCCGTTTGAATCGGCTGCGGCGCCGTTGCCGGGGTTCGAGCGCGCGGCGGAATTCCGGCTCTGAGTTTTGGTCATCGGCGTCCTCTCGGGCGTTTCCCGCTACGATCCCTTTGGGACTTAAGGTGTGTCCCCCATGCTGCGGACCGGGAAAACTCGCCCCCCAGATGAATGGCGGCGCGGAAACACTGTGTTTACGGCCTCTTGTCAGATGGATTCGCGAGGTCTGATCTCGCGTACGCATGACATGCAGGTGCGCGGGGGCGCCGGAATGATCCGGGCCGCGCCTGAAGGAGCTAGCCGATGAGACTGTTCACGACAGCCGCAACCGTCGCCCTCGTTGCGACGGCCTCCGGTGCGGCGCACGCGCAGGCGGCGTATGAAACGCTGGCTCAGTCGGTCGAAAGCGCGCTGCGGTCCAACCCCGCGCTGCTGGCCGAACGCCAGGCGCGCGGCGTGGCGCAGGAGCGCGTGGCCGAGGCGCGTGGGGCCATGCTGCCCTCCATCGGCGTGCGCGGCACGTATGGAACCTACACCGCCAATCTGGGCGAGCAGTATGTGGTGGGCGGTCAGAGTTTCCCGCGCGACGGCGATTTTCAGCAGGCGACGCTGGGCCTCGAAGCGCGGCAGACGATTTATGCGGGCGGCATGCTGGCGGCGCAGCGGCGTCAGGCGGAGGCCGGCAGCGATGCGGCCGCGCAGAACCTGCGCGCGTTCGAGCAGGATTTGATCCTTTCCGTCGTCGCGGCTTTCACCGATGTGCAGCGCGCCGAGGAAGCGGTCCGTATCCGCGAGGCCAACCAGTCCGCTTTGGGCGAGCATGTGCGCGCGGCCACGGATCGCTTTGATGTGGGGCAGGTGACGCGGACCGATGTGGCGCAGGCGCAGGCGCGCAAGGCCGAGGCCGACGCCTCGCTCGCGGCGGCGCGCGCGCAGCGGGAGGCGGCGCGTGCGGTTTATCAGCAGGTGGTCGGCCTGCCCGCAATCCAGCTGGCGCCGGTTCCGGCGGGGCCGGTCCTGCCCGCGACGATGGATAACGTGGTTGCGCAGGCTCTGGCCAACAATCCCGATGTTCTTTCGGCGCGTGCGGCCGAGGCTGCGGCTTCGCAGGGGGTGAACGTGGCGCGGGGCAGCCTGCGTCCGCGCGTCGGCATTGTCGGTACGGCGGGGATGCAGGAATCGTATCGCGACGACACGATCGAGGACACGAACCTTGGCCTGTTCGCCGAACTGTCGATCCCGCTTTATCAGGGCGGCGTGCTGAACGCGCGGACGCGCGGCGCGAAGCTGGAGGCCGAGCGTGCGCGCTATGGCCGGATGGCCGCCGAGCGGGCGGCGACGGCGGAGGCCACCACCGCCTGGCACCAGTATATGGCGGCCACGGAGGCGGTGACCGCGTCGCGCAGCCGGCTGGAAGCGGCCGATGTGGCGCTGGAAGGATCGCGGCAGGAACTGCTGGTGGGCACCCGAATCACTTTGGACGTGCTGGACCAGGAGCAGGAAACCCTGGAGGCGCGGCTGGGCCTGATCCGGGCGCAGCGCGACGCTTATATCGCCGCACACCAGCTTCTGGCGGTTATGGGCCGTCTGACGCCGGACATGATCGGACGTTAACCTTTTTGTAGCGACGTGACGGTGTAGTCTGCACCAAAGGTTGGGCGGCGCGCGTTGCGCTGTCCGCAGATAACACCGGGACCGGCGCAATGACCGCGGACAACGCCCAGCGCGAACCGACGATGGAGGAAATCCTCGCGTCGATTCGCCGGATCATTTCCGAGGAAGACCAGCCGCCGGAAACCGGCGGCGACGTTCTGGAACTCTCTCCGGCGGCGTCTGCTGCGCCCGCCGCCAAGGCTCCGGAGCCTGAGCCTGAATTTGAACTGACCCAGCATGTCGAGCGTCACGACGAGCCGTCCGCGTCTTCCGACGATCTGGTGATCATGGAAGAGGACGAGCCGGAACCTGCGCCGCCTCCGCCGCCGAAAGCCGCCGCGCCTGCTCCGCAGCCGGTTCACGCGGCCGCGCCCGCTGGCGACGGTCTGGTCAGTGCGCCGGTCGCTTCGCAAGCCGCTGGCGCTCTGGGCAAGCTGATGGGCTCGATGCTGGTCTCGACCGGCGGCACGCTGGACGATGTGGTGCGTGAGTTGCTGAAGCCGATGCTGAAGGAATGGCTCGACGTGAACCTTCCGGCGATCGTCGAATCCGAAGTGGCCAAGGAGATCGAACGCATCCGCCGCATGGCGCGCTGAACGCCGCAACGCCTGCGGGCCATATGAACGGATGGCCTTGAAAAGGCGCGCCCTCTGTGGCGCGCCTTTTTGTTCGCCGCTGGATCAGAGATCCAGCTGTTTCATGTCTTCCGGCGTCAGTTTCAGCGATGCGGAGCGAGCGATGTCCGTCAGCTGCTGCACGCTGGTCGCCGAGGCGATGGGCGCGGTGACCGACGGACGCGCCATCACCCAGGCGAGCGCGACCTGTGCGGGCGTGGCGTTATGCCGGGCGGCGACGGCGTCGAGCGCGGCGAGGATCGCGAGGCCGCGATCCGTGAAGTAGGATCTGAGACGGCCGCCGCGCGGGCTTCGCGCCGTATCGTCCGCCGAGCGGTATTTTCCGGTCAGGAAGCCGGCCGCCAGTCCATAGAAGGGAATGACGCCGAGATTTTCTCTCGCGCAGATATCCTCCAGCGGTCCCTCATACTGGTCGCGCGTGAGCAGGTTGTAGTGTGGTTGCTCCACCGTGTAGCGGGCGCGCGATCCGCCAGCTGCATCAAGCGCGGCCTTGAGGTCTGGAGCGTCGTAATTGGAGCTTCCTACCGCGCGGACTTTTCCAGCGTCGACGAGTTTCTGGTGCGCTTCCAGCGTTTCCTCAATGGGCGTTTCGGGATCAGGCTTGTGGGAGAAGTAGAGGTCGATATGGCCGGTTTGCAGGCGGCGGAGGGAGGCTTCGGCGCCTTCGGCGATGGCGGCTGCGGAGAGGCCTGCATTGAAACCGACCTTGGTGATGAGAATGATACGGTCGCGATTGTTGCGCGCCTTTATCCATTCGCCGATCACGGTTTCGGATTCGCCGCCCTTGTGGCCGGGGACCCAGGATGAATAGACGTCCGCCGTGTCGATGGCGTTGAACCCCGCGTCGAGGAACGCGTCGAGAATGGCGAAGGACGCGGCCTTGTCGGCTGTCCAGCCGAACACATTGCCGCCGAGGACGAGCGGCGCGATTTCGAGGCCGCTGTTTCCGAGTTTGCGCTTCTGCATCTGTATCCCCTTCAGGCCGGCGTGATGATGTGACCGGATTCTGCGTCTGTCTTGCCTGTTACGAGGCTGGTGAAAGCCTTGGCCGCATTGCCGGGCGAGGTGGGGCGGGCGCCAGAAGGCGCGGACCTGAAACGTCCGGCGTGGGAGTCTCCCGATAATTATTTACCCGGCGCACCCAGGCGCAACTGACGGATAGTGGGAAGAGATGTGCGGGCCGCGCGGTCCGTGGATCGCGCGGCCCGCCAATGTCTTATCCCGGCGCCTTGGGCTGCCAGCCTTCGGCGGGGATGGTGTTGACCATCCATGGCACGCCGAACTTGTCGATCAGTCCGCCAAAGCCGGGCGACCAGAACTGCTCGCCGAAGGGCATTGATACGTTGCCGCCTTCGGAAAGCGCGTCGAACCACTGGCGCGCCTTTGTAATGTCATCGGTGTGGATCGTTACGTCGAAGCCGTTCTTGGGCTTGTCGATATTGGACGCCCAGGACGTATCCATGTCCGCGCCCATGATCGACTGGCCGTCCACGTCGAGCCAGCAATGCATCAGCCAGTCGCGATATTTGCTCCCATCCGGCATGCTCGCCATGCTGTCGCCGTAAGGGAAGGCAGCGGTGATTTTTCCGCCCAGAACCCTGGCGTAGAACTCGAAAGCCTCGCGGCACTGGCCGCGAAAGCTCAGGCTGGTCACGATTTTCATGTGGCGATCTCCCTGCTGCACGCGTCAAGGACGCAGGGAGACTAGCACAGCCGACACCGGACTTCAGATTTTTCGGCGCGCCGTTCTGCATGGCGTGGGAGCGGACGCTTATTCCGCCAGTTGTTTCAGCGCCTCGGACAGTTTGGTGCGGATTGCGTCGGCGCTGGCGCGGCGTTCGTGTTGTTCTTCCACGACTTCCGGCGGCGCCTTGGCGACGAACTGGGCGTTCGCGAGTTTCTTGTCGATGCCGTTTATGTCGGCCTCGGCTTTCGCGATCTCCTTTTTCAGCCGCACCGTTTCCGTCGCGAGGTCGATGAGGTTAGCGACCGACAGGCAGGCCTGCGCCTCGTCGATGACGATGCGGACGGAGCCTTTGGGCGGTTCCTGCGCAATGGCGATCGACTCGAGGCGGGCGAGGCGCTGGATCAGCGCCTCATAGGTATAGAGGCGCGCCTGCGTGTCGCCCGAGGCGCCGACGACGCTGAGCGGCGCCTTGGCGCCCGCCGGCACGTTGAGGTCGGACCGGGTGGAGCGGATGGCGTTGATCAGGCGGATCACCCAATCCACCTCGGCCACGGCTTCCTCATCCACCAGCGAGGCAGGAAGGTCCGGCCACTGGCGCTTGATGAGCAATTCGGCGCTCTCGCCTTTGCGGAAGTTCTGGAAAAGCTGTTCGGAGATGAACGGCATGAAGGGGTGGAGCAGGTGCACGATCTGGTCGAGCGCCCACGCCGTGGCGGCGCGTGTTTCGGCCTTCACCTCTTCATCCTCGCCGTTGAGCAGCGGCTTGGTGAATTCGAGATACCAGTCGCACACCACATTCCAGGTGAAGCGGTAGATGGCGCCGGCGGCCTCGTTGAAGCGGTAGTCCTTGATGCCCGCTGTGACGGCGGCGGCGGTGCGCGTTGCTTCCGAAACGATCCAGCGGTTCAGCGTGTGCTTCACCTTCGCCGGGTCGAAAGCGGGATCGAGTTCGCAGCCATTCATCTGTGCGAAGCGTGCGGCGTTCCACAGCTTGGTGCCGAAATTGCGATAGCCTTCGACGCGCTGTTTCGAGAGCTTGATGTCGCGGCCCTGCGCGGCCATGGCGGCCAGCGTCATGCGCAGGCTGTCGGCGCCGAACTCGTCGATCAGCTCCAGCGGGTCGATGACGTTGCCTTTCGACTTCGACATCTTCTGGCCCTTCTCGTCGCGGACCAGCGCGTGGATGTAAACATCCTTGAACGGGACTTCGCCCATGAAGTGGATGCCCTGCATCATCATGCGGGCCACCCAGAAGAAGATGATGTCGAATGCGGTGACGAGTACCGAGCCGGGATAGAAGCCCTCGCGCGTCGGGTCCTGCTCGGGCCAGCCCTGCGTGGAGAAGGGCCACAGGCCGGACGAGAACCAGGTATCGAGGACGTCTTCGTCCTGGCAAATGCTAATGCCAATTACAGCGCGCTCGGGTGAGTATGAGACGCAGGGAAGAGCGTCGTCGATATCAATTCGCTGTAGGCTGGGGTATCGCTGTTTGTAGTAATCGAATGCTGCTTTTTTTGCTTCTTCGGTGTCCTTCGCAACGAAGAAGGGTGGTGCGGGCAGTTGGGTAAAGTCCGGCTCGACCGACGGCCCATACCACGCCGGAATGCGGTGGCCCCACCAGAGCTGGCGGCTGATGCACCAAGGCTCGATGTTGCGCATCCATTCGAAATAGGTCTTTTCCCACGCCTGCGGGACGAAGCGGGTCTTGCCGCTCTCCACCGCCTCGATGGCGGGTTTGGCCAGCGTCTTGGCGTCGACGTACCATTGGTCGGTGAGCATCGGTTCGATGACCACGTTGGAGCGGTCGCCGAAGGGCTGTTCGATTGTCTTGGGTTCGATCAGGTCAAGCAGTTCGAGCGCTTCAAGATCGGCGATGACTTTCTCTCTCGCGCCGTTCTCCTTGCCCAGCTTGAAACGGTGCAGTCCGGCATAGCCTTGAGGAGCGAGCGCTTCATCAATGCGATAGGCGGCGTCCGTCGCGTGGATCACCTCGAAGCTGTCGCGCACGTTTCCCGTTGAGGTGAAGATGTTCACCATCGGCAGCTTGTTGCGTTTGCCCACCTGATAATCATTGAAGTCGTGCGCGGGCGTGATCTTCACCGCGCCGGTGCCCTTTGTCGGGTCAGCGTATTCGTCCGCGATGATGGGGATCAGCCGGTTCGCGATGGGCAGACGCACCATCTTGCCCACCAGATGACGATAGCGCTCGTCATCCGGGTGCACGGCGACGGCGGTGTCGCCCAGCATCGTTTCGGGGCGCGTCGTCGCGACGATGATGTAGGCGCAATCCTCGAACGCGGCGGGTTTGCCGTCCTCGTCGAACTCGACGGGGCGTTTCCATGTAGAGCCGTCTTCGATCGGGTAGCGCAGGCGCCAGAAATGGCCCTTCACTTCGCGGTTCTCGACCTCAAGGTCGGAGATGGCGGTTTCAAAGTGCGGGTCCCAGTTCACCAGGCGCTTGTCGCGGTAGATCAGGCCCTCATTGTAGAGGTCCACGAACACCTTGTTGACGGCTTTGTTCAGCCCCTCGTCCAGCGTGAAGCGTTCGCGGCTCCAGTCGCAGCTCGCGCCGAGGCGTTTGAGCTGGCCGGTGATGGCGCCGCCGGACTGTTCCTTCCACTTCCACACGCGCTCAAGGAAGGCGTCGCGGCCCATATCCCGGCGGGAGACGTTGCCTTCCTTCGCCAGCTCGCGTTCCACCACCATCTGGGTGGCGATGCCGGCGTGGTCCGTGCCCGGTTGCCACAGCACCTTGCGTCCGGCCATGCGGTGATAGCGGATCAGCACGTCCTGTAGCGTGTTGTTGAGCGCATGGCCCATGTGCAGCACGCCGGTGACGTTCGGCGGCGGGATGACGATGGAATAGGGTTCGCCCTCGCCGGACGGCTGGAACGCGCCTGATTGCTCCCAGCGCTCATAGAGGCGGGGTTCGGCGGTTTTCGGATCGAAACGGTCGTCGGTCATCGGTCGCGGGCGGCCTTGTTCGGGAAAGGGGGAGCGATAGCGCGCACCCCGGCGGTTGTCACCAAAAGCGTCGGGCCGCGGGGCGCCCGATGGGCTGGGATTGAATTCTGGCTACCATCTGGCTATATTTCTGGCCATGAAGGAAGTCGCCCTCGCAGACGCCAAGAACCGGCTCTCCGCCCTTGTCCAGGAAGTCGAGGACACGGGAGAGGATATCATCATCACCAAGCACGGCCGCCCGGCAGTCAGGCTGACCCGCCCCGTGCGCCGCCCGCGTACATTGGAAGATCAGAAAAAATTCGCGGAGGAGATGAGCCGCCTCCGCGACGAGCAGGCGCGGCTCGCCCCTGAATCCGCCAAGCCGATCCCGTGGGAGACGCTGAAAGGCTGGATGTATCCGGAAGACGCCGGATCGGCTGAATGATCGTCATCGACACGTCGGCGGCCATGGCGATCATCGCCAGAAGCCAGTCTTCGCCTGCGTCTGCTATGTTTGAAATGACTCAGACGGCGGCGTGGATTTCGCCGTCATTGTTCGCTTTTGAGGTGAGACACTCGATCCTGCGGCTGGAACGGAAGTTTCCGGCGTTGAGCGTGGTTCTGCGGGAAGGCCTGGAGCGCGTTCTCGCAAAGATGGAGCCGCTCGACCCTGTCCCCGACGATGGACAGCTTGCAGACGCCATGGCCCTCGCGCGGGAAGGCGGATTGTCCTTCTACGATGCATGCTATGTTGAGCTGGCCCTGCGGGAACAGGCCGAACTGGCCAGCCGCGACACCCGGCTTCTGGCCTTCGCGGCGGGCAGGGGCGTCCCCGTCCACGACTTGCGCTGACGCTTTTCCCCGCGCCTGAGCGTGCTATAGCCGCACCACAGTTAGTCGCCTGCGAGACCGCCATGACCAAGAAGACCTGGGACAAGTCCACGATGCCGTCGCGCCATGTGACGGTGGGGCCCAACAAGGCGCCGCAGCGGTCCTATTATTACGCCATGGGGCTGGGCACGAAGGAGATCGAGCAACCCTTCGTCGGCGTGGCCTCGTGCTGGAATCAGGCGGCACCGTGCAACACCGCCCTGATGCGTCAGGCGCAGGTCGTGTCCGAGGGCGTGAAAGCGGCCAATGGCACGCCGCGCGAATTCTGCACCATCACCGTCACCGACGGCATCGCGATGGGCCATGAGGGCATGCGTTCATCCCTCGTCTCGCGGGAAGTGATCGCGGACTCGGTCGAACTGACGATGCGCGGCCATGGCTATGACGCGCTGGTCGGCGTGGCGGGCTGCGACAAGTCGCTGCCGGGCATGATGATGGCCATGCTGCGCCTCAACGTCCCCAGCGTGTTCCTCTATGGCGGCTCGATCATGCCGGGCAAGCTGGGCGACAAGGAGCTGACGGTTCAGGACGTGTTCGAGGGCGTCGGCGCCTTCGCGGCGGGCAAGATCACTTCGGAAGAACTCTGCCTTATCGAAAAGCACGCCTGTCCGGGCGATGGCGCGTGCGGCGGACAGTACACCGCCAACACCATGGCGTGCGTGTCGGAGGCCATTGGCCTCGCCCTGCCGCTGTCGTCGGCGCTGCCTGCGGTCTATCAGGATCGTGACGCCTATGCGCGCGCGACCGGTGAGGCGGTGATGAGCCTGATCGAGAAGAATATCCGGCCGCGCGACATCTGCACGCGCGAGGCGTTCGAGAACGCGGCCATCGTGGTGGCGGCGACGGGCGGCTCCACCAATGGCGGCCTGCACCTTCCCGCCATGGCGCACGAGGCGGGCATCCGCTTCACCATGGACGATGTGGTGAACATCATGCGCAGGACGCCTTACATCGCGGATCTGCGCCCCGGCGGCAAATATGTCGCCAAGGCGATGGGCGAGGCGGGCGGCATGCCCATGCTGATGAAGACGCTGTTGGACGCCGGCATCCTGCATGGCGACTGCATGACCGTCACAGGCAAGACGATCGCCGAGAACCTGAAGGACGTGGTGTGGCGCGACGATCAGGATGTGATCCGTCCGGCCAGTAAACCGCTCTCCGAAACCGGCGGCGTGGTGGGGCTGAAAGGCTCGCTGGCGCCGGATGGAGCCATTGTGAAAGTGGCCGGTCTGAAGACGCAGGTGTTCCGGGGCCCCGCCCGCGTGTTCGATAGCGAGGAGCAGGCCTTCGCAGCGGTCGAGGCGCGCAACTACAAGGCCGGTGAAGTGCTGGTGATCCGCTATGAGGGGCCCAAGGGCGGCCCCGGCATGCGCGAGATGCTGGCCACCACCGCCGCCATCTATGGTCAGGACATGGGCGACAAGGTCGCGCTCATCACCGACGGGCGCTTCTCCGGCGCCACGCGCGGCTTCTGCATCGGCCATGTCGGGCCGGAAGCTCAGGAGGGCGGCCCCATCGCTCTGGTGAAGGACGGCGACATGATCGCGCTGGACGCGATTCTGGGCACGATGGAGCTGGAAGTCTCCGAAGCCGAACTGGCCGAGCGCAGGAAAAGCTGGAAGCCGCGCGTCACCAATTATCAGTCCGGCGCGTTGCAGAAATATGCGAAGCTGGTGGGACCGGCGCATCTGGGTGCGGTGACGCATCCCGGCGGCGAGGCGGAGACGCACGTTTACGCGGATCTCTGAGCGAACATTTCAAGGGGGAGAAATGAGCGAAGGCGAACTGACGATAGGGATCGCCATCCTCTGGATGGCCGCGGCTTTCATCGTGCTGGCCGCGTTGCGGGTAGCCTGGGAGCGGTTCACCCGCGACAGGGCGATCACGTTCGGCGCACGCGGGTTCAGCATTGGCGGCGGCAATGAATACCTGCTGGGAGAAATCCGCCGGATCGCCGCCAAACGGGAGATTCCCGGCAACGGCCTCATTGAATTCGGGCGCAAGGAGCGCGCGGTTCTCGAATTGCTGATGACAGATGGCAGGGTGCTGACAGTCCATGAGGGCATGCCGGGGTTCACGGAGTTCGTGGCCGGCATCTCCGCCCCGGGCGAGATTCCCGCCCCTGTGATGGATTGGCTGGCGCACCGCGATCCGCTGGCAAGCTGGGTTGTCCTGTTCGACCGGGCGGACCTGAAACCGGCCTGATTCGCGCCTCGCGGGGGCGAAGCCGGCAACCGCGGCCAGCGCCGCCTTGACTGGGGGCGGCTGTCGCGTTGACTGGCGCCAGGGCGGGATATGAGGGGAATGGCGCGGTGGCGAAGTCCAGCAAGAAAAACGCGATCCAGACGCTGGACGAGGCCATGGCCGGGATGCCGGCGGATTTTGCGTTCTTCCGTGACCGTTTCCGGAACCAGATCCAGCCGGGGCTGGCGGGCCGCGAAGCGGATCGTCAGGCGGCGGTCGGGAAACAGCGCAACTATACGATCATCGGCGTGCTGATCGGGATCGCGATTTTCGCGGGGTTTGTGTTTTTCATTTCCGGAGACGGCTTCATCTTCGGCGGCTTCATCGGCGTGATGGCTGCGCTGGCCATGGGCGCGTGGGGCTCAACTGATCTCAACCGGCTGTCGAAAGAGACCAAGGCGATGCTGGTCGACCCGGTGGCGGCCGAGTTCGGCATGTCGTTCGAGCACAATCCGCCCGCGCCGCCCGATATCCTGCATTTCCGGCAACTGGGCCTCGTGCCGGGCTGGGATCGCGCGAAGTTCGAGGATCTGCTCACCGGCGCGCGCAGCAACGAGCCCTTCCGCTTCTTCGAGGCGCATCTGGAAGAGAAGCGCACCACCACCGATTCCAAGGGGCGCACGCGCACCACATGGGTCACGGTGTTTCGCGGCCAGTGCCTCGTGGTGAACTTCCACAAGCAGTTCAACGGGGTCACGAAAGTCTTCCGCGACGCCGGCTTCATGAACGCTTTCATGAAGATGGGGCACAAGGAGCCGCGCGTGCGGCTGGAAGACCCGGTCTTTGAAAAAGCGTTCGAGGTCTTTGGCTCGGATCAGATCGAGGCGCGTTTCATCCTGACGCCGGATTTCATGGAGCGGTTGCTGAAACTGGAGCAGACGTTCAAGGGCAAGCAGCTGCGCTGCGCCTTCTCCGGCGGCGACATGCTGCTGTGCGTCGCGGGCAAGAACCTGTTCGAGCCGGGCTCGATGTACCGCCCGATGGATGACCTCAACCGTGTGCGCGAAATCCTCGAAGACTTCGCCGCGGTCTTCCTGCTGATCGATTCCATGGCGCAAAGGCTGACGCCTGAAGCGTTGCGCGATACGCCTGTCAGATAATTCTGCCCGATGACCTCCCCAAAAGAAGAAAGCTCCATGCCCATGGCCAAGAAGCCGATCCTTGAAGCTGCGCTTGAGAACACGCTGTTCGCCTCGCGATGGCTGATGGCGCCGTTCTATCTGGGTCTTATCGGCGCGCTGATCGCCCTGATGGTCGTGTTCTTCCAGGAATTGATTCACGAGATTCCGCATCTGTGGAGCGTGTCCCACGGCATGGATGCGGAGGCCGCCATCATGCTGTCGCTGGGCCTTATCGACCTGTCGCTGGCGGCGAACCTGGTGCTGATCGTGATCTTCTCCGGCTATGAGAACTTTGTGTCCAAGCTGGATGTGGGCAAGCCGGAAGACCGGCCGGAATGGATGGGTACGGTCGATTTCTCGGCGCTGAAACTGAAGCTGATCGCATCCATCGTGGCGATCTCCGGTATCGCGTTGCTGAAATCCTTCCTCGCCCTTGGCGACGGCGCGCCGATGGACCAGCAGGCGCAGGACAATCTGATGTGGCAGGTGATTATCCACGTCACATTCGTCGTGTCGGGCGTGCTGCTGGCGCTGATGGACTGGCTGACCGGCCATCAGAAGCCCGGAAAACACTGAGCCTGCACGCGGCGAGAAAAACCCCGCTGGCGGCGCCAGCGGGGCTAGAGGGGGTTCTCGGGGGAGAGAATGATCCCTTGTCGTGCTGCGCTGCGGCGATGGATCGGCGGCAAAAAGGCGCCCGGAAGAATCTTTAAGGCGCGAATGGGGCGAGAGGAGCCGGTCCCGGATTTTCAAGGGGGGTGCGGCGCCACGTCCACAAATGCAGCAAAGCCGGGTGGTGTTGCTCGTCGCTACGCGGGGCGATGCACGCGCCCCAAATCATGCCGCCGCGGCGCCTCCCGCCTTCGGCGAGGACGTTCCCTGTGTTCGCCAAAGGATGCCTTAGTCCGCGAACGTTCCGATCACCGGCACATGGTCGGAGGGTTTCTCCAGGCCGCGCGCCTTGCGGAATATCTCGATGGATTCGAGCCGGTCGATCGCCTGCGGGCTGCACATCAGGTGGTCGATGCGGATGCCGTGGTCCTTCTGCCAGCAGCCGGCCTGATAGTCCCAGAATGTGTACTGCTGCATTCGCCCGTCGCGCGCCATGAAGGCGTCGGTGTAGCCGATATGCTGGAGCTGGCGGAATTTCTCGCGCGTCCGGATGAAGGCGAGCGCGTCCTCCTCCCACAGCTTGATGTCCCAGCAGTCTTCGTCGCGCGGGATGCAGTTATAGTCGCCCGCGAGCACCACGGCCTCCTCCGCAGCGAGCAGATTGCGGGCGCGTGCGACGAGGCGGTCCATCCAGCGCAGTTTGTACTCGTACTTGTCGCCCGGGCGCGGATTGCCGTTGGGCAGGTAGATCGAGGCGACGCGAACCGGGCGCGGCGCCTCGACCAGCACTTCGAGATAACGGCTCTGTTCGTCTTCTGGCTCGCCTTCGAGGCTGCGGTGCTCGTCGCTGATCGGGAATTTCGAGAGGATGGCGACCCCATTATAGGTCTTCTGTCCGAAGACGGCGCAGTTGAAGCCAAGCGCCTCAATCTCCTCGCGCGGGAACTTCTCGTCCACGCATTTGAGTTCCTGCAGGCACCAGACATCCGCATTCGTTTCCGCCAGCACCTCCAGGACGGTGGGCAGGCGGGCGTTGACGGAGTTCACGTTCCAGGTGGCGATCTTCATGGCGATGTTGATAGCGTCCTGTCCGCGAAACGGAAGATGGCGTCACGCGAACCTTTGCGGCGCCGCGTATTTTCTTTCAGCGCCCCGGCGTTTCCGTGTGTTGCCGCCGGGACAGACGGCGCCTAGAATCCCCTGAACTCGACGACCTCCGGCAAGGGCGCGCGTTCGGTGTAGAGGCCGTTGACTGCGGCGTCCGGATCAGGACGGCCGAGCGCGACGCCGGCATAGACCATGTGGT
>CAZJZQ010000039.1:13950-25609 GCA_964550535.1 uncultured Rhizobium sp.
GGAATGCTGGGCGCGCCTGCGCCCCGCATTCCTGCATGCACGTGCCCCAGCCGCGCTCCTCGGCCAGCAGGGCGATGGTCTGCATATACATGCCCATATGCGCCCACTGGCCATGACCCATGCGCTTGTCGATGACGAGGAACAGGCCCACCGGCGCGCCGAAGAAGCGGTAATTGTTGGCGAACCACGCAATGCGTCCGGCGCGGTCTTCGCGCGGGATGCCGATCTTCTCATACATCATCTCGCCCACGCGGCGGCGGCGCTGGTCGTAGATAGGGTCGATAGCCTTGAGGTTGGGATAGACGGGGCGGTCTGTCTCCCAAGGCTTTGCGGGATCGGCCTGGCCCAGCGTGCGTGCGGCGAGAGCGATCACGGCATCCCTTTCGGCGCCCGCGACGGCGATGAGCCGCCATGGCTGGAGATTGCCGCCGGAGGGCGAGCGTTGCGCGGTCTGCAACAGGTCTTCCAGCTCCGCGCGCGGGACCGGGTCCGGCAGGAAAGCGCGGGTCGAGATACGCTGGCGGACGGCGTCGGCGACGTTCATGTGATATCTCCCTGCCGCCGACCTTAGTGGTTGCGGCGTGCGGGGAAAGCAGCTGGCGATCAGGATCGCGTGGGCCGATGGAGGGAAGCCTTCATGCGTCTTCCGCCAAACTCTCTCGCCAAAACAACGCGCAATAGCTGTCGCTTCGCCGCCCTCGGGAAAATGGGCGGGAGAAAGGCGGCCAACATTACTTTTCCGATCGGGTTGATCTGTCCGTGCGACGCAGCGAGTCTGGCTGCTTCACTGGTCAATTCGGGAGGTAGCAGACATGGTTCCCATTGTTCTCGCAGGTCTGCTGGGGACGGGCGTCGCCGCCGTCGCCGGCCTGGGATTGGCGACGCTGGTTTTTCGCCGGCGGCCCATTCGCATTGTCGATTACCCGGAACTCCCCGCTCCACCCCGCGATGACGAGGCGGCTCCGGGCTAAGGGCGCGGCTGCGCTGGCCGTTCATGGCTGAACCGGTTGTTGCGTCCTGTTCAGATTGGCGGGAGCAATATCGGCGCATGTGGAAAAGAACCGCTCTCGTCCTGCCTTTCGCCGCGCTCAGCCTCTCGGCCTGTGCCGCTTATGACGGATATTACGCGTCCGGGTACGGGTACGCGTCCGGGGGATACGGTAGTTACGGGTATAGCGACCCGTACTACTCGCCCGGATATGCGAGCGCGACGTATGTCGACGTGTACTACAACAATTTTTACGGGCCGATCCTGGGCGGATATTGGCACACGGACGGGTTCTTCTATTACCAGCTGGTCCGGGGCGGGCCGTATTTCTGCGACTATGACCGGCACGTGCGGCGCACGTCTTATCAGGGCGCGTCGATACGGCGGTTCTCGGACACCCGGGGCGGCCATGGCGGTCAGGGCCGCGACGGATGGGATGGCCGTGGCGGCGACCGCCGCGATGATGTGCGCGGCGGTGATCGCGGCGGACATGATGGACGCGGCGGCGGGCGCGGCGGCGACGGCCGGGACAATGACGATCGTGGCGGACGCGGACGTGGCGATGATGATCGCGGCGGGCGTGATGGCCGGCCGGGACAGCAGACCGGATGGCAGGGCGGTCCTCCGGGCGCAGGCGGGCCGGGCCGTCCGCCGGGCGGTGGTGGCGGCTGGCAGGGCAACGCCAATCCTAACCCCGGTCCGAACCAGGCCCCCAGCAACCCGCCCGTGCTGGCGGGCGGACCGGGAGCCGATCGCGGGTCTCCGCCTCCGCGCAACGAATCTCCACGCGCCGGGAATGCCGGCGGGCGGGGCGCGCCCGGCCAGATCGTGAGAGCGACGCGTGATGAAGGGCAGGCCCGTGAGCCCGCGCGCACTACGCCTCCGCCGCGCAATGATCCGCCGCCTCCGGCCGCCAACAATGGCGGCGGTGATCGTGGCGACAGGGGCGACCGAGGCAGAGATCGTGGTGGTGAACGTGGCGGCGACCGGGGCGGCGACCGGGGCGGCGCGCCTCAGGCCGCGCACCAACCGGCGCCTCCTCCTCCGCCACCGGCGGCGGCTCCCCCGCCTCCGCGCAGCGAGCCGCGCAATAGTGAGCCGCGCAATACAGGCCCGCGCGCAGGCGGACGTGGCGATAGCGGCGGCCGCGCGGAAGGCGGCCGCGCCGGCGGCCGTGGTGAAGGCGGACGCGGCGATGGCGGCAGAGGCCGCAACTGATCGTAACCGTGCTGTTTTCGTGGGACTGGCGTAAGCCCGAAACCCGGCGTCAGACCGAGAAGCTGGTTCCGCAGCCGCAGCCGGCGGTGGCGTTCGGGTTGATGACCTTGAACGCGGCGCCGATCAGTTCCTCGACATAGTCGATCTCGGACCCCGCGAGGAAAGGCAGGCTGGCGTCATCGACCACGGCTTTCACGCCGTCGCGCTCGATGATGGTGTCGCCGGCGTTTACCTTGTCCGCAAAACCGAAGCGGTAGGAAAAGCCCGAACACCCGCCGCCGATCACCTCCAGGCGCAGCATCGCGCCCGGCTTGTCAGCCGTGATCCGCGCAATCCGCCGCGCGGCGGAAGCGGACAGGCGCACCCCCTGATCTGTAGCAGCCTCGGTCATGCAGGAGAGATAGGGGCGTTGAGCGCGGTTGGGAAGGTGGGGCGGCTCTCGCGGTTCCTGCCTGAATATGACAGGAAATTCGTATGTCCGATGGTTATCGTCATATCATTACCCAGGAACCCGGGAAACGTGGGGGGGCGTCCGTGCATTCGCGGCATGTGGATCGCCGTGTCCGATATTCTCGGTTGGCTGGCCGCAGGGATGTCCCACGACGAAATCATTGCCGGCTATCCGGAGCTGACTGAAGCCGACATCCGTGTCGCGCGCGGCCCGCCGCTCAAGGTGACCTGGGTGCGTTGGCGGTAACCAGCCGGCGCGTGTGGTGGAGAGGATGATCCGCGCTCATGCTGCGCTGATTGTGTCCTTCATTGCGGACACGGACGCGGTCTGCCTTGAACTGTATTGAGCTTGTCAGGGCGAGGGCCCGTCAGGCCCGCCCTTGACGCCCTGCCCGAACCGACCCCTTAGCTAGCCGCATGGGCAAGCCGTTTATTGCGCCGCCTCGGGCGGTTTTTGCGAGTGATCCGGGGCGGTCGCGGGGGCGGTTGCATGTGGAGGCGCCGAGCGCCACGCGGACGGAGTTCCAGCGCGACCGCGACCGGATCATCCATGCCGACGCTTTTCGTCGTCTCAAGCAAAAAACCCAGGTGTTCGTGGCGCATGAGGGCGATCATTACCGCACGCGCTTGACGCACTCGCTGGAGGTCGCGCAGATCGCGCGGACGGCGGCGCGGGCGCTGGGGCTGGACGAGGATCTGGCGGAGACGCTGGCTCTGTCGCACGACATCGGCCATCCGCCCTTCGGACATGCGGGCGAGACGGCGCTGGATGCGGTGATGGAGCCGTATGGCGGGTTCGATCACAACGCGCAGGCGCTGCGCGTGCTGACGCGGCTGGAGCACAAGTATCCGGCGTTCGATGGTTTGAACCTGACATGGGAGACGCTGGAAGGCGTCATCAAGCACAATGGTCCGCTGGTGGGCGGCAAGGTGAGCATTGGCGACCTGCCGGCGGCGTTCCGCGATTACGAGGCGCTGCAATCGCTGGAGCTGGATACGTTTGCGGGGCCGGAGGCGCAGGTGGCGGCGCTGGCGGATGACATCGCCTACAACAATCACGACATTCAGGACGGGCTGCGCGCGGGGCTGTTCAGCATCGACGACATCATGGATGTGCCGCTGGCGGGCGAAGTGTTCCTGCAGGTGAAGACGGAGCATCCGCATATCGGTCGCGACCGGCTGATCGCGGAATCCGTGCGGCGGCTGATCGGCGTGTGGGTGGGCGATCTGATCGCGGAGTTCCGCGCGCGGGCGCAGACGGAGAAGCCGCATTCGGTGGAGGATGTGCGGGCGCTGGGACGTCCGCTGGCGGCGTTCTCGACGGACATCGCGGAGAAGCAGAAGCCGCTGCGCGCCTTCCTGTTCGAGCGGATGTATCGCCACTATCGCGTGAACCGGATGATGAGTCAGGCGCGGCGCATCGTGCGCGACCTGTTCAACCTGTTCCTTGCGGAGGCCGATACGCTGCCGTCGCCATGGCGGGATCGCGCGGCGGCGGCGGGCGGCGATACGGTGAAGCGGGCGCGGGTGGTGTGCGACTACATCGCCGGCATGACCGACACTTACGCCATCGACGAGCACAGGCGGTTGTTCAATCTGGAGCGGTGGATCTAGGCGCTTGCGGCGCGCGGGGCGAGCAGGATGACGGCGGCTCCCGCGAGGCAGAGGCAGGCGCCGGCGAGGTCCCAGTGGTCGGGGCGGGTTTTCTCGACGGCCCACATCCAGAGCAATGACGCCGCGATGTAAACGCCGCCATAGGCGGCGAAGGCGCGGCCGGCCGTGTTGGCCGGGACCAGCGTGAGCAGCCAGGCGAAGGCGATCAGCGACGCAACGCCCGGCGCGATCCAGAGGATGGAGCGTCCGGCGCGGAGCCACGCCCAGAATGCAAAACACCCCGCGATCTCGGCGAGGGCTGCGGCGGCGTAGATGGCGGCGAGGGCGGGGTTCATGGCGGCGGAAGGTGCCGCAGCGGGGCGGGCGCGGCAACAGTTTCACCTCCCCGTGTTCATGGCGGTTTCTGGTTCGTTAATCCTGAGGGCGCAGAATTGAGGGAGCCTGGGGGCGTGCGCCTGTCTCCGGGTCTTGATGCATTTGTGGCGCGACAGAATTCCGGCCAGACGCCATGAGCAAGTATTCGCGATCCGTCATTCCCGGCCGCCCCGCGGGCGATGAGCCGCCGAGCGATCTCGACCGGCTGATCTTTGGCGGCGCGGCGCGGCCGAATGTGCGGATGCGCGGCGGGCAATCGGCGGAGACCGGCGCCGAAGCGGAAGAGCGGCTGCCGCCGGAAGCCGATGAGTTCGACGATGATCCGCCGCCGCGCATCCTGCAGGATGCGGGCTTTGCCGATCGCTCGCGCGAGGACCGCCGCAAGGGCGCGCGGCGCAAGGCCGAGTACAAGCCGTTGCCGGGACATGGACCGCCGGAAGACAGCCGCCGTGGCGCGATCCTGCTGGGCGGGACGGTCCTGGTGGCCGGCGTGTTCGCCGCTGTGTTGTGGAATGCGTATAGCGGCGGGTTGAAGTCCGCCGATGCGGCGACGGCGCCGATGCTGGAATCGCCCGGTCCGTTCAAGAGCAAGCCGGACCTGCCTGAAGCTCCGTCCGCCGTTGCGGAGCAGGCCAGCGTGTTCGATCGCGTGGAAGCACGGCCGCCCGTGGCCGACCAGCGCGCCGAAGAAGCGCCGGATGTGGCGGAGCCGGCCGAGGCCGTTGCGCCGCCGGTTGTTGCGCCGCCAGTGACAACCGCCGTGACGCCCGCGCCCGCGCCGCAACTGGCGCAGCAGGCGCCGGTGCAACTCGTTCCTTCAGCGCCAGTGACGGCGCCGGTGAGGGCTGAGCCGAAACTGGAATCGAAACCTGTGGCCGCGCCGCCGCCGCTAGCCGCTGCTCCTCCGGCTCTGGCGGGTGGGTTCAAGCCGGCCTTCGCGCCGGATGGCGGGCATGTGGTGCAGGTCGCGTCGCTGAAATCCGAGGCTGAGGCGCAGACGGAATGGAACCGGCTGAAACGCGCCAACCCGGACATGTTCGGCGCTGCGAATAGTTCCATTGTGCGCGCTGACGTGAATGGCGAGACCCGGTATCGTCTGCGCGTTGCAGCGTTCGCCACCCCGGCGGACGCGGACGCCTTTTGCAGCCAGTACAAGTCAAAAGGCGGAGCCTGTTACCGGACCGCAAAATGAACGAACCCAGAGCCTGTATCCTGAGCGTTTCGGGGGCCGAGCTGACCCCGGACGAGAAGGGGTTTCTGGCGCAGGCGAATCCCTGGGGCGTCATTCTTATGGGCCGGTCGTGCGTGAACCCGGCGCAGGTGCGGGCGCTGACCCAGGACATCTGGGACACGCTGGGCCGGATGGCGCTGATCTTCATCGACCAGGAAGGCGGGCGGGTGCGGCGGCTGCGTCCGCCGGTGTGGCCGGACTTTCCGGCGGCGGGCGCGTTTGCTGCGCTGTATGAGCGGGATCGCGCGGCGGGTGTCGAGGCGGCGTGGCTGGGGCATCGGCTGATCGCGGCGGAACTGGACCCGATCGGCGTTCATGCGGACTGCGCGCCGGTGGGCGATCTGCTGCATCATGGCGCGCACAGCATTGTCGGCGACCGCTCGTTCGGCGCTTCGCCGGAGCAGGTGGCGGAACTGGCGCGGGCGGCGCTGGACGGGCTGGCGGCGGGCGGCGTGGCGGGGGTTGTCAAACACCTGCCCGGACATGGCCGCGCCGAGGTGGACAGCCATGAATCCCTGCCGCGTGTTCGCGTGTCGCGCGAAGAGCTGGAGGGGGACATCGCCGCTTTTCGCCCGCTGAAACATGCAAGCATGGCCATGACGGCGCATATCGCCTATTCGGCGCTGGACGAGGGCGCGTGCGCGACCCATTCGGAAAAGGTGATCCGCGAGACGATCCGCGGCGATATCGGGTTCGATGGCCTGTTGATGACCGACGATCTGGGCATGAAGGCTTTGGGCGGACGGCTGGGCGACCGCGCGGCGCGCGCGTTTGCGGCGGGTTGCGATGTGGCGTTGCACTGCTCGGGCTTCATCAAGGCGCCGGATGAAATTCTCGCGGAGATGACGGAGGTGGCGGAGAACTCGCCGCTGTTGTCGGGCGAGGCGCTGCGGCGGGCGCGGGCGGCCGAGCAGGCGGCGCGGCAGGTCGAGGCGTTCGATCGTGAGCAGGGCTGGGAAAGGTTCGGGCGGCTGATGGCCGGGCCTGGAGCCGCGCTGGCATGAGCGAGCCATGAGCAGCGAGACGGGCGAGAGCGCCACGCAGGTTCTGGCTGAGTCCGGCGCTGCGGATGCGGATAGCCGCAACCAGTTCGTTCTGGACATTGCGGGCTATGAGGGGCCGCTGCATCTGTTGCTGGAGCTGGCGCGGCGGCAGAAGGTGGATCTGGCCAAGGTCTCGATCCTGCAACTGGCGGATCAGTATCTCGCCTATGTGCGCGACGCTGAAGACCGGCGCATGGACCTCGCCGCCGACTATCTCTTGATGGCGGCGTGGCTCGCCTATCTCAAATCTAAGCTCCTGTTGCCGTCCGAGAAGCCCGTCGAGGACGAGGTGGATGGCGAGACGATGGCGGGGCGGCTGGCTTTCCGGCTGCGCCGTCTCGAAGCGATGCGGCAGGCGGTGGAGGATCTTTATCGTGGCGACCTCGACGGGCGCGATGTGTTCCGCCGCGGCGCGCCGCAGAAGGCGAAGGTGGTGCGGACGCCGGTGTGGACGACGACGCTGCACGACATGCTGCACGCTTTCGGCGACATCAACAGCCGCAAGTACAAGGTGCGGGCGCATGTGATCCGCAAACAGCCGGTGTTGCCGCTGGATTCCGCGCGGCGGCGGCTGGCGGCGCTGGTCAGGGAAATGGACGAGTGGTGCGCGGTGCAGTCGCTGCCCGTGCCTGCGGCGGAGAGCGGCGAGCAGCCGCTGCCGCGCCGGTCGGTGGTGGCGAGCTACTTTTCGGCGGCGCTTGAACTGGCGCGCGACCGGGCGGTGGATCTGCGGCAGGATCGTCCGTTCTCCGATCTTTATGTGCGGCGCGCAGGCGTGAAACAGCAGGCGGCGGCCGGGGGCGCGGAATGAGCGGCGGCGACAGCGACAGCAACAAGGGCGGCGGGCCCGATCCGGCGGAAAGCGTGGACGCGATCCGCGCAGCGATTGCGCGCGCGGCGAAGGACAAGGCGAAAGCCGATGGCGACGCGCCGAAGCCTGTGGCGCAGGCGGTTGCGCCTGCTGTCTCTGTTGATGAACCCATCTCCGAGCGCGTGGCCGATGCGATGCGGCGGGCGGAGGCGGTGCTGTTTGCGTCGGCCGATCCCATCGGCGCCGCGACGCTGAGCGAGGCGTTGCCGCCGGGCGTCGAGGCGGGCGACGTGCTGATGAAGCTGAAGGCGGCGTACCGCAATCGCGGCGTGCAGCTGGTGGAGCTGGCGGGCAAGTGGCGGTTCCAGACGGCGCCTGATCTGGCCTTCCTGTTCGAGGAGACGCGCGAGCAGCAGCGGCCGCTGTCACGCGCGGCGCTGGAGACGATGGCGATCATCGCCTACTGCCAGCCGGTGACGCGCGCCGAGATCGAGGATGTGCGCGGCGTGCAGGTGTCGAAGGGGACGATCGACGTGCTGATGGAAGCGGGCTGGGTGAAGCCGCGCGGCCGCCGCCGCACGCCGGGACGTCCGATCACCTATGGGATCACCGATGCGTTTCTGGTGCACTTCGGCCTGGACTCGGTGGACAGCCTGCCGGGCCGCGAGGATCTGAAGGCGGCGGGGCTGTTGTCCGCGGATATTCCGCGCGAGTTCGACTTCGCGGGATCGCCCCGCGATCCGGAGACGGGCGAACTGCTGGCCGAAGACCCGCTGACGGAAGGCGAGTTCCAGTCCGACTTCATGGAGGGGGCGGAGGAACGGGAGTAGAGGTGACGGGTGAGGTGTTCGCCTGAGCTTCGTGTCCTTCGTGGACCTTTGTGTCTTCGTGTTTTGTCTGCTGCCGGTGAAGAGAAACACCAAGGCGCGAAGGGTTCACAAAGACACGAAGAGAGCGGCGGGTGCAGTTGGGCTTTCGCACGGGTTTGAACCCTGCGGGATGCTGCCAGTTTTTAGCTCCGGGCATGAGGGAGCGGGGCGCGCGATAGCGCAGTCTGCGTGGCGGCTGGTTTTTGAGGCCAGGCGCCGGGGGTAGTTCGTAGTCTGGTGCGCTGTCACGCGCCCCGGCGTTTGTTTTCAGGGCTGACCGGAGTTGTCTTCGACGAGTTGAGCACTTGCTAAAACGTCGGAGGCAATCGCCTTTCAGCACCTTCAGCGCAGGCCGAGCCGGACTTCACCCTTCTGACGCCTGCACCAAACACCGCCCTGACATCTGGAAGCTTTGAGGCCTTCAAGACCTCCCTCGATCAGGGCGATGCCAGTATGGGGCTGTTGGAGTCTCCGCCGGAGAAATGAGGCTCAATCCTGCGATTTTTGTGCGGGGTTCGCGGCGAAGGGGTTGAAATCGTTCGCGAAGAAAATTCGGAGGTTCCAACTTGTCCTTCGGTTGCCCGGCGTAGGGTGCATTGAACGCGAGTGAAATGCACCGCCTACCTGACGGCGGTGTGGTGCATTTCGCTCCGCTCAATGCACCCTACGTTTGGGCGCTATGCGCCTTCGAGGACTCTCGGGATGCGGAAGACGACGTCTTCCTGGGCGGTTACGACTTCGCGAACGGTGACGTTGAAGCGGGCGCGACAGGCGGCGATGACGCCTTGCACAAGTGTCTCGGGCGCGGAGGCGCCGGCGGTGAGGCCGAGGGTTTCAACGCCGTCGAACCAGCGCCAGTCGATGTCTTCCGCAGAGGCGATGAGGTAGGCGGCGCGGGCGCCGGCGCGCTCGGCGACTTCCTTGAGGCGCACCGAGTTGGACGAGTTCGACGCGCCGATGACAAGCACCAGAGGGGCGGCGGCTTCAGGGTCTTGCGCAATGGCGCGGACGGCTTCCTGGCGGTTGGTGGTGGCGTAGCAGATATCGTCCTTGCGCGGTTCGGACAGGGTGGGGAAACGGCGGCGCAGGGCGGCGACGATGCCGGCGGTGTCATCGACCGACAGGGTGGTCTGCGTGACGTAGGCGAGACGGGCGGGGTCTTCGGGCTGGAAGGTTTCGGCGTCTTCCACCGTCTCGATCAGCGTCATCGTGCCGGGATCGACCTGGCCCATCGTGCCGACGACTTCGGGGTGGCCGGCATGGCCGATGAGCAGGGTGTGCAGCCCGTTGCGGCCGTGGCGCGCGGCCTCGGCATGGACCTTGGACACCAGCGGGCAGGTGGCGTCGACATAGGTGAGGTTGCGGCGCGAGGCTTCGGCGGGCACGGACTTGGGCACGCCATGGGCGGAAAAGACCACCGGGCGGTCATTCGGGCAGTCGTCCAGCTCCTCGACGAAGACGGCGCCCATGGCCTCCAGACGGCGGACGACATGGGCGTTGTGGACGATTTCGTGCCGGACATAGACCGGAGCGCCCCATTTCGCCAGCGCCTGCTCCACGATCTGGATGGCGCGGTCCACCCCGGCGCAGAACCCGCGGGGGGCGGCCAGCATGATGGACAGATCTGGGCGGGAATCCCGGGTCAAATCAGGTCTTTCGGTGCGTGTGGCCTGCGCCGTTGCGCGGGCCGGGGATAAGAGGCTATCACCCATCTAGCTACAGATCGTAACGGTCCGGTGCAACGCCAAGAGGCGGAGCGCCCGGAGACGGGGTTCGCAGACTGTCTGTGGACCTGCTGTCTGCTGGACCGGGACCGGGAAGTTCGAGTTCAGAGGTGTCGCAGTGAACCTGTTCCAGAATGCCGGGCTGGCTGGCCGTATTGCGGTATGCGCGGCGGCGCTGGGCGCTCTGGCGTCGTGCTCGTCGATGGATACGCGAGCCAATGTGGGCCCGTGCCCGCTGTCCGGCAGCCTGTATGACGCGGTGCGGCTGGTCGAACTCAGCGGCGCCGAGCGGCACGAGAATGTCGGCTTCACCGGCGAGATCACGGGCGTGCGCGGCTTCTGCCGCTATGTCGACGACAATCCGATCACCATGGAGATCGAGATCGACTTTTCGTTCGGCAAAGGGCCGATGGCGCAGGGCAACAGCAAATCCTATCCGTATTTCGTGAGCGTGACGCGGCGCGACCGCAGCGTGCTGGCCAAGGAAACGCTGTCTGTCGATGTGCGCTTCCCCGAGGGACGCAACACCGTGAGAGTGACCGAGAAGGTGGAGGGGATCGTCATCCCGCGCGCGACGGAAACGGTGTCGGGCTCCAACTTCGAGATTCTGGTGGGCTTCGAGCTGACGCCGGAACAGCTGGCGTATAACCGGTCCGGCAAGCGCTTCCTGATGGAAGTGCAGAAGTAGTTGAACTCTTCCTTCGCGAAGCGGGGGGAGTACGGCGGTCAAACGCATGCGTTTGACGGGAGGGGGCAAGCCAAGAGGGGATTGTTTACGGGGGAGTCCCCTTGGGACTCGCCCCCATCCCCCCTTCGGGGTACTTCCCCCGCATGCGGGGGAAGAGTGGTCCTCCGCCGCGCAGCCGGGACTGACCGATGAAAGATCTTTCAACCCAACTTTCCGAAGTCGCGGGGGCGGCGTTTGCGGCGCTGGGGCTGGAGCCCCGGTTGGGGGCGATGCGGCGTAGCGACCGGCCGGATCTGGCGGACTTCCAGTGCAATGGCGCGATGGCGGCGGCCAAGGCGACGAAGAAAAATCCGCGCGACATCGCCGGGGCGGTGGTCGAGGCGTTGCGCGCGTCGCCGCTGGTGGTGGCGGCGGAAGTGGCGGGGCCGGGCTTTATCAATGTGCGGCTGAGCGCGGACGGGCTGGCGAAGCGGGCGGCGGAAATTGCGGGCGATGAACGCGCGGGCGCGGGCGACAGGGTTTCGCCGCGCCGCGTGGTGATCGATTTCGGCGGCTGGAACGTCGCGAAGGAAATGCACATCGGGCACCTGCGTTCGACGGTGATCGGGGATTCGCTGCAGCGGCTGTTCCGCTTCATGGGCGATGAAG
>CAZJZQ010000040.1:0-2476 GCA_964550535.1 uncultured Rhizobium sp.
TCGTAGTCGCGCTGCCAGTTGAAGTCGTACTTCGGCAGGGACAGCAGCATCTCTTTCTTGCCGTCGGCCGTCACCGACATCAGCTCCACATGCGCGCCGCGATAGTGGGCGTGCGGGTAGAGCGTGTAGATGAACGCGTCCGCCGGGAATTCCAGATAGGCGTGCATCATATAGCGTTGCTCGCCCGCGGGGATTTTCAGTGTGTAGTCGCTGATGACAGCGGAGCGTTTCACATATTTCGGCTTTTCGTTGTGCAGGTAGTAGCCAACGCGCGTCACGTCTGTCGCGGGCTTGCCGGTCGTCGTGTAGTGCATCGAGTAGCGCAGCTTGCCGCCCGAAGGCACGGGCGCGCCGGCATTGTCGGCGATGATTTGCGGCTCGGCGCCCGGCGTATAGGAGCCCACCGACCCGCCCGGCAGTTCAGACAGCGAATCCCTCGAACTGACATGGCCGGACGTCACATGGTGCACCACGGTGCGGTCGCCCGGCACCACCACCATCGCCTTGAGCCACGCGTCGCCCGTGAAAGGGTTGTCCACGGCGGGATACTGGTAATCGATCGTGCCGGTCGCGGGCACGTTGAACGGCGGCAGTTCGACCACCACGTCCGGCTCGCCCAGATCCTTCGGCCAGTCGGACGCCGTCTGCGGCGCCAGCGTCAGCGGATCGGCGCCCGCGCCACGCGGGGCGCCAGCCTCGATCCAGTGAACCAGCGTCTTGGTCTGGTTGGGTGTCAGCGACTGGTCGTTCTTGAACGTGCCGATATGCGGATCGGCGAAATAGGGCGGCATGCGATCCGTGCGGATCGACTCGCGGATCATCGGCGCGAAGCCTTTCACCACCTCATAATTCTTGAAGGCGAAGGGCGCGATGCCGCCGTCAATGTGGCATGAGCCGCACTTCTCCTCGATGATCGGCGCGACGTCGTTGGCGTAGGATATCCGCGTCATGTCCTGGCCGCGGGCCGGGAAGGCGATCGACTTGCCCGCCTTCATCGCAACGCGCGATTGCTTGGCGGCCCCGCCCGCGATGACGGCCGCAACGGCGTCAGCGGCATAGGCGGTCTTCGCCTTGGCGCTGGTCTTCGGGCTGGCCTTGGTGAAGCGGTCGTCCAGCGGGCCGTGATAGGCGACCTCGAAATTCTTTTTCGGGTTGATGACGAAAACTTCGCCCTCACGCTGCACGCCCAGCGACTCGCCGATCAGCTGCAACTCGTCCATCAGCACCAGCGTGTTCAGGCCTGCGGCGTCCAGCTTCTTGGCCACCGCTTCGCGCGTCACGCCCGTCTCGGAGTTGATCATGAAGAAGAGGGCGCCCGTGTCCTTGAACTTCGCGGCGGTCTTCTCGAACTCTGCTGCGGCCTTGGCGGAATAGTCGGACCCGGCGGAATAGCTCATCAGCACGATCGCCGGCGCATAGTGATAGTAATGCAGCTCGTGGTGCATCCGCTTGTGGTCGGTGAGCTGGAAGTTGTCGGCGCGCTCGGCGATCGCGACATCGATCGCGGGGCGGGGCGCCGCCACCCCGGCCTGAAGTCCGGCGATGCCGATCACGCCCGCGACGGCGGCGACAGCAACGGACGCGGCAAGAGTTTTCTTCATTGCGTTCACTCCCCAAGATTTATCTTGCTATGTTTTTGTTGGCGGGGAGTGTGAACGCAAACCACGGACCGTCAATTGGCGCTGCGTTAGGTTCGCGCCAAGGCCGCTGCGTCAATGGATACAGAACGCGAAGAATTGAACGCTGGCGGGACGCTGGATTAACTGGAACGTCAACGGCAAGCGCCGTTGCGCCGCAGATCAGCGGCCGAGTTCTCGCGTGGCTTCCTCGATACCCTTCACGGTCAATGGGAACATGCGGTGTTCGCCAATGATTTCCTGGATCAGCTGCGTCGAGCCGGAATACTGCCAGCCGGTCTGGTGCGTCGGGTTCAGCCAGATGAGGTGCGGATAGACCTCGACGAAACGCTGTAGCCACGCCGCGCCCGGCTCTTCGTTCCAGTGTTCAACCGAACCGCCGGGGTAGGTGATCTCGTAAGGGCTCATCGCCGCGTCGCCCACTACGATCACCTTGTAGTCGGCGGGGAAGCGGTGCAGCACGTCCCATGTCGGGATCTTGTTCACATTGCGCCGCCGGTTGTCCTTCCACAGACCCTCGTAAATGCAGTTGTGGAAGTAAAAGAACTCAAGGTTCTTGAACTCCGTGCGAGCGGCGGAGAACAACTCCTCGCAGGCCTTCACATGCGGGTCCATCGATCCGCCGATGTCGAGCAGCATCAGCACTTTCACCGAATTGCGCCGCTCCGGCCGCATGACGATGTCGATATAGCCTTCCTTCGCGGTCTTCCTGATCGTGCCGTCAAGGTCGATCTCTTCCTGTGCGCCGTCGCGCGCCCATTTGCGCAGGCGGCGCAAGGCGACCTTGATGTTGCGCGTGCCGATCTCGACTGTGTCGTCCAGGTTCTTGAACTCGCGCT
>CAZJZQ010000040.1:2486-24933 GCA_964550535.1 uncultured Rhizobium sp.
CTCGCGCTTGTCCCACACCTTCACGGCGCGCTGGTGGCGGCTTTCCTTCTGGCCGATGCGGATGCCTTCGGGGTTGTAGCCATAGGCGCCAAAGGGTGAGGTGCCGGCGGTGCCGATCCATTTGTTCCCGCCCTGATGGCGTTCCTTCTGCTCCGCCATGCGCTCCTTGAGCGTCTCCATGAGCTTGTCCCAGCCGCCCATGGCCTCGATCTGTTTTTTCTCTTCCTCGGACAGAAATTTCTCGGTCAGCTTGCGCAGCCACTCTTCCGGAACATTGTGCAGGTCGATGCCGTCCTCGATGGACTCCAGCCCCTTGAAGACGTGGCCGAACACCTTGTCGAACCGGTCCAGGTGCTTTTCGTCCTTCACCAGCGCGGCGCGCGACAGGTAATAGAAATCGTCCACCCGGTTGCCGATCGCGCCCTTGTTCAGGGCCTCCAGCAGCGTGAGGTATTCCTTCAGCGTCACCGGCAGCTTGGCCGCGCGCAATTCGTGGAAAAAGTGCTGGAACATGAAGGCTCTCCGGCGGTCCGCGCCACCCTAACGCGGACGGCGCCGCGATGAAAGCGGCGCAATCGCCGCCTTAACAGAACGTTTCACCGGTTGTCGAACTCCGATGGCGGCGCAAGCAGGAAAATAAACCAAGACAGGGTATCTACAGGGGAAGGTCGCGCAGGGGCGGCCAATGCGAAACGATCAAGGACAGGCAAGGGCATGGCCTTCGTCTCGAACACGCAAGCGCACACGATCCTGGTCGCTGACCCGGTTTCGCACACGCGTAACCTTGTCTCCGAAGTTCTTCGCTCAATGGGCTTTGAAAAGATCCTGAACGCTCGCGACGGCGCCGATCTGCTGCGCCTGACGGTGCAGTACGATCCGCGCATCGTCATCACCACATCGCGTCTGCCGGGCCTGTCCGGCCTTGAATACACACGCCTGATCCGTGGCGGCTACGAAACCGTGTCGCGCGTCACCTCGATCATCGTCATGACGGATACGGCGACCCGCGCCTTCCTGTCCGCCGCGCGTGAAAGCGGGGCCGACGAAATGCTGGTGCGCCCGTTCACGGCGCAGGCGGTCGTGGCCCGCGTCCGCTCCGTGCTGGAACGCCCGCGCGAATTCGTGGACAGCGCCGCCTATACCGGACCATGCCGCCGCCGCCGCATGTTGCCCAGCTATACCGGGCCGCGCCGCCGCTTCCTCGATCCGACCGACGATATGGCCGGCGCGCCGCCATGGGAAACGGAAGAGAACCGCGTCGCGGTGCGCAAATGCGTGCAGAAGATCAGCGAGATCGCGAACAGCCTCGCGCCGGGCGACCGCCGCAAACTGCAAAAGGTCTATCAGGCGACCAAGGACGCAGAGAAATTCGCCGACGAGACGCTCGACGATCTGATGGGCACCGCCGCGCGTTCGTTAGGCCGCTACATCACGTCAGTCGGGGCGTCCGGCGCGCCGGACCCGGAGGTGCTGCGCACGCACATCGATGCGATGCACACGCTCAGCATATTGTCCGGCTCGATGCATGCCGAGCGCCAGCAGCTCGTCGATGGTCTTGTCCGCGTGGTGGACAAGCGTCTGGGCCGCCTCTCGGTGGCCTGACTGCCGCACAAGTCTAGCTGTTCAGTTCGGGGCGTCCGCCAAGGCGCTGCACGATCTGGCGCGCGTCATGGACTTTCGCCGGGCCGCCCGCCAGCGTTTCGCCGGAGCCGGTGACGATCACCAGCGACAGGCCGCGCTCACTCGCGACTTCGCCCGCAACCTCGAACCACTCCTCGTCCTTTTCCAGCGTCAGTTCGGCCGCGCGCAGCATGGCGCGGTCGCGGAGCAGGGCGTTGCTCTCGCCAGCGGCTTCGGGGGCTGTCACGCGGAAACGGTTGGCCGACAGGGTTTCCACGCTGACGGCGGCGGCGGTTGGCGTGGCCGAAGGGCCGGTTGACGCACAGGCGGCTGCGGCCAGGGCTGCGAAGGCGGCGATTGCCAGTTTGGCGATTGCAGGTTTCATGATGGCTGTTCCCACTTGAATGTCGCCGGGCCTGACGCCCGGTTTCCATTACACAGTCCCCGGCGCATACGCATAGCCCGTCCTGCGGTTCCCTTCCTCATGGAGAATGGGGCAGGAATTCCGGCACGGGCCGCGCCTGCGTTCTTTGCTCAAAGGCGTAGGCGAGGCCCAGCAGGGTAGCTTCCGACCACGCTGGCCCGATGAAGCTCAGTCCCACCGGCGCGCCGCGCACGCTGCCCATCGGCACGGTTATGTGCGGGTAGCCCGCCACTGCGGGCAGGCCGGATGACGACCCCAGGAAGTGATCGCCCGTCACCAGATCGGCCGCCCATGCTGGTCCGCCCGTCGGGGCCACGATGGCGACAGCGTTCGCCCGCAATAGAATGCGATCGATTCCTTCCGCCCCCGCGAGCCGCTTCGCCTCTGCTTTCGCGGCCAGATACTCCGGCGATGCGAGGCTCGGCGCTCCGGCCGTCTCCACGAAAATGCTCTGGCCGAAAAACTCCATCTCCGCCGGCGTTGCTTCGTTGAAGGCGATGATGTCCGCCAGCGTCCGTGTTTTCACGGTCTCCGGCGCCGTCGCGAGATAGGCGTCCAGCCCGGCCTTGAACTCCGCCGTAAGAATCAGCCATTCCGCCTGTCCTACAGCGGCGCGATGCGCAAAGTCGTCCACATCAACCAGAACCGCGCCCGCGTCGCGCAATTCCTCAAGCGCCGCCTCGAAGGCTGCATCGGTCGCCGGATGGTATCCGGCGAGGAAGCGCGCCACCGCGATACGCCTGCCCTGAAGCGCATTCGCATCCAGCGCCAGCGTGTAGTTCTGCTTCTTCGCGTCCGCCTGCGCCGTGGCCGCGTCTGCCGGGTCTCCGCCCGCCATGACGGTGAGCAGCAGCGCGGCGTCCGCGACGGTCAGCGTCATCGGACCTGCCGTGTCCTGTGTCGCGCTGATCGGAATGATGTGCGTGCGCGAGACGAGGCCCACGGTCGGCTTCAATCCGACAATTCCGTTCGCCGCCGCCGGGCAGACGATGGAGCCATCTGTCTCCGTGCCGATGGCCGCGGCCGCCAGCCCTGCGGCGACCGCCGCGCCCGATCCCGATGACGATCCGCACGCCGACCTGTCCAGCACGTGCGGGTTCTTTGTCAGCCCGCCCACGGCGCTCCAGCCCGATGATGAATTTCCGTCCCGGAAATTCGCCCACTCGCTCAGATTGGTCTTGCCCAGGATCACCGCGCCCGCTTCACGCAGGCGCGCGATCACCGGCGCGTCACGCCCGGTCACATTGTCCTGCAACGCCAGCGATCCTGCGGTGGTAGGCAGCGGATCAACCGTGTCGATATTGTCCTTCACCAGAATGGGCGCGCCGTGCAGCAGGCCGCGCGCGCCGCTCGCCAGACCGTCCAACTCCTTCGCGCGCGCCAGCGCCTCCGGGTTCACCGCCAGCACGGCGTTCAGCGTGGGACCTGCATCGTCCACCTGCTCGATGCGGTCGAGATAATCCTGCGTCGCCGCCTCCGCGCTCATTCCGCCGCTGGCGATCTCTTCCAGCAGCGTGGTCAGCGGCCGTGGGTCCCGCATCAGCGCGGAATGGCTGGTCGCCTCCCGCGAAGCAGGCGCAGGCGCGCTTGCGGGTTGGCAGGCGGCCAGCGCCGCCGTCATGGCTGTCGCCGCAACTGAAAGTCTCGCGATCCGCACCCGCGCCTCCCGTCCGTCCATGCGGGGCAACAGATCACTACCGGGGCGCTTCGTACAGCCGGGCGGCGTCTATCTCCCCGTGAAGGCGGGCGGGCGCTTCTCGATGAAGTGCGCGACGCCTTCCTTGAAGTCGTCTGACTGGAAACTGGCCGGCATGTCGGCGTTCGCCGCCTCGATCGCTTCGCCCAGAGACTGGAATTGCGCATTCCATATCTCGCGCTTCATTTCGCGCAGGGATCGTGGCGATACCTCCTTCGCCAGCATACGGGCATAGGCCATCACCTCGTCCATGAAACTTGCGGCGGGGAACACGCGGCTCACCACGCCCATCTCCTTCGCCTCGGCGGCCGAAATCACGCGCGATGAATAAAGCAGGTCGGCCGCATTGGCGAAGCCGGCGATGCGCGGCAACAGCCAGCTTATCCCATGCTCCGCCACCAGCCCGCGCCGCGAGAAGGCCGTGGTGAACTTCGCCGAGTCCGATGCAAAGCGGATATCGGCATATAACGCCAGCACCATGCCCAGCCCCGCGCACGCGCCATTGATTGCGCCGATCACCGGCTTGGGCACGGCGGGAAACCACGAATACTCCTTGCGGAAGTCTTCGCGCGCCGCCGCATCGAACGGTTCGCGCGAGGACCCCGTGCGCGCTTCGCGGCGTCCGGTTGTCGCCGCTTCGTTCTGGATAGTCTGCAACATGCCCATGTCGGCCCCGGCGCAGAAGCCGCGCCCGGCGCCGGTCAGAACGATCACCCGCACGCTGTCGTCGCTGGAGGCTTCGCGCATCGCCGCGCGCACATCGCGGTCCATCTCCGCGCGCCAGGCGTTGAGCCGGTCGGGACGGTTAAGCTGAACGACGGCCACGCCGTCCTCGACGCTGTAGAGAATATCCTCATACGCCATCGCCGCCTCTCCCTCGCTCTGGCTTTGTTCTGGCCATCTTACGCCCGGCTGCGCGAAAGGGGAGATCGGCTGCGGCCAAAGCGCACGCGTTCATTGACTTTTGAGGGTTTGGCCCGCATATGCCCCTCGCGTCCGCAAATCAGCAGACGATATCGGCGCTCCGGTAGCGTGAAGGGTCCAGGATGGACCCAGCCCGTAGAGCGCCCTGAAAAGTTCATATGTCAGCCCGCGCACGCCGGGCTTTCCCATCAGATATCGCTTCAGGCGGACCCGTTTGGAAACGGCGGTCCACTGTTCGCGCACATGAAAGTATTAAACGTGACGCAATTCACTGACTTCGGCCTCAACCCGGCGATTGTCCGCGCGTTGGGCGAAAAAGGCTACACGCAACCCACGCCGATCCAGCAGAAAGCCATCCCCGGCGTGATGGAGGGGCGCGATCTTCTCGGCATCGCGCAGACCGGCACGGGCAAGACCGCTGCGTTCGCGCTGCCCATCCTGCACCGTCTCGCCGCCGATCGCCGCGCTGCGCCGAAACGCGGCTGTCGCGCCCTTGTGCTCTCGCCCACGCGCGAACTGGCGACGCAGATCGCTGACAGCTTCCGCATCTATGGCGAGCATCTCGGCTTCTCCGTCATCACCATCTTCGGCGGCGTCGGTCATGGGCCGCAGCGCGCAGCGCTGGCGCGTGGCGTCGACATCATCGTCGCGGCGCCGGGCCGTCTTCTCGATCACCTCGCCGAGCGCGATGCAGACCTCTCGAAGCTGGAAATCTTCGTCCTCGACGAAGCCGACCAGATGCTCGACATGGGCTTCATCGTGCCGATCCGGAAGGTGGTGAAACACCTGCCGGCCAAACGCCAGAACCTGTTCTTCTCCGCCACCATGCCGTCCGATATCGGCAAGCTGGCCAGCGAACTGCTCACTGATCCCCTGCAAGTCTCGGTCGCGCCGCAAGCCACTACGGCCGAGCGCGTGAATCAGCAGGTCGTCTTCGTCGATCATAAGGTGAAGCGCGGCCTTCTGGTCGAGCTGTTCGCCAACAACGACTTCCGCCGCGTGCTGGTCTTCACACGCACCAAGCGGGGCGCCGATCGCGTGGCGCGCATCCTCGAAGGCGCGGGCGTCTCCGCCGCCGCGATCCATGGCAACAAGTCGCAGAACCAGCGTGAACGCGCGCTCGTCCTCTTCAAGGAGGGTGAAACCCGCGCGCTCGTCGCCACGGATATCGCCGCGCGCGGTATCGACATTTCATCTGTCTCCCACGTCGTGCAGTTCGATCTGCCGGATGTGCCGGAACAGTATGTCCACCGCATCGGCCGCACGGCGCGGGCAGGGCGCGAAGGCTCCGCCGTTGCTTTCTGCGCCGATGACGAACGCGATCTGCTGCGCCAGATCGAGAAAGTCACGCGCCAGAAAATTCCGGCGATGGATCGCCGCAATGACGAAGCGCTGCGTGCGCTCGCAGCCGCCTCGCCGGAGCCCAAGGCCGAAGCGCGCGGCGAACCCGCCCCGCGCCGTGGCCAGCGCAGCGGCCGTGGCGGCGGTCAGCCGTCGCGCCGCAACGAAGGACAGCGCCGCCAGGGACAGCAATCCCGCAATGGCAAGTCCGCGTCGCCGCAGTCTCCGGCGAACGGCATCCCGCAATTCGCGTCCACCGAACCCTTCCGCCCCAAGCCCCGTCCGCAGGGCGATGCGGCGTCCGCGCGCAGCGACGCGCCGCGTAACGCTGATGGCCCTTCGCGTGGCGACGGCGAAGGCCGCAACCGCCGCCGTGGCGGCAACGGTCATGGCAACGGTCAGGGCAAAGGCAATGGCGGCGGATCGCCCGGCTGGTCCGGCGTCGATTCGAAACGCGGCTCCGCGAAAAGCGCGAACCACAATGGCGGGCAGCAGAAGTCCGGCGGCAAGCCGCACCGCAAGGGCGCCAACAACGACCAGCGCTCGGGCGCGCCCAACGCGCCTCGCAACGATGTGATGCGCGTCAGCGGCGGAAACCCGGCCGGCATGTCGTCCTCGGCGGCGGATCTGATGAAACACCTGTCGCGCGGCAGGTAAGATAAGCTGTCCTCCCTCAGAAAATCTGGGGGAGGCGGTCCGCTTCAAATCCCATGAAATTCCGCGATGCGCGCCGCCAGCCAGTCTGGCTGTTCCAGCGGCAGCATGTGGCCGGCGTTCACCGCGACCTCCAGGCGGCTGTGCGGCGCGCGCGCGTGCATCTGCTCGATATGGTCGAGGCGCACCAGCCGGTCGTCATCCGCGCCGATGAACATCACCGGACATGACAACTTGCCCATCCGCTCCATCTGTGACGCTCGCCGCGTCGTCTCGCGCATCTGCGCCAGCAGTACAGGCTGCCCCAGCTCGCGATCCATGGCGCGGATCACATCCGTGACAGCGGGGTCCTGTTGCCGGGAAGGGTGCACGAACTGGTTCATGCGTGATGTGGCGATGCCGCGATATTCGTGCGTCTCCAGAAACGCCACCACCTTCGCCCTGTCCGCCTTCTCTTCCTCCGACAAGCCATAGGCCGAGGTGCAGATCGCAATCAGCGACGCCACGCGCTCAGGATGATCCAGCGCATATTCCAGCGACAGATACCCGCCCATCGAGAAACCAACGAGATGCGCCGGCCCGTCCGCAGACGCCTCGTGAAACGCGGCGCGGATATCCTCGCGCGTCAGCCGTGTTTCGACGGGCACATAGCGGGGCTCGATTCGCGCCCCAAGCTCGCGCCAGACCGCTTCCCAAACGCGCCGGTCGCACATCGTCCCGGGCGCAAAGGTTAAGGCGGTCGTCATGCTGCGGCTTTCCGGGCGGGCCTAACCATTCTCCCGCCGCGCCAGGAAGGCGAGGCGTTCAAACAGCTGGATATCCTGTTCGTTCTTCAGCAGGGCGCCGTGGAGGGGAGGGACCAGCTTGTTGGGGTTCTTCTCGCGCAGCGTCTCGACGTCGATGTCTTCGCTCATCAGCAGCTTCAGCCAGTCGAGCAGTTCGGACGTCGACGGTTTCTTTTTCAAGCCCGGCACGTCGCGCATGCGGTAAAAGGTCGACAGCGCCTCGCTCACCAGACGCTTCTTGATGCCGGGGAAGTGCACGTCGATGATCGAGGCCATCGTCTCGTTGTCCGGGAATTTGATGTAGTGGAAGAAGCAGCGGCGCAGGAAAGCGTCCGGCAGTTCCTTCTCGTTGTTCGAGGTGATGATGACAACCGGGCGCACCTTCGCCTTGATCGTCTCGTCGATCTCGTAGCAGTAAAACTCCATGCGATCGAGTTCCTGCAGAAGATCGTTCGGGAATTCGATATCCGCCTTGTCGATCTCGTCGATCAGCAGAACCGGGCGCACGGGCGCGGTGAACGCCTCCCACAGCTTGCCCTTCTTGATATAGTTGCGGATGTCCCTGGCGCGTTCCTCGCCGAGTTGTCCGTCACGCAGGCGCGCGACCGCGTCGTACTCATAGAGGCCCTGGTGGGCCTTGGTGGTGGACTTCACGTGCCACTCGATGATCGGCATGCCCAGCGAGCGCGCGACTTCCAGCGCCAGCATCGTCTTGCCGGTCCCCGGCTCCCCCTTCACCAGCAGCGGCCGCTCCAGCGCGATGGCGGCGTTAACCGCGACCTGCAGGTCCGCCGTCGCAACATAATGCTCGGACCCTTCAAAACGCTTCTTGTCGCTCATTCCCGGCTTTCCCCGCCTCGGACCATGGTTTCCGCCCATAGAGCGGATTTGGGCGCCAATGTGAAGGCTTCGGGCGCCTGACGGGGCGTGGCGAGCCGAAGCAGGGGGGCCGCCGGAACCGCATTTTCCCGTGCGGAGGCTGGTAACCGGCGGGCAAGCAAACCTTAAGGGTTCGGCGGCTAGACCTTCAGGGCGGCGGCGTCCAGATTCCCCGGAGTCGGGGGCAGGGCGCCGGTCGGGAGGAATTTATGCCGCTCAAACTTTCGCTCAAGCCGGGCGAACGCTTTGTCATCAATGGCGCGGTCCTCCAGAATGGTGATCGCCGCGCGGTTCTGCTGTTGCAGAACAAGGCATCCATCCTCCGTGAGAAGGACATTATCCAGCCGGAGGACGCCACCACGCCCGCCCGCCGGATCTATTTCCCGATCATGATGATGTATCTGGACCCGGGCGAAGCGCGGAAATTCCACGACGAATTCGTGATGCGGCTCAATGAGTTCATGGGCGCGGTGCGCTCGCCAGAGGTTCTCAAGGAATGCGTGTCGCTCTCCGGCGAGGTGATGGCGCAGGACTACTACAAGGCGCTCACGCGCTGCCGGAAGCTTCTCACCTACGAGCAGGGATTGCTGGGTAATGTCGATTCAGGCCTACCAGGCGACGGCGGCGAAGACTGAGTCGCCGCGCCAGACGGAATATCGCGCTTTCGCGACGGCCACGCGCGGGCTGATCGACGCTGCATCCCTGCCAGCGACCGATATTGGCGGGCGAGCCAACGCGCTGGCGAAAAACCGCCGCCTGTGGTCGCTGCTGGCGTCTGACTGTGCGGCGGAAGGCAACCAGCTTTCACCGCCGTTGCGCGCGCAGATCATCTCGCTCTCGTTGTTCGTCGATCGCCATTCCAGCGCCGTGATGCGCAATGGCGAGAGCTTCGACGTGCTGATCGAGATCAACCGCATGATGATGCAGGGCCTCGGCGCCACGCCCGCCCACACGCCCTGAGCGGCGGCAACTGGCCGCCGGCCTGTTATTTCGCCTCAACCGTTAAGCGGAAATCACGCGCCGTTAACCGGCGTGAGCCTTGACGCAGCGCGTTCTTCTGGCCGCCCCAACGCGCCATGGTGATTGCGGTTCCGCAAAATACTGAAACCGCTGCACCAATTTTTAGGACTGTTCAGGCAAGGTCACGGAATGTCGGCGCAAAATGCGCGGACGGCCGGTCAAAATGACCGGTTTTAATCCAGAAGGGACTAGACCGTCATGCTTAGCGTGAACTCGAACTTCGGCGCGTCCATCGCGCTCCAGAACCTCAACTCCACCAACAAAGAACTGAACGAAGTCCAGAACCGCATCAGCACCGGTCTCAAGGTGTCGAGCGCTCGGGACAATGGCGCGGTGTTTGCGATCGCCCAGGGCCAGCGCGCGCGCGTCTCCTCGCTCGCGGCCGTCCAGGAAGGCATGGGTCGCGTGACGAACGTGATCGATTCCGCTCTGAACGCCGGTACTGCGGTCTCCGACCTCCTCGTCCAGCTGAAAGAGAAGGCGACCGCCGCCCAGTCGGCCGACCTCTCCGAAGAGCAGCGTAACTCGCTGCAGGCCGACTTCGCCGGCCTGCGTGCAACGATCAACACGGTCGTCGGCACTGCCGTGTTCAACGGCGCCAACCTGATCGACAACACGACAGCAACGCTTCGCGTTCTGACGTCGGACCTCGACACGGGCACGGGCGCTGGCAACGTCGCCACCGTTTCGGGCGCGGCCAAGCCGGCTACGGCTCTGACCCCGACCCGTTCGGACCTGATGATCAACGCTTCGGAAGCGTGGGACGCGACCAACAACACGATGGTCGCCAACGACTACGTGATCCTGACCCAGGGCGGAAACAGCTACTCCTTCCAGGTGACGGCCACGACCACGATCCAGCAGTTCGTCGATGGCGTTAACGCCGCGACGGGCGGCCGTATCACGGCGTCGTACAACGACTCCACGGGCGTGCTGAGCTACCAGGCGAACGCTGCTGAAGCCACGGCCGACTTCACGGTGGAAATCAACTCCGCCGCTGACGGCTCAGGCACGGCTCGCCAGTCGAACTTCACCAACGGCGTCGCCGCCACCACCGCTGCTGACGCTACGGACGCAGCTGACGCTCGTCCCTCGTCGGTCGTCACGGTTGTCGGTTACGACTTCCGCGTCGGCGGCACGGGCGCGCTCAACAGCCTGCTGTCGCTGAACATTGGCGGCTCCGGCACCACCGGCGCCACGGCGGCGATCGCCGCCCTGGATACCGCCATGAACACGGTGAACACGAACCTCGCCACGCTGGGTTCGCAAGCCAAGGCGCTGGACGTCCAGCAAGACTTCCTCAGCAAGCTGTCGGACACCGTCGAAAAGGGCATCAGCAACCTCGTCGACGCCGACCTCGCGAAGGAATCGGCCCGCCTCCAGTCGCTGCAAATCAAGCAGCAGCTCGGTGCGCAGGCTCTGTCCATCGCCAACCAGGCGCCGCAGCTGGTTCTGTCCTTCTTCCGTTAATCCGGAAAAACAGCCGGCCGGACTACCGGCCGGCTCGTCCGGACCAAGGGACAGACGAACTTCCAAAAAGGGCGGATGCGGCCAACCGGCTGCATCCGCCTTTTGCGTTCATTACGTCGTCTGACGACGTATTCGACCCGGCAATTCCTGCCGCGCAGCGCTGATCTTGCCGGGCGCCGCGATCAGGCGGATCCTCGCTGTTAACCTCGAAATTCAGTTGTTTCCGGGCCTTGGGGCCGGCCTGTTAAGGTTTACGGACTGGCACGCCGCTTGAAGGTCATCTTCCGACCGGCGCCCGAGGAGGGTGTCACCACTGGGTACGTTCGGGAGCACTCGATGCTTAGCGTCAACACGAATTACAGCGCGATGATCGCGCTCCAGAACCTCAACGCCACCAACTCGGATCTCGAGAGCGTTCAGAACCGGATCAGCACCGGCCTGAAGGTGAGCAGCGCCAAGGACAATGGCGCGGTGTTCGCCATCGCCCAGGGCCAGCGCGCCCGGGTCGCAGGTCTGGCCTCGGTGCAGGACGGCATCAACCGCGCCACCAACGTGATGGACGCGGCCCTCAACGCCGGCAAGGCGGTCTCGGACCTTCTCGTCCAGCTCAAGGCGATGGCGACCGCCGCCCAGTCGGCCGACCTCTCCGAAGAGCAGCGCAACATGCTGCAGGCCGACTTCACCGGCCTGCGCGCGACGATCAACACGGTCGTCGGCACTGCCGTGTTCAACGGCGCCAACCTGATCGACAACACGACGCCGACCCTTGCGGTCCTTACCTCGGACCTCGACACAGGCACGGGCGCTGGCGATGTCGCCACAGTGACGGGCGCGGCCAAGCCGGCTGCTGCTCTGACCCCGACCCGTTCGGACCTGATGATCAACGGCTCGGAAGCCTGGGATGCGGCCAACAACACGATGGTCGCCAACGACTACGTGATCATCACCCAGGGCGGCAACAGCTACGCGTTCCAGGTGACGGCCACGACCACGATCCAGGAGTTCGTCGATGGCGTTAACGCCGCGACGGGCGGCCGTATCACGGCGTCGTACAACGACTCCACGGGCGTGCTGAGCTACCAGGCGAACGCTGCTGAAGCCACGGCTGACTTCACGGTGGAAATCAACGCGGCTGCGGATGGTTCGGGCGCGGCCCGCCGCTCGAACTTCGTCAACGGCGTCGCCGCCACCACCGCTGCTGACGCTACCGACGCTCCCGATACACGGCCCAGCTCGACTCTCATCATCACCGGCTTCGACCTGCGCGTCGGCGGCACGGGCGCGCTCAACGGCCTGCTGGCGCTGAATATCGGCGGCGCCAATACGAACGGGGCTACCCAGGCGGTCGCCGCGCTCGACGCAGCGATGAACACGGTGAACTCCAACCTCGCCACCCTGGGCGCGCAAGCGAAAGCCCTCGACGTGCAGCAGGAGTTCATCGCGAAACTCTCCGACACGGTCGAGAAGGGCATCAGCAACCTCGTCGACGCCGATCTGGCCAAGGAAAGCGCCAAACTCCAGTCGCTACAGATCAAGCAGCAGCTCGGAGCCCAGGCCCTCTCCATCGCCAACCAGGCGCCGCAAGTTATCCTGTCCCTGTTCCGGGGCTGATACGGCGGCCTGACGGCCAGAAAGAAAGCCAGAAGGAAAGACGGGCCACATCGTTCCGTCAGGCGTCCGGCCCCCGCCGGATCGCCCGGGCCGGCGCAAGCCCTAACCCTCTGTTAACGAACCCGGCCGAAGACTCGGCTCCATTGACGATTCGTTCATCAACGGACCGTCTGCGGAGCCGGACATGGTCCAACACATCAACGATTCCTCGGGCGTCCTCAGCGCCCTGAAACAGTTGCAGACCGCCAGGCGGGATGCGGCGGGCGTCGAGTCGCGTCTGTCTTCGGGACAGATGATCAACGCCGCGCGCGACAACGCCCCGGTGTACCAGACCGCCCAGTCCATGAACGGCGACATCGGCTCGCTCAGCGCCGTTACGCTCAGCCTTGGCCGCGCCAAATCCCTGTCCGACATGGCGATCACCGCCGGCGAACAGATTTCCAAACTGCTGATCGAACTGCGCTCCACCGCCGCCGCCGCGATGGGCGAGGATCTCTCGCCGCAGCAGCGCGCCGAATACAGCAGCCAGTTCAACCTCCAGAAACAACAGTTGGACCGGTTCGTCCGCACCGCTTCGTTCGACGAGACGAATCTGCTCGACGGCTCCAAACAGGCCGGCGTGCGCTTTGTATCGAATGTGGAAGCAACGCAGAGCATCACGCTGACTGGCCGCGATTTCCGGATCGGCGGCCCGGTGATCACGCTGCATCAGCTCAACACGCTGGCCGACCCGCTGGCGGCGAAGGACGCATACGACTCGCTGGAAGCCTCGATCAAGAATGTCGGCGCCCAGCTCACCGAAATGACGGGCGAGTCGAAACGCATCGAGGCGCAGATGGGCTTCGTGTCCAAGCTGGCCGATGCGCTGGCTGCGGGCGTGGGCCGTCTCGTTGACACCGACGTCGCCGCCGAAAGCGCGCTGGTCAAGGCGCTACAGGTGAAGCAGGCTCTCAGCGCCGAGGCTATCGGTATCGTCAACGCCGCGCCGCAAGCGCTGCTGGCCCTGTTCCGCTGACATGATCCGCGCGACGTTTTCCCGTGGCGGGGCGGAATGAGCAGCGCCGAGATCGAATTCGCGATCGCCGCCTTTGTCACTTTCTTTGTGCTGATCGACGCGGTCGGCGTCGCGCCGGTTTTCGCCTCGCTCACCGCGCCCGGCGGCCCCGCCTATGCCCGCCGGATGGCGATCAAGTCGACCGTTGTTGCGACGCTGATCCTGTTCTTCTTCGCCTTCGCCGGATCATGGCTGCTCGACCATATCGGTATTTCGCTCGACGCTTTCCGTGCTGCGGGCGGGGCGCTTCTGTTCCTTATCGCGCTGGAAATGGTGTTCGAGAAACGCCAGGCCCGCCAGAAGACCCGCGCCGACGCCGTGCTGGCCGAGGAAACCGGGGCCGGACGCCTCGACGACATTTCGGTGTTTCCGATCGGGATTCCGATGATCGCGGGCCCGGGCTCCATCGCCACCGCCATGCTCTATATGCAGAACGCGGCCGGCAGCCCCGTCACCATCGCGGTCGTCACGGCGGCGATTGGGGTCAACCTGTTGCTGACCTGCGCGATCTTCCTCGCGGCCGGTCCGCTGATGCGCCTGATGGGGCAGAGCGTCGCCGGGGCGATCACCCGTATTTTCGGCGTCATCCTTGCGGCGCTTGCGGTGCAGCTAATGATCGACGGTCTGCGCGGCGCCTTCATGACGCCGCTGGCCTGACCGCCAGACGCGGCCGGATCTAGCTGGGAACGACTTCATCCAGAGCGTACACCGCGCTGCGGCGTGTCGGATTGTTGCGCGTGAACGACTTCCACAGCGTCGTCATCGCAATGAAGGCCAACAGCAGAGCGCACGCGCCCAGACCCGCCATTTGCAGACGCAACGCGTTGCTCCACGTGATCGTGGTCTTCGCCGCTGAGAGAAGGTTGTCCGACGAATAGCGCGCCAGCGTCACCGCGCGATCCCCGCCCGCCACCGCCACCAGACGCGCCGCGCGCAGGTCGTGCCCGTCTTCCACCGGCGCCAGGATCGCCACCGCCGACAGCGGCGAGGTATCGCGCGCGATGTCGCGGATGACCCGCAGGTCGGCGAGGAATTCTTCCAGCGCCACGGCGTTGGCCGACGATTTGAACGCCTGCTCCACCACCGCCGGGCCGGTCGCGCCATAGCCGAACTCGGTCTGGAAATCACTCATCAGCAGCCGCTTCAGCCGCTGCGGCGGCGCCGCCTCGAACAGCTTGCGCTGCAAATAGACTTCGAAATCCGGGTCCAGCTTCTGCGCCCGCCGCGCCGACAGGAGGACAGACGCGCCATCCGCCGCCGCCGGATCGGCCAGCACCAGTCCGACGCCGGACAGGACAAAGGTGAACTCGTCAATGCGGTCCTCGCGCGCCCACCGCGCCGCCTGCAATGACAGGTCGCGCAGATCGCCCAGCACGCTGAACCGCGCATAACCGCCATCCGCATCGGCGGCCGCAGGGGCCGGTATCGTGGCCGACGCCGGGATCGCCTCAGCCGTGGCGTTGTTGTCGAACAGCGAAACCACTGAGGCGGTGCGCTGCTCATACGCTTCCTGCACATCGTCGGGCAGGTAGGCGAGGGCGGCTTCCAGCACGGCGTCCTCGCCGCTGGAGCTGGATACGGCGATCCGGGCTTTCAGCGCCTCGGCTTCCTCGCCGCGCAGCATCACCGGACCCGCCAGAATGAAACCACGGGCCGACGTCATGTCGCCCGCGGCGATGTCGGCCTTCACATAGTTGGTCCACACCTCGCGCGGGGGCCCATCAGACGACAGGGACAGGCGCTGGAAACGCATGTCGATCGCCTGCCGGGTCGCGGCGAGGGCCTCGGACGTCGCCTCGAACGCGGGGCGCTGGTCGCCATAGGCGGTGGAAAGCACACGGGCGGCCATGAAGGGGGTCGCGCAGATGGCGGCGTTGAAAATCAGCGCGCCATAAACAGCAAACGGAGTCCGGCGCTTGTTACGGCGTTTCATCTACCAGATCCGAACTCGTGTGGTCCCCGGTTGATCTTTCGATCGTCTGGAAAACCTGGCGCGCCCCTGCCTGTGTTGTTCTTCCGCCACAGCGGCTGCAAATCAAGAGGGCATTTCCGCTTGACGCGAAAAAAACTCATCAGCGGGCGCCTTGCGGGCGTGCGGCAAAGCGTCTGCGTAGCAAACAGTTACGGGCTTGCCCTAAACGCGCGCGTTCACGGCGAGGCCGGCGCTGTCGCCTCCGCCGCCCGACGCCGCGCCGCCCCGGCCATAGCCCTGAGGCGCCCCGCGCGCCGACGCGATCTCAGACGCGATCGACCGCACCAGGCCTTCGGTCACCTGCTTCATCGCGGCCAGCGCCATGGCGTGGCCTTCCAGCGCGGTTTCCAGAGCCTGCGAGGCCTGTTTCAGCGCCGCCTTGCGTTCCTCGCCAATGCCGGAGAGCAGGCTGGGGTCGGCCTTGATGCACCCGACTTCCAGACGCCAGGCGTGAACCAGCCTTTCCTTTTCGTCCCAGTTGGCGCCCGCCCCGTCGAGGCGGCGGTCCCGCAGGGCCTTCATTTCCTCGGTCACCATCTCCACCAGACGGCTGGTCATGGTCAGCATCTGGTCAGCGCGGTCGGCGTTATCGGTCACGGCAAGCATTATTCGAGCCCCTGCATGCGGAGGATTTCAGCCAGCACCGCGTCCGCGATGCCCACGCCGCCCGATTGGGCGATGTTCTCGGCGTAGCGATCCAGCAGCATCGGGCGGAACATGTCTTCGGCCATCCCGCCGCCGAACATGCCGTCCGTCTCGATGCCCGCGAACATAGGTTGCAGCATTTCGGCGATGAACATGCGCTCGAATTCCTGCGCGATCTTCTCCGCCTCCGCACGGCTGCCGATACCGGCGACGCGCGAACTCAGGTCGTTGCGCCGCGCGGCGGTGACATCGACGGGGATGTTGGGAAGCGGAAGTTCGGCCATCACATCACTTCGATTTCGGCTTGCAGCGCGCCCGAGGATTTCAGGGCCTGCAGGATGGAGATCAGGTCGCGCGGACTGACGCCCAGCGCATTCAACCCGGACACCAGCTCGCGCAGCGGCACGCCGTCGCCGCCGACAATGGCGAGGTTCGCCGTGTCTTCTGCGACCGCTATATCGGTCTGGGGAACCACCACGGTCTGGCCCTGGCCGAATGCGTTCGGCTGGCTCACCGCAGGCGTTTCCTGCACCTGCACGGTCAGATTGCCCTGCGCGATGGCGACGGTGGAGACACGCACATTGTCGCCCATCACCACGACGCCCGTGGTCTCATTGATAACGATGCGCGCCGGCTGGTCCGGCTTGATCTGAAGCAGTTCGACTTCCGACATCAATTGCGCCATGTCGCGCACGCTTTCCGGGCGGCGCAGGCGCACCGTGGCGGGGTCGAGCGCCGAAGCCGCCTGCGCGCCAAGGAAGGCGTTGATCGCCCCGGCGATGCGGTTGGCCGTCGTGAAATCAGGATTGCGCAGCGCCAGACGGACTTCCTGCTGGCCCGCGAAATCATGGCGCAGTTCGCGCTCGATCAGCGCGCCGCTGGGAATGCGGCCATTGGTCGGGATGTTGCGCGTCAGGCTCGTGCCGCTTGCGCCGCTGGCGGTGAAGGCGCCTACGGCCACCGCGCCCTGAGCCACCGCATAGACCTGTCCGTCCGCGCCCAGAAGCGGCGTGGCGATCAGTTGCCCGCCTTCAAGGCTGTCGGAATCGCACATCGCGGAAACCGTCACGTCGATGCGGCTGCCATTGGTGGAGAAGGGGGGCAGGTTGGCGGTCACCATCACGGCGGCGGCGTTGGCGGTATTCAGCGTGGTGTTGCGCGTGTTGACGCCCATCCGCTCCATCATCGACTCGATGGACTGGCGGGTGAACGCACAATTGCGCAGGCTGTCGCCCGTGCCGTTCACGCCCATGACGATGCCATAGCCCATCAGCAGGTTGTCGCGGACGCCTTCGACATCGACGATGTCCTTGATGCGCGTCGACGCCGCCGCCGTGAAAACGGGGGCGATGGCGGCCGCGATGCAGCAGATGAAGGACAGGATTGTACGCATGGGGCCTGTGGCGTGGCTGGACGTTGTGGATTGTCCGACCATTCTGGCCGCAGCATTTCAGGCGCAGGGTGCCGCCCCAATCGGCAACAAAGCCTTAACCGGACTGAACGCCGTCCTAACGGGCGTTTCACCTCCCTTAAGCCGCCGTTAACCAACGCGGCAAATTTTGACGGGTGGAGAACCCTGCCCATGAAGGTCAGCTCGACGACTCCATCCTCGACCCCGGCCGCTTCCGGTTCCGCGAAGCCGGCTGCCGGCGGCTTTGGCGCGTTCATGTCGGGCGTTGGCGCCGCCGCTTCTGCGGCTCCCGCCGCGGCCGCGCAGGCCGCAGGCAATGTTTCGGGCGTCAGCGCGCTCCTCCTTCTCCAGTCCGCCGGAGGACCGGAAGGCCGCGCCCGCGCGCTGAAAAAGGGCAACCGCCTTCTGGACGCCCTGGACCGTCTGCAAGTCTCGCTGCTCGGCAGGGGGCCGACGCTGGGCGATCTCCAGCGCCTGAAAGGCGCGCTGGCCGAAGAACGCGGTCCCAGCGGGGATACCGACCTCGACCGGACCCTGGAGTGGGCCGAGGTCCGCGCCGCTGTCGAAGCGGCCAAGCTGGAGCGCGCCGCCTCGGCTTGAGCCGGCGCAATGGCCCGCCCAACCTTGCCTCAAGGGAAACATCGCCTGGAACGGGCAATGCTGCGGCGCAGCGTGCCTCAACTACGCGAAAGCTGTGCAACAGAATTGCTACAGTCCTGAAACTTGCAGGAAATTTCGCCTAGCGTTGCTAAAAAGGGACATGGACGCCTGATCCTGACTCGGATATATCCGCGCGGCCAAGGGCGGGGTCTTTCGGGCAAGTCCCGGCAGGGAGTTACAGCATGAGTTCTTCGAGGACGGCCACATATCGGCCCACCGAGAATGAGCCTTACATGAGCAAAAAGCAGCTCAAATACTTCAAGGAAAAGCTGCAAGCCTGGAAGGACGACATTCTCCAGGGCAACCGCGACACGATCAGCGGCATGCAGGAAAACGTCGCGCCGATCCCCGATCTCGTGGATCGCGCCGCGTCGGAGGCGGACCGGGCGCTCGAACTGCGCACCCGCGACCGCCAGCGCAAGCTGATCAACAAGATCGACTCGGCGATGCGCCGCATCGACACGGGCGATTACGGCTACTGCGAGGAAACGGGCGAGCCGATCGGCGTGAAGCGCCTCGAAGCGCGCCCTACCGCCACCCTCTGCCTTGAGGCGCAGGAGCGTCACGAGCGCAAGGAACGCACAGTCCGCGACGAGTAGCTGCTGCGTAGCTCTCTGGCGCGCCTGAAACCGCCGCGCAGCGGCAGGAGGATGGCCCATGCAGAAGCGGTTCAGGATCAAGGCCGAGGACATCCGGCCGCTCGCCCCCGGGCGCGGCGGATGTGTCGCCAGCGACCGCATCACGGTCGCTGGAAAGCCCGTGGGCTTCATGTACCGCGAGCGTCCCGAAGGACCGCAGGACAGCGGCTGGCGTTTCACGTCGGGCGATGAAACGCAGGACTATATGGACGACGCCGGCAATCACGGCGTCTATGATGTGAACACCATCGCCAATTACGACCCGGCCATCGTGCCGCTGCTCGATTCACCCGTGGGCAGCGTGTTTGAACGCTTGCCGGGCACGAAGTCCCTGCGTCCCGTGACTGACTGGTCGCCGCCGGAAGACTGAAGGCTGCTTGGTCTTCGGCCGCCCGCTTGCCCATCGCGTAAAAGCCGCGCAGATCCATGGCGCAGGCCGCCGCGAGGGCAGGGCGCGCCCGCGGGGATGATGCGATGCAGAACTTCGTGAACGGCGACGCCGCGCTCTACTGGTCGGAGATCGCGCGCAACTGGGCTTCGGCCTTCACCTTCGTCGCGGCGCTGCTGGCGGGCCTGTTCGGCCTGTTCCGCTATCTCCGCTCCGAGCGCATGCGCCAGACCGAGCAGGTGCGCGAACTCTTCCACATGTTCTTCGAGGCCGGCCGCTATCGCCGCATCCGTTTCGTGCTGGCCTATCCGGACTCCCCCGAATTCGCCGCGCTGAAGGCGGAACTCGCATCCCCCGGCGTGCCCCGCGATCTGGAGGGCGAGCTGATCGACCTGCTCAACTTCCTCGAATTCGTCTCCGGCCTGTCGCGCCGGGAGTTGGTGGCGAAGGAGGACGTCGACTGGATGTTCGTCAACTTCATGGATCGCGTCGCCAACATCGACTTCATCCGCGACTACATCGTCAACGGCGACTACGAAGAACTCGCCGCCCACTGCCGCCGCGCGGCGCGGGCGCAGGCGTCGCGCACGCGCAAGAAGCCGAGGTAACGCTGCTTCCCTCGCCGCCACTGGCGGCAGCTGTCAGCATGACGGCGCCTGCGTCACATTCCGCAAGCGGTTTCCCGCATCGCCTTGAGCGACTATCTGAGCCACATCGGGTATGAGGGACGACTGTTGAGTCGCCCGCCCACCAGCCACTGACGCGTCCCATGATCAACCGCACCGCCGGCCCGGAAATCCTTCGCCTGATCGACCTCCTGGCCAAGCTGCCGGGGCTGGGGCCGCGTTCCGCGCGCCGCGCCGCGCTGCACCTCCTGAAAAAGCCGGACCAGCTCCTCGGCCCGCTCGCCGCCGCGCTCGCGGACGCCGCCGCCAAAGTCCGCCCGTGCGAGATCTGCGGAAACTTCGACACCGTCTCCCCGTGCTCCGTCTGCGCCGCGCCCGGCCGTGACCTCGCCATCATCTGCGCGGTTGAAGACGTCGCCGACCTCTGGGCGATGGAGCGCTCGGGCGTGTTCAGGGGCCGCTATCACATCGTCGGCGGCGCGCTCTCCGCGCTCGACGGCGTCGGCCCCGACGATCTCAACATCTCCAGCCTCGTCACGCGCGCGTCGTCAGGAGAGGTGAGGGAAGTCATCCTCGCCCTCAACGCGACGGTGGAGGGCCAGACCACCGCCCACTACATCACCGACCGCCTCGCCCACGTCCCTGTGAAAGTCACCCGCCTCGCCCACGGCGTCCCCGTGGGCGGCGAACTCGACCACCTCGACGACGGCACCATCGCAGCCGCAATGGCGTCGCGGCGGTAGATACGACGCCCGCGTTTTCTGCCCCAGCGAAGCGGGGGGAAGTGGCTGGCGCTCTCTTGCGCGCGAGACGAAGGGGGCCAGCCGCGCAGCGGCTGCACAGGGGCATCGGCCCTTAACCCCTTTCCCATTGTTCTGAACAAAAACGGAACTACACTGCGCGGATGACATTTGATCTGATCCACGCCGCCCTTCTCATCGTCGCGATCGCCGCCATCGGTTTCGCGCTGTTCTCGCGCCGCGACGCCGCGCCCCAGCTTGCACGTCTCGACGCGGAACTCGACCGCGAGCGCAAGGAGCGTGCGGCCGACGCCGCCGCGCACAAGGCTGAACGCGCCGATCTCGCGAAACAGGCCGACGCTCTGCGCACGCGCGCCGAGACCGCAGAACACAAGGCCGGCGCACAGGCCGCGCAGATGGGCGAACGCGAAGCCGCCCTCGCGCGTGAACGCGAACACATGGCCAAGGTGCAGGCCGACAACGAAGCCCGCTTCCGCGCCCTGGCCGCAGAGGCGCTACAGAAGTCGCAGGAGCAGTTCATCAAGACCGCCGATGAAACGCTGAAAAAGCACAAGGAAGGCGCCGCGGGCGAACTCGGCAAACTGCTGCAACCGATCCAGGAAACCTTCGGCCAGTTCCGCGAGAAAGTGGCCGAAATCGAAAAAGTCCGCACCGAAGATCGCGCGCGCCTCGACGAACAACTGAAATCAGTTGGCGAAACCGCGCGCCTGGCCGCCGAGTCGACGACCAGACTGTCCAGCGCGCTCAACTCCACGCGCGGCGCCGGCCGCTGGGGCGAGGGCACGTTGCGCAACGTGCTGGAGATTGCGGGTCTCTCTCCGCACGCCGACTTCACCGAACAGACATCGGCCAACACCGAAACCGGCCGCATCCGCCCGGACGTCATCATCAACATGCCCGGCGGCCGTTGCCTTGTGATCGACTCGAAAGTGTCGCTGGAGGATTATCTTGCGGCCTCTGAAGAGAACGATCCCTCGCGCCGCAAGCAGCGCCTCGCCGCCCACGCCGCGCGCGTGAAGGCGCATGTCGCCTCGCTGTCGCGCAAAGACTACTGGAAGGATATTCCGGAGACGGTGGATTTCGTAGTGATGTTCCTGCCGGGCGAGAATTTCTACTCCGCCGTGCTGGAGCATGACCGCGAGATTTTCGACTACGCCTGGCGCAACAATGTGATGATCGCCACGCCCGCCACGCTGATCGCGCTGGCCAAGTCCGTCGCCTATGGCTGGCGTCAGGAACAGATGGCCGCCAACGCCGAACAGGCCGCAAAGCTCGGCCGCGACCTGCACGACCGCCTGATGAAGATGTTTGAACACATCACCCGCGTCGGCGGCGGCCTGTCCAACGCGACCAAGGCCTACAACGACATGGTCGGCTCCTTCGAAGGCCGCGTCCTTCCCGCCGCGCGCAAGTTCGAGGAACTGCAATTCGCCAGCGGCCAGAAATCCATCGAAGCCCCGCCCCAGGTCGAACTCGCCCCCCGCCAGCTCTCCCTGCTGGACCCTACGGGCGACGCCGAAAAGCCAAAACGAAAAGCCGGCGTCTGAGACCGGCTCAAAGGCGGACGTCTCAATCCGCACCGGCGCAACTCATCCCCGCCTTGCGGAGGAAGAGTTTCCGCACTCACCGGCGTCAAACCGAAGGACAGACCGGAGCCTCCAAATTTTCTTCGCGAACGATTTCAATCTCTTCGCAGCGAACACCGCAGAAAAAACGCAGGATAGAGCCTCATTTCTCCGGCGGAGACTCCAACAGCCCCATAATGGCCTCGCCCTGATCGAGGGAGGTCTTGAAGGCCTCAAAGCTTCCAGATGTCAGGGCGGTGATTGGTGTTGCGGTCAGAAGGGTGAAGTCCGGCTCGCGCAATA
>CAZJZQ010000041.1:0-15733 GCA_964550535.1 uncultured Rhizobium sp.
CGCGCTCGCATCGTGAGAAAAACCGAGTTATGAAACCCTTGGACTCTCCGAATGGGTGAGGGAGCCTAGGGGCTCAGACCAACGCCCGCCGCCAGCCAAACCCGCGTCGAGACTGGAACCGGGATCATGAGCGCCGTGCAGCCCGGAGGACGACGATCAGAGACGGCTCATCCCGGCAATGGACGCGCATGCCTCCGGGGAACTCAACGGTCAGGTCCAGCGGGTCCCGCCGCTTCTCCGGACTGGGCGCCATCATCGGCGCCACGCTGGTCGCAACCGGCAGGAACTCCACCGGCGCAGCCTTGCCGCCAAAACGTGGGTCCCGCAGCCAGCCGAACACCACGTTGGAGTTGATGCCGTGCCGCCTTGCAACCAGGGCAATCGAGACGCCAGGCTCACGCGTCTCCGCCACCAGTTGGCGCTTGAATGTATCGGAGTAACTACGGCGTACCCTTCCAGGCTTATGGTCGGACATGGTGGGATCGCGTCCACGATAGACAAGCGGACACGATCCGCCCCGATCCATCCAGAATGACCCTTATCCCCGCCACCGTAAGGTCGCTCAGACCGGACGGTTACACAATAGCTAAGCCGGTCGCGCCGGGGCATACCTTCCGGAGCCACGCAACCTCAGAGACGTCTCGGGTTCGGATCCATCAAGCCGGACCAAGCTAACTAGGGACGCCCGCAATTCTCTGTTGAGCTGTAAGTCCAATGGCGTCGACAACCCGCAACCGGATCCGGGATTGATGACATTGGACTGCGGTGAAGCTGTTCGGGTCCCGCGTTTATTCGTCTGCGGCAAATGCGATAGCGAGTATTATCAGGGCCGCGGCGGCCAAACAAAAAAAAGGGGCGCTAAAAGTCAAAACAGTTGAGGCTGAGTGCTGCTTTGTTGTTTCGGGAAACGGTGGAACCTTAGGCGACTGTTTTAAGCGCTAGTTCGCCGCCCCGAGTGGAATATCGACATTCGCCCATTCTCCTTTCGCATTATCGGTCGGAATGTGCGGCTCAACTTGCGCCACAGTTCGAACATGCAGAACTGGCGGATCCTTGCGCACGTCCCAGATGTAAAAGAAGTAGGAGTCCTTGTACTTGAGCGCGTTGCGCCACTCGTTCCTGGTTAGCTTAAACTTGATCGGCGTCGCGCGCGTTGACTTCACTTCGATCAGTTTGTTGATGAGCGGTTGGCCGGGCTCGTACGACAGCACGTCGTAACCTGCGGTGTTATCGTCGAAGCCCTTCCACTCGGGCTCCGCCTCAACGCCAAGCTTCTTAAGGCGCGCCCTCTCGTACTCGATTGTTCGCAGTTCTGCGTCGCGGGCCTGCTCCATAAACTCTAGATCGACCGCAAGTTTCACTTCGTTCGCTACCAAATCCCACCACTTAACGACATCCGGCGATGGAGGCGTAGCTAGCAGCCCGGACCCCTCGAAAACCGACAGACTGTCGCGGTCTGAGTCGCGCAACTTGGCGGCAAGGTTCTGCCTGCCATATCGCATTGTCTTCACCCAGACCGGAAACCTCGACAGCACCACACCCCGAATGCAGGTGCGGTAGAAATCGCCGCTTTCGACGTCGCACTGTTCAACAAATTCGTGCAGCTCAATGGAGGCATCAAAGTCGAGCGCGGCGGCATCAGCCTCTGTCACTTTCAGCGCAAGGACGATTTCCTCGATTGGAGCGTTCGGGGTTTCGGCGAGGGCGCGTCGAATAAGCCTCAAGCCCTCGAAGGCGGGCATTCTGAAAAGGCGCTCCGTGCCAACCACGGCTAGGCCTCTTCAGCCGAGAGATCGGCTTTGCCTTCGAGTTCCTCAATCAGATCCACGATGTCCTGTAGTTCAACACTGTAGTCGATTGGATCGTCCGCGCTTTCCTCGTCGAACGCGATCTCGTGGAGGTCAGGGTCACCGAGTGTCTGTTCGAGGCCGCGGATCTTAAGAGCAAGCCTACGCCCCACCGAAAGATCGATACTACCAATCTGCGCGGGAGCGCGTGTGCGGTAGATATGGATGTGAGTCTCTTGATCAGGCGGAAGGCCAAGTCTGTGAATGCGATCAATCGACTGAAGGTAGTGCGTGGAGACGTAGCTTCGGTCGGCGTAGATCGCGTTGTGACAGACAGTATGAAGGGATATCCCTTCACCAGCCGCGGCTGGGTTCGCAACTAATACCCAGCAATTCGGATCGGTGTGAAAGCGGAGAAGCTTACCTTCCCGCGTTTCGGGATCGGATGGCTCACCGATGGGAACTCCGCCATGGAGAAACACGGGGTTGAGTTCTGCCAGCTCCGTGACCAATGAGCGGATGGTGTCAGTGAAGATCGTCCAAATGACGACCTTCTTCCCCTCCGAAGCTAACTTCCGGGCATGTGAAGAGACGGCCTGGAGCTTTAGCGATACGCCTTCGTCCATCACCTGATCGACGATGCCGGACTTAAGGGAGCCATCGCCGGACATAGCAGTCAGGGCCAGCGTCGGGTTGATTGATAGTTGAAGCAGACGCATGACCGATTTGCGGGCCTGCATATACTCGATGCCGATTTTCCCACTGGAGACCGTCTTGGTGAACTGCCGCAGCGCCTCGCTACGCACTATCGAATAGAGCGCAAGTTGGCCTGGTGCCATTTCTACGTCGTGGAAAAAGCGCTCCGCCTTCGGAAGTCCCAGTTCGGTCTTCGTAGTTCGCACGTACAGGTTTCCAAGAACGTCGCGCGGTGCTTCTCCCCGTTGAATTCTTAGATCGTAGCCATGGCCCGGCCAAAGGAAGGCCAGTTGTGATGCGAGATCACTTGGGCTCTGCGGCATGGGTGTGCCCGAGAGAATATCGCGGCGGATGGGAAGACTTGACGTCGCAAGGAGAAATGCGCCTCTCTGGGAGGCTAAGCCCGCCTTCATCCGATGGGACTCATCAAGCACGAGATGCACTTGGTTGCGGGCGAGATAGTTCGTCAGCACCGACTGCTGGCGCACTGCTAGATCATAGGAAATGATGAACCGTGTGCCGCCGGCGCGAAGCTCCTTGTCTATGTCGCTACGCGTATCCAACACCTTGAAGGGCGCGTCCCCGTGGTGCGGGGATCCATTCGCCATGCACTCATCAACAATCTCACGCCAAGCGGGAAAAGCTGATTTCGGCGCAATGATCAGAATATGGCTCGTATCCGTGCGAGTAAGCACATGTAGCGCGAAAGTGACGGTCGTCTTGCCCGCGCCTGGAACTGAGAAGTTCGCGCCATTGGGAAGACTCAGCAGTATCTGCAGGTCGCGCAACTGAAACGGCTTGAGGCTCCGCTTAATGAAGCCAGCGTCGATCAAGCGCTTCTCAATCTCCTGAGTGGTGATGTCCGTTTTGAGGGTGCCTTGCGCCGCCCTTGCCTTCCGGAAGCTGTCGGAAAACTCTTTGATGCGGTCGGCGGCTTCGCCCGTGGGGACAAAACGAAAGCCAAGAGTTGATTGCGAAGTCTTTGTGCCAAACTCCCGGATCAACGAAAGCGCGTCAGGCCAACCCACCTCGACCGAGGATTGCGTAGCGTCGGCGTCCATCGCCAATTCAAGCGCTCTCTGTCGTAAGCGGTTGATGATGGACGAGGTGAATCCTGGTTGAGCGGAGAATTTGCCAGTGACCCGGGCGCTGTCGTAGATGATCGAGATATTGTCGGGCTCTACAGTCAATCGTTCTGCGCCTTCAATTTCGCCTGAAGCCGTTCCACGAGAGCGGCGATCGCCTCCAACTGCTTCTTCATTCCAGGACGCGTTTCAGGCCCCGCCGTCGAAAGATCGACGGAGACGAGTTTCGAGTGCGCCTGCGTGATAGCCTTCAGCGCGGCCTTGGAAGATTTCTTACCCGCCTGAGCATCGATCGCTGACTGGCAAGCTTCGACTAGCGCCTCGATGGTTTCTTCTTTCGTCTCGTCGTCCTTGAGCCGCTCAATCAGTGCGGTGTAGTCGATTTCGTTCTCGTCAGAGAAATCAACCGCAAGGTCATCAACCTCGTCTCCACTCGCTGTTATTGGAACTTCCAACGTTTCCGCGAGGCGTTGCAACACGTCGTCAGCAAGTTTGCCGATGGCGGCATTGAAGTTGTAGAGGCGAGTATTCAGCTTGTCGCGGTTTTCGAAAAGTGAATAGGCGATAGCTCTGCTTCCTTGCTGTAGGGCCTGGTCCTTGGCCTGAAGAAGCTTCGGAAGGTCTTTGAAGAGCTGCTCCGCGTCTTCCTTGATCCTGCTATATTCCTCTGGTGCTTCCGCCCAGTCGCGAAGGTAGATGTCTGCCTCGGTGAAAGCAGACAACACGTTCTTGATTTCCGTTTCTGTACGATTGAGCCTGCTAGCAACTTCCTTCGCAGAGCCGTGCATCAGCATCAGGCGATTGATCAGCTGCGCATCGCCAATCCAGTCATAATCCAATTTGGTGTCGGGCTTGCCCTGCAGAGCGGCTTCAATGTCCACGATCTCGTCCGCGGTAGCATCGGCAGGCAATACCAGACAGTCCACATACGGTTCGCCAAGTTCGCGCAGAGCTGCCAATCGCCTGTTGCCGTTGATGACAACCCCGGACGCGGAAATCAGGAGTCGCTCCTGTTGACCGTCCTTCTTCAGTACCTCGATCACGGGAGTGACCTTGCCTGTGCCTTTTGACGCGAGTTGCGCAAGTATGTCGTGCTGCTTCTGTTGAACCGTTTGAAGTTCTTGGCCTTTCGCGAAGTAGTCCGAATCCAGCTTTTCCTTCGCGATGATCTCGCGCTGGTCGGTGTACGTGCGAAAATTCTCCATCCGATAGACCGGAAGATCGATGGCGACGCGAATTCTCTTCAGTTCGGTCGTCTTGTCCCTGAAGGCGTGGAAGTCTTCCTTCTGGTCGGCCGATTCAAGCCGCTTTTTGATTATGGCTTCGCGCTCGGCGCGTGGCGTGATTTTTATCGCGTATCCCATTCGTGCCCTCTCTTAATCGAACGCAATAACTAGGACCGGGACGGTGATCACTTTACTGAACAATTTGAGTTCGCGCGCGATGCGCTCGGCGTTGGCTAGATTGTCACCCATCACTTTGGCCGCCTTCTTGGTCGGAAGGGCTATCGCTGCGAGATTGATTTTGCCGCTAGTGCAAAGGTATTGCATCTTCAGAAGGTCGTATGGCGCGCGGCTCATATTTCCCATCTGAAGCTGAAACGCGATGTCGTCCCGCATAGCCGTCACGCGCAGATTGGCTTCTTGATCCAGACGGGCATCCATCGCCCATCCCTCATTCAGCAACTCCGTGGTGACATGTTCCTTGATGGCCGTTTGCGCGCCTTTTCGGATTGCGATGCCAGGGGCTTCAAAAACGTCGGTGATCCATTCAAACAGATCACGCTGCTCCCATTCGTGGGCAGCACTGTGCTCCCCCGCAGTAAAGGCTAACTTCATTCAGCCTCCTTTGCGTTGGGATCATACACGGGCTTGTTCATCGGTCGCGTGCGAAGCACGCCTGCCCGGAGTTGATGAATCCTCTCCCATGCTATGTCGATGTATTCGCGATCAAGGTCGCAGCCGAACGCACCACGCCCATGCTTGAGCGCCGCAATAGCCGACGACCCTACTCCGATGTACGGATCCAACACGTTGTCCCCCTTGTTGGTCATCGCGAGCACGAGTCGCTCAACTAGACCAACAGGAAACTGGCAAGGGTGTTCAACTTTTTCGACGTGATTGGATTTGACGTTAGGGATTTCCCAGACGTCCGTCGGGTTCTTACCCAATGGGTTGCTGGATATCTTACCTTTGCTCGGCCCCTTGAAGTGCTTTTTCTCTGGATACTTCGAGGGAATGCGAACTGGATCGAGGTTGAAAGTGTAGTCATCTGACTTCGTGAACCACAGGATCGTCTCGTGGCGTCCTGAAAATCGCTTCTGGCAATGCAAACCGTGACCGAACGTCCAGACGATCCGGTTTCGAAGTTTGAGGCCGTGATTTTTGAACAGAGGATAGAGCAGAATATCGAGCGGCAGGACCTCGCCATTGTTTACGTGGTTCCCCACCTGCCAGCAGATCGAACCGTTGGGATGCAGCAAGCGAACCGCCTCAGCGATGCACCCGGCTTGCTCTTCCAGGTACTTCTCTTCTGACTTCCTCGTTTCGTACTCCTTGCCGATGTTGTACGGCGGCGAGGTCACGATGAGCTTCATCGACTCGTCAGGCAGCTTGCGCATAAATTTGAGATTGTCAGAGCAAACGACGTCGGCTTCGACGTCCTTTTGGAGACGCGTGATCAGCGCCAGACGCGGCTGCTGCAATGCCTTGGTCTTATTCGAACTCGCCCCCATTACACATGCGCCTCCAGTTGCGCGTAGCTCGGATCCCGTGCCCCATCTCATGTTGCCGGCTCGCCGGAAAGCTGGGAAGGGAAAAGCGCCAAATGTTGTGGGTCTTTACATGACCACCACTACCCCTTGACATAAGGATTGTGGCTTCCAGGTTAAAGCCGCGCAGTCCCGACGAGCCGCCTGCCGATGCGGCAGTCATGTTTAGAACAAAAAGAGAACTCTTTCAAGCCGTGGCGGCTACTTGTGCTAATGCGCAAGCATACGCGCCGTCGTGTGTCATTTCGCAGCGTTTGAGGCGCAGGCTCCACGGCTTAAATTTGGAAGCGCACGACCAGATCTTTCGCACGCCGTATCGTGGCCTTGGCGGACTTGTCCGACGGAATGGAACGACTGACGGAGGGAGGTCACCGCGAACACCGCCCCTACCACGACTGGCTAAAACTGCCGGAACGACGAGACCACCAATCTGTAAGCGTGGCGCATTCCACTCAACAAGCATATTGTAGCTGCTTTGGCGCTGTGAGCGACCGCGGCTTCGTCGTCGGAACGAGGGCGCAGCGCGCTTATTTTGTCTCAACGCGCAATACGCCAGCTAGCTGCGCTACGTTTTCGGCGCGGCGCGCGTCGGTGAGCTTGCCAATGTTCTGAAGGCGCCACTGGACGGCCGGCAGCGTCTCGACACCAGCGATGCCAAGCAGCGTCCAGTCGGGCTTTGCCGCCTCTACGGACAGAAGCAACCGCCGGTGTTTGTCTGGCATGCCGCCGACGATCGTCGCCACGAGATCGGTGCGCGCCTGTTCGAGGTCGGCGAGTGTGACCGCGTCATCGGTCATGCCCGCAAACCCGTGCTCGAAATCATGGGTGAGGTTCTTTGGATGTACGGTCAATACCTCCGCCATCGGCCGATGATGGCTGATCATGTAGACGGCAAAAGCGGCGCGCAGGCTGTCGTCGATTCCTTCGTTGCGAAGAAGGTCGCGCACGTCGAACAGGTCGCGCGGATGCTGCCGGTCCAGCGCCGCCACCAGCTTGCCGCCATAGAGATCCGCGAACGACACAACCTGCATCTCGGCAAAGCCGTATCCGTCCTCGACACTTTTACTGACCGTGAGGAGACTCGGCGGATAGACGCTGCCGCGGATGACCGGCGTCACCTCGATCTTCACCTGCACGCCGCCCTGCGCGACCAGCAGTCCCGTGACAGTCCCCTCACCTGTCCGCGTCACCTGCACCTGCGATTGAGGGAGCCCCGCGAGCAGGCGCTGCCTGATACGCTTCAACGCTGCTTCGATCGCAACAAGCGATGTCGGCCTGTCCTCGACCGGCAGGTAGGCCAGATCGATGTCGACCGACAGACGCGGAACGTCGCGGATGAAGAGGTTGATCGCAGTCCCGCCCTTCAGAGCAAAGCACTCTTCCTCCGCCACAAAGGGCAGCGTACGGACCAGCAGGCGAACCTGCGCGCGGTAGACCTCAGAGACCATCAGTCCTGTCCATCAGGAATTGCGGAACGGTGATCTTGTATTTCGAGTCGTACTTTCCGCTCTCTACCAGAGCGCGCTTGCCCGACCCAAGATCGATGCGCGTCACGTCCAGCCGCTTGAACCAGGCATGACGATGGCGCTCGGCCAGAAACAGGAATAGCCGTTTCACCTTTATCGACTGACACGCCTCCAGCAACACCTGAAGGCGTCGTGGGCTCAAGGTGGCGAGACCATTCATCAACGCATCCACCTGTTCAAAGCTTTCATGCTCGGGCAGTTCATCGACCAGTTCCAGGATGGCGCGCTCTGGCGTCGACAGGGTGAGCGGCCAATTCCAGTGGCCCCACGGCATCTGCGCGAAGCTTGCGCCGGAGAGGCTGTCATTAGCGCCGCCGGCTTTCACCTTGACCCCGACGTGCGACAGCCCCCGTCCGCCATGATCGAAGAGGCGATTTTGCTTGTGGACGACGAAGCGTCCACTGGCAGGAAGCTTGTCGAGCCACCCGGGAAGACGCTCGGAGGCATAGAGATGCACCTCGCGCGGGCCCTTTGCCGGCAGGTAGTGAGCAAAGCCCTGCAGGTCGAGGGCGGTGCGCCCGCCGACGGACACGCCGACGCGCATGAGATTCTGAAGCGACAAGACAACAAGCCGCCACTCAACGTCACCGCCATCCCGCTCAGTCCCGACGAGCTTCGCTGCCGGCCGCCGATAGACACTGCGCGCCAATATCTCCAGCCAGCCATTAGCGACGTACTTCTGGCGCAGGGGATGGCTGTACCCGTTCGCTTCCAGCCACGCTGCATCGACTACCATTCCTTCCGGAAGGAGTTGCTGGAGACGGTTCAGCTTAGAGGAGGTTTCCGATGCCATGGGTATCTCTTTTGCCCACTTATCAAACCATAGCCGGGTTTACAAGGCGACAATTATAGATACCAAAGGTATCTAAATTGGAACTGTATCAAACCACGCTGCAGGCGCCGCCCCGTCTGACTGATGTCTTGAAGAACGTCGGTACGAGCGCCTGACGCGCTGACTTCGTGACAGCGGACTTACAGTATAGTTAACATCCCCTAACAACTACTGGGGTCGGGGAATGTGGGACGCCGAAGCTAAAGTCAAAACGGTAGAGGCGTTCTTTGAGGATCGCCGCTTCGCGATCCCCACCTACCAACGCGCTTACGCGTGGCCTGACACGCATATCCGTCTATTGGTCGACGACCTCGTTCGCTGCTGGCAGCAGGGCGGCCTCAGCCTGCGTGACGAAGGCGAATACTTCCTCGGCATGATCGTAACAAGCGCAGGGGAAGAGCCTAACGCACCACTTCGCCTCGTGGATGGTCAACAGCGAACGACCACGCTCATCCTCCTTTTGAAAGTTCTCGCAGAGACCGGGACCAGCGAAGTCCGCGAGCGAATCAATGCTCTCCTCGATCCAACACCGCAAAATTTCGTCATGGCAGTGCCGGGGTTCAGAGACGCGGTGACCAAGGCGGCGGCGGAGTCCCCCGCCCCCCGCAAAGCAAGAAAAGAGACGACCGATATGGCGCGTCTTGCGGAAGCTTATCGTATCATTGACGACCGCGTTCAAAGCGCGATCGGTGATGATGCGGACGAGATTGCGGATTTTGCCGAATGGGTGCTGCAGCACGTCTTCGTCGTCGATCTATTGGATACCAGCCCGTTTGACGACCAGACCTTGTTCGACCGCGTGAATACGCGAGGCTTTCCCCTGACTGGTGCTGACGTTTTTCGAAGCCGGGTCACGATGCAGGTCTCAGCCTGGCAAAAAGGAGGATTTCTCCAGAACTGGAAAGATGCACGGAGTAAGGCAGCACTTGCCTATGGGCTCAACCCGACTTCAGCCGGTCTTGAAGCAGAACGGCTCGCAATGATGGCTTGGCTAGCGGGCCGCCACGGCAGGGGCGACTTCGAAAAGACCAAAACCATCCTGAAGGAGCCCTACGAATGGGCGCACGTAAACCTGCCGCAGGTCGCGCACGGCGAAGAGCGAGTGCCTGAGCTTTTCAAAAAGGACTTCTTCCCCTTTGTTGACTCGCTCGAAGAGATCGTGGCGGCGCAGCGAACGTTCTCGCGCGATTTCGCCGGCTTTTACTCGGCCTCACTCCTGAAGGTTCCACTAATCGACGCGCTCGCGGCTGCGGTGATGAAGCCTGGAAAGAAGACCAACTGGAAGACGGATCTTCAGATCGTTTCGCGGTTTCTCGATTGCATGGCGATACGGTCTGCTTGGGGCAAAGGCTGGTGTCAAACGCATGGTCAGAAGCTTGAGAAGATATGCGAAGCGATTGGTGTTGCCTCGCGCAACACAGGGGACAACCTTTCAGGGATGTTGCGCGGGCTGTTGGCGGAAAGCCCAACGTTCAGCCCCGAGGACGCGCCTACTCTCAGCAAAACCAACAAAGTTTGGATACGGTATTTCCTCTGCCGTCTGACTGATCACTTCGAGCGAACCGTGAAAGGCAAGGATGACCTTACAGCGTTGTTCGGGGCCGGCGCTAAGCCTGAGATTGAACACGTGATGGCGAACTATCACGATTTTCAATCGCACTTCCCGAACTCTGCGAAATGGAAGGAAGACCGCGAACGACTCGGCGCTCTCGTGATCTTGCCAAAACGCCTGAATGCTAGCCTTCGCGATGGTGGATACGATCGGAAGGTTCAGGCCTATGCGGCTCAAAACTCCTTGGCCGCGAGTCTGTCCTCTGCCGCCTACAATGGCAAACTGCACCTGCGCGGAGCGAAGCCGCACCATCCTTTTTCAACAACTCCGCATAGATCAATGACTGCCGAGACCATTGCAGAACGCACCAATCTCTACTGCAAGATTGCCGAGCATGCGTGGCCGAAGTCGCTCGGCTTGACAAAGCAAACCGGAACGGCGGCATACGCGATCGGCAACGTCCAGCTGGAACACAGTGCAGCGCGAGCTTCAGCGATCTAGTCTATCCAGAATGGCCGTCCGCCGTCGTCAGGTGGCCTCATTAAGCCGCGCCAGTCGCCTGGCGGAGATAGCGCTTGAAATGCGCCATATGCGGCGCGATTTGACGGCGTATGTCCGGCGAGTCGAACATCGCTGCAGCACGCAGTGCATAGCGCGGGAAGTTCCTTCCCTGCCCAAAATGAGTGTAGCGCTTATAAAGTTGCCGCAGAAACATGTTGCCTGACGAAACACCGCGCAACCGCGCCGCTGCCGCCTTCGCGCGAATGCCGCTCGCCATTTTTCTGTAATAGCGATTCAGGGAGGACGCCCGGACAAGCACGCGGCGCCCGTCAAAGACGAAACCAAGATACTGGAATGGCTTGTCACAGGCTGCTGCCGCATTGAGCGAAAACGCCGAGCGCTCCGTCTTTCGCTCGTTGATCCGCAGACCGATCTTCTTGAGGCGGGACGCGAGATGACGCTTCACAAGTGCCTCGTCTGCATCAGGGGGCAGAACGATTGCGATATCATCCGAATAGCGTCGATAGCTTCCGCCGCGCTTCGCGAGATACCGATGCATGACCCGATCGAAATCCAGCATGGAAATGTTGGCCAGAAGACCTGAGAGAGGTGATCCCTGTGGAATGCCGAACGCCTCCTCGTTCCGCCGAATGAGATCGCCCTTCATGCGGACGAGCATTCGAAATTCCTCAATGGTGCAAAGTCGGCCCTTTACCGGCGCGGAACGGCCGAGCACCTCGTAAAGTTCTTCCAGCTCAACCCACTCGAATCGAGTCATTCGCCTGAAGATACGGAAAGCGTGATCTGGCAAGCGATTGGCGCCCGCGACAATCTTCCAATTCCGAAGCAACTCGACGTGCTGAATATGGTCGAAGAACCCCTTGATATCGAAAGCGAGGCAGACGCAGTCACGCCGTTGCTTCACTTCGTCGAAAAGAGACTTGGCCTGATCGACATTGCTGCCGACGCCCTGACGATACGCCAAGACACAGTCGATAAGGCCATTTTCCTTCAGCGCTCGCTCATATTCCGGCGCCAGCGTCGCGCCAAACCATTCCAGCGCAGCTGCGTCCCGGTGGGAGCCGAACCGGATCGGGCGGGGCTTCTCTTCGAAATAGAGATTTTCCTCGTCGTCGAATTTCACCCGCCGTTCTGTCTTGCTGAAGCCAAGGAGCGGTAGAAAGGCATGCCGCTTCAGCGTCTCGGAGTTCATGACGAACGCTTGCCGATCTGCCTCGGTCAGCGGCCGGTCGAAATGCGGATAGGTTCGCACTTTCGGCTCGAAGTCATCGAGAAGGGGATCGAAGGGGGCTTCTTCGTCAGGTTCGCAGCGGGGGGCCAAGGAATCCGTTCGTCCCAAATGTCCCCCCGCTTGCTTACCTGTCTCCCGGCAAGTCGCCGGTTCGATGATTACCGTGTCGTATATGCTACGACGCGTCCGAATGGAGGTCGGTTCACGATGCTCGCGCATGTGTTCCAAGTTGCCGCGCGGCTGAAGATCAGCCTTGCGGTCCATAACGACTGTCCCTTGAGTCCGCGCCCCAAGGCCCAATTCACTTGGGAGAGGCGATGAGATTTACAACAAGCTGAATGCAGATTTCTGCAGTACGCGGAGGATGTACGCGCCCTCGCGAAACGATCGAGCATGGATTCTCAAGCACTAGCTGATGAAGCGGGCCTCCGGGAGCAGCGGCCGGCTCGCGTCCTCCTCGTCCTCTCTGGCCACCGAGACAAGGCCGACAGGCATCTCCTTGAACGTCCCCAAGTTGCCTGGGATTGCGCCGTGTTGCCGCGTGTTTCCGAACGCGCTCGCCGAATTTCACTGTGACCCCAGTGTGACACGACCCTCGTAAATATATGAAAAGTTTGAGCTATCTGCCCCTTCCATCATGGGAGCGATGCTGAATGTATGCTCTTGTTTTTTCATCATAAAACTAGCCGCCCCAAGCAACTAGGCACACGGATTTGTGCCTGCGTGTTGCCAGTTGATTCCGGTAATTTCCCGGTGTTTCCGATCTGGTTGCGCCTGAGGCGTGCCTGAAAAGGCGGGGCGCCCAGCACCGCCGCGGACTTCTTCAACTGCCTGCTAATCCTGCGGCTTTCTCCCGTGCATCATGTCGATGAACTGCGCGCGCGAGTAGGTGGGGCCGTCCAATCCGGCGCTCTTGCCCTTCTCGTTCTGCATCACGCCCCACACCGCGCGCAGCAGGATCAGACCCAGCACGCCCCACATCGGCTGCCCCAACAGGAACAGCGCACCCGCGCCAGCAAACAGGGCGATATGCAGCACCACAATGCGGGAGTAGGGCGCGAACATCTCCGCCATCGGGTTCGTCTCGCGCCATTCTCCGCGCACACCGAAATCCCACACCAGCAGGAGGAACTGCCAGGCCGCGAGCAAACCCACGACCCAGATCATGTGCTCGCCCATATCCAGCGCACTTCTTACCATGCCCGGAATGTCCATCGGAATTAATCTCTCCATGTCGACGCCTCCCCCCGATATCCCCGCGAACACCATCAGGAACGTGCCATGCCCCGCGCAGAACAGGCCGTAGTGCAAGACGAAGAAGACGGAGAGGAACAGGCCGAGCAGAACCCCGAACACGCCGAATGTGCAGGACGAGATGAAAATGCGCGGCAGGGTCATCACCCCCGCGATCAGGTTCTCGATCCAGTACAACATCACCAGCGGCGCGGCGCCCCAGCCCCACACGACCACCGCATAGATGGGGACCAGATCGACCGCCAAACCCGCCAACACTTTGGGGTTGCGCAGGGCGCGGCCCCAATACCCTGGATCGAGCAATTTTTTCATGGTCCGCCCCCGCTGGCGATTCTGAACTGATTGGACAGGGTTTTTGCCCGTTTGGGAACCATGGAGACTATTCCCGTTCCTGCTCCCCTGTGGAGCCAAATCCCTTTAGACTCCCCGCATGCCATCGACGCTGACCGCTGATATCGCCGTAACCTCCGCCCGCGCCGCCCTGTGGACGTGGAACGCGACGGATGGCGCGCTGCATATCCGGGGCGAACCGGGATCAGGCTTCTCCAAGCTCGATGGCGACTGGACGCTGGCCCATTTCCTGTCCCAGGTGGATGGCCTCGCCCGCCCCCTCATCCGCTCCCGCCTGCAGGAGGGACGCGCTGGCGATCCCGTGGATGTTCGCGTGACGCTGGCCGATGGCCGCCCCGCCCACTTCATCGGCTCCTTCCACGATCGCGGACTGGCGCGAGGCCTGATCGTCGCCACACAGGACGCCGTCGCCATCAACACGCAAAGCAATGTTGAACCAGTCTTCCAGCCTATCCGCCGCATCTCTGATTTCCGGGTTTCTGGCTTCGAGGCGCTGGCCCGCTTCCGCACGCCTGATGGACGGCTTGTCGGGCCGGATACGCTGGTCGGTCTGGGCTGCGATACGGACTGGTCAGCCATCGCTCCGGTGATGCTGGCGCGGTCCGCCGAAGCGCTCGCTGCCCTGCGCGAAGGCGGCCGCGACGTATTCATGCAGGTCAACCTGTCCGCCGCGGAGATCGCCCGCCCTGATCTGGTGGAGTTGCTAGCCGCCATCATCCGCGACGCCGGCCTGCCACGCGGCGTCCTGCGGATCGAGCTCACCGAACAGGCAGCCCTGCGCGACTATGAAGGCGCGCTCGGCGCCCTCTCCGCATTCCGGGCGGCGGGCGCCGGCATCGTGCTGGACGATTTCGGCGGCGGCCATTCATCCTTCGCCTGGCTGGCGGAAATCCCCGCAGACGGCGTGAAGCTCGATCCCCGCCTCGCCCGTATGCTGACCCAGCCGCGCGCCTGCCGCATCGTCACCGCCCTGGTCGCCATGGTGCGCGGGCTGGGCATGGCTGTCACGGCCGAGGGGATCGAAGATCGCGCCCTGTCCGACGAACTCTCCGCCATCGGCTTCGACTATGTGCAGGGCTTCGCTTTCGACATGCCCCTCCGCGCACCGGACCTTGAAGCGGTGTTCTGACAGACACTCTGGCCCTCAATCCCCCGCAGCAAACAACGCCATCTGATCGGCATACGCCTTGGCAAAGGCTGGCCGCGCCGTCGCCCGTTCCACATAGGCGCGACAGGCCGGATGCCCCGCCAGCCTGTCGAACCGGTTCACCAGCCGCAGCACGTCCGCCATCAGGATGTCCGCCACCGAAAAATCCCCCGCCAGCCATTCGCGCTCCGCGAGCACCGCCTCCAGCCGGTCCAGCCGCGCGCCCAAAAACCCGTCCAGCCGCTCCCATCCCGCGTCCCCCGGCGCGTTGAACCCGGAAAACACGAAGATCGACCACGGCAGGCTCGCCATCTCCACCGAATTAAGCGCCGCGAACACCCATTCCTGAACCTGCGCCCGCCCCCGCGCATCCACGGGCATCAGCTTCTCGCTGCGCTCCGCCAGATGCAGCAGGATCGCCCCGCTTTCGAACAGCGTTATCTCCCCATCGCTCAGCCACGGGACCTGGTTAAACGGCTGGTGGGCCAGATGCTCCGCAGTCCGCTCGCGGAATGACGTGGTAGCGACCCGATAGGGCAGCCCCGCCTCCTCAAGCGCCCAGCGCACCCGCAGATCGCGCACATACCCGCGCGGCGGAGGCGGAACCCAGTCATAGGTCGTCAGAACCAATTCAGACATGCACGGCCTCCCACACCCGATCCCGCATTTCCGGCGCTACGCGCTCAGCGGGATTGTTCTGCACCTGTAAGACGTCCGGTTTCCACCCGATCCGACAGGCACGCCAACTATTTCCGGTGGGGTGACGGGGGGCGGGAAGACGGCTAAATAACTGGAATCCCTGCCAGCAGAGGCCCTTATGACCGAACGCACCCCCTATCTCATTTCCGGCGCCACGGGCGATTGGGAAGTCGTGATCGGCCTGGAGGTGCATGCGCAGGTGTCCTCGAACGCCAAACTGTTCTCCGGGGCCTCGACGAAATTCGGCGCCGATCCCAACACCAACGTCTCGCTGGTGGACG
>CAZJZQ010000041.1:15743-24890 GCA_964550535.1 uncultured Rhizobium sp.
ACGCGGCAATGCCCGGCATGCTGCCCGTCATCAACGCCTTCTGCGTGGAGCAGGCCGTGAAGACCGGCATCGGTCTGAACGCCGCGATCAATCCGTGGTCGCGCTTCGACCGGAAGAACTATTTCTACCCCGACCTGCCGCAGGGCTATCAGATCAGCCAGTTCAAGCACCCGATCGTCGGCGAAGGCAAGATCGAGGTGGATGCCGATGAAGGCTACTCCTTCACCGTTGGCATCGAACGCCTGCACCTCGAACAGGATGCCGGCAAGTCGATCCACGACCTCGACCCCAACGCCACCTATGTCGATCTCAACCGTTCGGGCGTCGCCCTGATGGAGATCGTCTCGCGTCCCGACATCCGCTCGCCCGCGGAAGCCGCCGCCTATGTAAAGAAGCTGCGCTCCATCCTCATCGCGCTCGACACCTGCGATGGCGACATGGAGAAAGGCAATCTCCGCGCCGATGTGAACGTCTCCGTTGGGCGCCCCGGCGCCTGGGACCACTATCGCGAAACTGGCAGCTTCGAGAAACTCGGCACGCGCTGCGAGATCAAGAACGTCAACTCCTACCGCTTCATCCAGCACGCGGCGGGATATGACGCGCGCCGCCAGATCGACATCATCGAGAGCGGCGGCAAGATCGACCAGGAAACCCGTCTCTACAACGCGGACAAGGGCGAGACGCGCTCCATGCGCTCGAAGGAAGACGCGCACGACTACCGCTACTTCCCCGATCCCGACCTCCTGCCCCTTGAACTGACGGCCGACTTCATCGACCGCATCCGCAAAGCAATGCCGGAACTGCCGGACCAGAAGCGCGCGCGCTTCGTGAAGGACTACGGCCTGAAGGACTACGACGCTGGCGTCATCAGCAGCGACGCCGCGAAGTCCGCCTATTTCGAGAACGTCGCAAAGGGCCGCGACGCCCGCCTCGCCGCCAACTGGGTGACGCAGGATCTGTTCGGCTATCTCAACAAGGAAGGACTGGACCTCTCCGCCTCCCCCATCAACGCTGACCAGCTCGGCGGCCTGATCGACCTGATCGCCAACAACACGATCTCCGGCAAGATCGCCAAGGACGTGTTCGCCAAGATGATCGCAACCGGCGACGCCGCCGCCGCCATCGTTGACCGCGAAGGTCTTAAACAGGTCACCGACACCGGCGCGATCGAAAAGGTCGTGGACGACGTCATCGCCGCCAACCCGAAACAGGTTGAAGAGGTTCAGGCCCAACGCGCCGCCGGCCACGAAAAGCCGAAGACGCTGGGATGGTTCGTCGGCCAGATCATGAAAGCATCCGGCGGCAAGGCCAACCCCGCCGCCGTGAACGAAATCCTGCTGAAGAAGCTGGGGCTGTAATCCCGACCACCGCTCCTTTCCTCCCCCATGCGAAGCGTGGGGGAGCTGGCGGCCCGCGTCTTCGCGGCGTGACGGAGGAAGCCGCCGCTCAACCCGCGGCCACAAACCCCTCAACCGCGCTGACGCCCGCCTTCGGCCCAACAGCAGACGCGCTCGGCGGTCCCGCCAGCGCTTCAGCCGCGATCCTCTGCACGTCGGCCACCGTCACAGCGGCGATACGCGCGAGCACTTCTTCCACATCAACCAACCGCCCGAACGCCAGCACTTCGTAAGCGCCAGACCCGGCCCGCGCCGCAGGCGCCTCAGCCGCCATCGCGAACTGCGCCTGCGCCACTGCCTGCGCGCGCGCCAGTTCATCCGCCGTCGGCCCGTTCGCCGCCATGTCGGCCCACACGCCCGTCGTCAGCGCGACGACTTCCCTGGCGTCTCCCGGCGCACATCCGGCATAAACTGAGATACGGCCCGCATCCGTGTACTGGTCGCACGACGCATCGATCGTGTAGGCCAGACCGCGCTCCTCACGCACCTGCTGGAACAGCCGCGAAGCCATGCCGCCGCCAAAAATCTCCGCAAAGATACGCGCCGCAAACCGGTCATCCGACAACGCCGAAGGCGCCGGCCGCGCCAGCACCAGATGCGTCTGCTCAAGCTTGCGCACCGCCGTCCGCACCCCCTTGCCAACCACTGCGGGCGCCTGGTTCGCCGCACCGGCCGCCGCCGCGCGGTTCTCCAGCCAGCGCCGCGCGGCATCCTCGATAGCCGCGCGATCATACGCGCCCGCCACCGAAACCACCGTGCGCGCGGGCGTGTAGTTCGCCTCCGCAAACCCGAACAGATCCTCGCGCGTCACGCGCCGCAGCGTCTCTTCCGTACCGAGGATCGACCGCCCCAGCGGATGCTCGCCGAAGCTCGCCGTCTGCGCCAGTTCAAACACCAGATCGTCCGGCTGATCCCGCGCCTCGCCCAGCTCCTGCAGAACCACGCCCTTCTCGCGCTCGATCTCGCCCGCCGGATGATCCGGCCCGAACACCAGCGACAGGGCGATGTCCAGCATCTGCGGCGCGTCGGCCGAAAGGCAGCGCATGAAATACCCGGTGCGCTCATACTCGGTGGCCGCATTCATCACCGAGCCGCGCGCTTCCACCACCTCGGCTATCTCGCGCGCACTGCGCCCCGCCGCGCCCTTGAACACCATATGCTCCAGAAAATGCGCAAGGCCGTTCAGCTCCGCCGCCTCATGCCGCGCCCCGGCGCCCAGCCACACCCCGACCGCAGCGGTCCGCAGATGCGCCATCGGATCGAACACGATCCGCGCGCCATTCGGCAACGTCAGAACTTCACGGGACGACAGTGTCGCGGCAGCGGTCATGCGCGGATGATGGACTCAATCCGTCCACGAACAAAGTCCGCGCTCATCGGACCTTTTTCATAGATTTCGCGGGCGTTTGCGAACGCCGCAGCCCGATCCGGCAGGCCGGCCTTCTTGCCCAGCGCCTTCTCGACCGTTTCGGGGAATTTCGCCGCGTGCGCCGTGGCCAGCGTCACGATGGCGCCGTCCGCGGGTCCGCCGCGCCGCGCCGCCGCCAGACCCACCGCCGTATGCGGACACACAATCCAGCCGGTTTCGGCATAAGTGCGCTGCATCTCCTCAACCGTCTCGGCGTCGTTCACGCGCTCCGCCGCCAGACCCATTCCACCCAGCATCGTACGCGCCCGCTCCGGCAGTTCCGCCTTGCCTGTATTGGCGAGCCCCGCATACGCCGCCGCGACAGCCGAACCGTCGCGCCCCGAAGCTTCAAACAGCAACCGCTCGAAATTCGATGGCAGCTGAATGTCCATCGCCGGGCTCAGCGTTGCGTGCGTATCGCCCTTGGTCAGCGCCTCGCCGCCGATCAGCCGCGCCATCGCATCATTGGCGTTCACCGCCGCGACGCACTCGAACCCCGCCAGCAGCCCGCAACGCGACGCGACATAGGCCGCCAGCGCATCGCCGAAATTCCCCGTCGGCACCACAAAACGGATCGGCGTATCGGCGCCCAGCTGCGCCTGCGCCTGTGCGAAATACACGCTCTGCGCCGCCACCCGCGTCCAGTTGATTGAGTTCACCGCCGCCAACCTGGTGCGCCGCTTGAACTGCTCGTCGGCCAGCAATTGTTTCAGGATCGCCTGCGTCCCGTCGAAGTCGCCATCGAGCGCCAGATTGTGCACATTGCTCTCGCCCGTGCCCGTCATGAAAAGGCGCTGCGTCGGAGAGATACGATTGTCCGGGTGCAGGATGACGATATCGACGTTCTTCGATCCCGCGAACGCCGCCGCCGCCGCGCCGCCCGTGTCGCCCGACGTGGCGCACAGGATGGTCATCCGCTCCCCGCGCTCGCCGAGGATGTAATCATACAATTGCGCGATCAGGCGCATCGCCACGTCCTTGAACGCCAGCGTCGGGCCGTGGTGCAGCTCCAGCATCCAACGTCCCGGCCCCACCTGCGCCAACGGCGCGACGCTCTGGTGCGCGAACGGCGCATAGGCCTTGGCGCACAGATCGGCGATCACGGCCGGCTTCAGGCTGTCGCCCGCGAATGCGGACAGGATGCGCGTGGCGATATCGACATAGCTCTCGCTCGCCTTGGGCCGCGCGATGGCGGGGAAGGCGGAGGGGCTGTAGAGCCCGCCATCCGGCGCCAGCCCCGCCAGGGTCGCGGTCACGAAATCCACCGGCTCGGCGTTTCCGCGCGTGGAGATATAGTTCATGTCGACCCGCCTGCCTTGTCGCCCGGACGTCCGCCGGAACGGTCTTTCCTGAAGCGCAGACGGCCCGCCCGCGCGTGGAAGGCTCCGTATATCAGGATGAACGCCACGGCCATCCCGTACCATGTGGCGGCATAGCCATAGTGGGTGGCCGGCGGCGTCCGCGAAAACCGGTCCGGCAACTCGCCATGAAATGATTTCAGGTAATATCGCTGCTCCAGCGCCGGCACGCCCAGCGACGCCGCCATCGCCCCGGCGTCGAACCAGTGCCAGTCATTCGTCTCGGGCGCGTTCTCGGCGGCGAAGCCTGACTTCCCCGGCCAGGCCGTCACGATATACCGCTCAGCCGCTCCCGCCTCGACCGGCGGCAGCGGTCCTGCCAGCAGCGGTTCGAACCCCGCCTCCACCAACACCGCCGGGCCCTCCCCCGCACACTGAGGCGGTTGATAGGGCGCCAGAAGCGCCCACCCCGCCTGTCCCGCTGCGCTCGGCCCGAACATACGCAACAGCGGCCGCCCGGCCGCAGCAGGAGCCAGTTCATCGACACTCGCTGCGGAGATGGTCACGCCCTCGTCCGGCGCCTCGACCCCACACAGCGCCTCGCTGACCGTCAGGGGTTGCGCAGCGGTCTGCTCAAGGAAGTCGTCGATCAGCCCCTGTTTCCACCCGGCGCGGCTTGTCTGCCACGTCCCCAGCCAAATCAGCAGGCCAAGAAGCGGCACAGCCAGCAGCGTCAGGACCGGATAGGGACGAAAATACATGCCGGCTGGATAGCTGGATTTGCGGCGACAGGGGAGTCAGCTCACGAGCCGCCCAGATCCTCGAACCGCGCCTCGCCCGCCTTGTTTTTCCATTGCAGGGCGAACAGCGTCGCCTTGAACGGCCGCAACAGCGCGATGCAGAACGCGAACGTCACCGGCGGCCAGATCAGCGCATGCACCCAGGCCGGCGGCGTGAACGCCAGTTCGAAGATCATCGCCGACGGCACGATCACGATCAGCGCCGCGAACATGACAAAGAAAGCAGGCCCATCGCCTGCGTCCGCCATCGACAAGTCGGCGCCGCAAGCGTCGCACCCGGTTTTGAACTTCAGGAAACCCTGAAACACTTGGCCCTCGCCGCAGCTTGGGCACCGGCACCGCCATCCGGCGGAAAGGGGGGATATGCCGGACATGACCGGCCTCCTCTGGTTCAGCCGCCCAACGATGGAGCAACGTACAAAACGATATAGGCGCCCACCCAGATCACGACAACAAACAACCAGTTGAGTGCGACAAGATGGAAACCGCGGGGCTTCTCACGCGTCGATAGTTCCGCGATCAACAGCCCGATGAACGCAACCGCCAACGCAAAGGCGACAAAGAACTGCAACAGCCAGGTCCGCGTGATCGTGTAGAGCCAGCCCGTATTCACCGCTCCCGCCGGAAACAGCGTCGCGCCCGACCATTGCTTAGCGATCAGCCACGCGCCCGCGCCCGCAAGCACCAGCGCCACCGCCAGGAGTCCGGCCGCCACAATGCCCCTGCCTTTCCCGAACGCCCACAAAGCCCCGCCCACAACCAGCGCGGACACACCCAGCAACAGCGTGGCGCCCAGCATCTCGCCCATCGGACGGAACGGCGCAGCAGCGTCGCCCGCATCGCCCGAACGGCTCCAGACCTGCGCAGCCGAGGCATAGAGGGAAGCATCATCGCCGCTCGCCGCCATGAGCGGGCCCAGCGACAAAAACCACAAGGCCGCCATCGCCGCCTGGAAAACCAGGAAAACGATGACGGCCATTGTGCGTGTCATTACGGACTAGTGCCCAGCGACGGGCCACACGAGGTGCGGCGCCACATAGACGAAGGCGAAGAGGAACAGCCACACCACGTCAACGAAGTGCCAGTACCAGGCGGCGAATTCGAAGCCGAGGTGCTTCTCTGGCTTCATGCCGCCCGTCATCAGGCGGAACAGGCAGACCATGAGGAAGATCGTCCCGATCACGACGTGGAAGCCGTGGAAACCGGTCGCCATGAAGAAGGCCGAACCGTACAGCGAGCCGTCATACGAGAAGCCGGCTTCCATGTATTCGACCACCTGTAGCGCGGTGAAACCCATGCCCAGCAGAATGGTGAGCGCGAGACCCAGCTTGGCGCTTTTGCGGTCGCCCGATTGAAGCGCATGGTGAGCCCAGGTCACCGTCGTGCCCGACAGCAGCAGGATCAGCGTGTTGATCAGCGGCAGGTGGAAGGGGTCGAACAGTTTAACCGGAACCGAACCCTCCGGCGTGACCTGCGTGATCGGCCAGTGCGACCAGCCCTTCAGGTTTTCCAGATCCGGGTTCGCCACGTCGTATATGCTGGCGACCGCGCGCAGGTCGTGGAAAATCACCATCTCGAAGAACGACCAGAACCACGCCACGAAGAACATGACCTCGGACGCGATGAACAGGACCATGCCGTAGCGCAGCGAAATCTGCACAACCTCGGTGTGGTCTCCGCCGCGGCTTTCCTTGATGACGTCGCCCCACCAGCCGATGCAGCACCAGGTAACCCAGGCCAAGCCGGGGAAAATCGCCCACAGCGACCCCTTCTCGATGAACCACAGGCCCTTCATGTAGCCTGCGCCACCCAGCGCCATCATCAGCATGCCGATCGAGGTCAGCAGCGGCCACGCGCTGGGCTTCACCAGGTGGTAGTCGTGCTTCACGGCGTTGGCGTCAGCCATCGGTCCAGCCCTTCAGTCAACGCGGAAACGGCGAACCGCCCCGCACGGATAAATTCCATAGCCCGGCGGTCTAATTGACCGCCGCGGCGCCTTCAAGCCATGCGCTCGGCTCGATCTTGCCGGCTTCGTAATACGTATAGGACAGCGTGATTCCCTTCACGTCGTCCGCGAACTTGTCGTCGTCCATGTCGGGCGACACGAAGAAGATGACCGGCAGGCGTTGCGTCACGCCCGGCTCGAACACCATTTCTTCAAAGCAGAAGCACTCAAGCTTGTTGAAATACCGGCCCGCCTTGTGCGGCACGACGTTATACGACGCCATGGCCCGCACCGGCTCGGACGAGGTGTTGGTGACTTCGTAGAAAGACAGCATCGTCTCGCCGAGCTTCACTTCGACATGCCCTTCAGCAGGCTTGAACGTCAGCGGGGCGCCCGGGTCCACGTTCGCGTCGAAACGCACGCGCACCGTGCGGTCCAGCACACGCTTCGCGGCGGCTTCGGCCACGCGCGTCGTGCCGCCGAAGCCGGTGACGCGGCAGAACGTGTCGTAAAGCGGCTTGGCCGCAAACGCCGCGCCCAGCATCACGAAGGCGGCGCCAGCAACAAGACCAGTGGTGAGGCGGGACTTCGGGGTCATATCCGCTCCGGAATCCCGCCGCCGAGGCGGGCCATGGTGATCACGAAGACAAGAATGACGAACGCGAACAGCGCCAGCGCGGTCCACTGGCTGCGCCGCTTGCGCGCCTGCTTCTGCTCCGGCGTCAGAATCACGTGCTCGCCGGTGGCGCGCGCCTCGCCTGCCCCGCCCGATTGCCGCTGCGGCGCTTCATGCGGCGGCTCAGCGGCCATCGCGGCTTGCTGTTGCTGGGCGGCGCGAACAACAGGCTTCGCGTGCTTGCGCTCAGGCTCGCCTTCCCATCCGCCGATCTGGTCCTTGTCGAGCATCATGCCGACACTCCCGCGATCGGAAGCGGCACGATCTGCTCAGCCAGCAGGGCGGCGAACAAGGCGAACAGGTAGATGATCGAAACACCGAACATCACGTGCGCATGGCGCAGGTCGGCCTTGGCGTCCGCATCGCCCGCCCGGCTGAAATAGACGCGCACGGCGCACCACAGGAACGCAGCCCCGCCAACCGCAGCAGCCGCCAGATACAGCCAGCCGCCCAGCCCCGTCGCAACCGGGAAGAAGGCGAACGGCACGGCGATCAGCGTATAGACAAGGATTTGCCGGCGCGTCTCGGCCGCGCCATGCGTCACGGGCAGCATCGGGACGCCGGCGCGCCCATACTCTTTCGATGTCCACAGCGACAGCGCCCAGAAGTGCGGCGGCGTCCACAGGAAGATCAGGCCAAACAGCAACCAGGCATCCAGCGGCGCGGTCCCCGTCGCGGCGGCCCAGCCGATCACCGGAGGGAACGCGCCCGCGGCGCCGCCGATCACGATGTTCTGCGCTGTCCAGCGCTTCAGCCACATCGTGTAAACAACAGCATAGAAGAAGATCGAGAACGCCAGCAGCCCGGCCGCCAGCAGGTTCGACGCCAGCGCCATGATCGTCACCGACACGAACGACATGATGAGGCCGAAGCCCAGGGCGTCGTCAGCTGCGACCAGCCCGGCCGGCACCGGCCGGCTCACTGTGCGGGCCATCTTCGCGTCGATGTCGGCGTCATACCACATGTTGAGAGCGCCGGCCGCGCCAGAACCCAGCGCAACAGCAAGGATCGCCGCGGCGGCGGTGACGGGGTTCATGCCGCCCGGCGCGGCCGCGAGGCCGGCGAGCGCGGTGAACACCACCAGCGACATCACGCGGGGCTTCATCAGGCGCACATAGTCCATCGCACTGGCGGCGGCGGGCGTTGCGCTGACGGAGGCTGCGTCCGGCATCGTCATCCATTTCGCCCAGCCGCCCCGCTCAGGAGAACGGGGCGGACCGGGAGCCTTTTACCTGACCCGCGGCAGTTCGTTGTACTGGTGGAACGGCGGCGGAGAAGACAACGTCCACTCCAGCGTCGTCGCGCCTTCACCCCAGGGGTTCGCTTCGGCCTTGCGGCGGCGGATCATCGCCTCGATGAGGCAGACGAAGAAGAACGCCAGGCCGACCAGCATCACGAAATAGCCAATCGTCGACCAGTAATGCCAGTGCTCATACGCTGGGGTGTAGTCGACATAGCGGCGCGGCATGCCCTGTAGGCCGAGGAAGTGCTGCGGGAAGAAGATCATGTTCGAACCGACGAACATGAACAGGAAGTGCAAGCCCCCGAGGAAGCCGTTGTACTTGATCCCGAACATCTTCTCGAACCAGTAGTACCAGCCGCAGAACAGCGTGAACACGGCGC
>CAZJZQ010000042.1:0-24523 GCA_964550535.1 uncultured Rhizobium sp.
CCTCATGCTCAACAAAGCCGTCTCAGCCATCGCCCAAGTCCCTAACAGCCTCTAGCGATGTTGCATCCAACCCGCCGGGAGCGAAACGGGTCGAAAACTCTGCGCCCGGATGGTCCAAAGTTGGGTAGCACCTCAGTCCCGCAGCCGATGAAACTGGGCCACGGAGCGAACTCGCTTTTCCAGTCAACGCCTTCGGTCAGTCGCGCATGAAGCGTCTTTACTGCCGCATACAAATGCTCCGGCCGAGGGAATGCCGATCGTTTCGACAGTTCGACAGTGCAAGATATCCCGCCTCTCCCCCGCGCCATCATCGTCAGGCTGCTGGCTGGCGCGCTCGCCCGGTGCGAGGCAGCGGCTCGGCGATCTTGCGGTGGGCGATAAATTCGGGCCGGCGCCTGGCGGCGGCGAACGGCTCACGGAGGCGGTTGGACCAGGCGTTGAACACGAGGAATGCGTTCATGCGCTCAAACGGCGTTATGTTGCTGTTTGAGCCATGCATGGTGTTGCAGTCGAAGACTACGACAGAACCTGCTTTCGGCGCGGGCGCGACAAGACCGCCATCTTCCACGATACGCTTCAGGCTCGCGTCGTCCGGAACCCCGTACTCCTGCTTCCTGAGCGAAGACTTGTAGTGATCATCCGGCGTCTCGCCGACGCAAGCAATGAAGCGCTTGTGGCTCTTCGGCACGAACATCGTCGGTCCCGATTGCGGGTGATTGTCAGTCAGCATCACCGACATCGAGAGCGCCCGCATGCGCGGCATGCCATCTTCGGCGTGCCAGGTTTCAAAATCGGAATGCCAATAAAAATCCTTGCCGCGGAAGGCCGGCTTGTAGTTGAGGCGCGACTGATGGATGTAAACCTCATCGGCAAGCAGGAAACGCGCGACATCGGCCAGACGCGCGTCGCGGGCCAGACCAGCGAATGCATCCGACTGCTGGTGAACGGCGAACACCGAGCGTACAGCCGCCGCCCCCTCCTTGCCCGGTTCGGCGATGACCGTGGACGCATCGACCGGCGAACGGCCGTCCCGCATCGCTTCGGCATGCGCCTTCAGTACAGCGACTTCATCGTCAGCAAACACGCCGTCCAGCACGATGAAGCCGTTGACTTCGTAGGACGCAACCTGATCGGGGTTGAGCGGACTATCGGTGGAAGTCCTGCCGTGGACGACCGGATCCTGCCGCGGGCTGATCGAAGGCTCAGGCTGTCGCCGGGTGGGATAGATGTCTTGCACCATGCCTGCCTCCTCAAGCCGGCGCTGCGGTTTTGAGCGCGGGGTCGGCAGGATAGGCGCCGTCGGCGCCGTGCACTTCCTTTCCAGTGACCGGCGGGTTGAACACACAAGCCAGCGTCAGCTCGCTTCGCGCTCTCAGGATATGCCGGTCATTGTTGTTCAGCGCGTACATGACGCCCGGCCGGATCTGGTGGACCTCGCCAGTTGTGAGATCCTCGATCTCGCCATCACCTGAGATGCAATAGACGCTCTCGAAATGGTGCTTGTAGTGCATCGCCAACTCAGCGGCCGCTTCGATTGTGGTGATATGGAAGGAAAAACCCATGCCGTCGTCCTTCAACAGCAGACGCACGGAACTCCACCCTTTGCTGTCGACGCGCCGCTCTGTGCGCGCGGCTTCGGCCAGATCGCGGACGATCATGATTTCTCCTAGGCTGCAACGGTTTCGGTTTTGGCTTCGACGGCGGCGATGGCGCGCGCGAGAATGTCGAGGCCACGCTCCAGTTCGTCGTCGGCTATCGTGAGCGGGCAGAGAACCTTCACCACCTCGCCGCGTGCGCCGCTGGTTTCTATGATGAGGCCTTCGGCGAAACAGTCGCTACAGATCTGTTCAGCCATTCCGCCGGCGACCTCGACGCCCTGCATCATGCCGCGGCCCTTGACGCGGGTGACGATGGACGCCTCGGCGGCGATGGCCCCCAGGCGCCGGCCGAGCAGGCCGGATTTGCGTCGCACGTCCTCCTCGAATTTTCCATCTGCCCAGTAGATCTCAAGTGCTTTGGTCGCCGTGACGAAGGCGTGATTGTTGCCGCGGAAAGTCCCATTATGCTCTCCGGGCTTCCAGCAATCGTATTCCGGCTTGATCAATGTCAGCGCCAGCGGCAGCCCCAGACCCGACAGCGACTTTGCCAGCGTCACGATGTCCGGCTTCACGCCAGCGCGCTCGAAGCTGAAAAATCCGCCGGTGCGGCCGATGCCAGCCTGGATGTCATCGACGATGAGAAGCGCCCCTACCCGCTTGGCCAACCCCGCGATCTTGCGCAGCCACTCGTCGCTAGCGGCGTTGAGCCCCCCCTCTCCCTGCACTGTCTCGACGATGATCGCTGCCGGCGCGTCTAGGCCAGACGAAGCATCGAGCAGGCGCTTCTCCAGCAGCGCGGCGGTATCGATACCCTTGCCATAGTACTGGTCAAAAGCCTCGTGCGAAACGCCGGTAAGCGGCAGCCCTGCTCCCCTACGCTTATCGGCGTTGCCGCTACAGGAGAGCGCACCGAGCGTCATGCCGTGAAAGCCGTTGGTGAAAGCGATAACATTGGCGCGCCCTGTCACCTTGCGGGCGATCTTGAGCGCAGCCTCAACCGCGTTAGCGCCCGTCGGCCCCGGAAACATCATCCGGTAGTCGAAACTCCGCGGTTTCAGGATCAGACGTTCGAACGTTTCGAGGAACTCGGCTTTAGCGCGCGTGTGCAGATCGAGCCCGTGCGCCAGGCCGTCGCCAGTCAGATATTCGATCAGGGCGCGCTTCAGATCCGGGTGGTTGTGGCCGTAGTTGAGCGTCGAACAACCTGCGAGAAAATCGATGTAGCACTGGCCGGCCTCGTCTTGGAGCGTTGCGCCCTGCGCCTTGACGAAAACAGCTGGGAAAGCGCGACAATACGAGCGCACCTGCGATTCACGACGCTTGAAAATAGGCGGCGGCCCGCGATCGGCGGTAGAAGACATGAAAAAGGCTCCGGATTTGTCGAGGGCGCCGCGCTTAGAACGCAGGCAGCGGGCGCGGTATTGGCCCGATCGTGACCAGGTATTCGCTGTCGTGCCGACCGGCGAAATGGCGCTCGCGGTCGAAACAGAGCTCGCGCCGCAGCGGTACGCCGAGGTGTTCGGCGACGCGCGAAAACAGCTTCCACGAGGCCTGGTTGTTCGACGTGATCGTTGTGGCGAGTTGGTTGACACGGCTGCAAACGCTGCGGTCAAGAATGTCCCCGATCAGCCGCATCGGCACGCCGCGCCCGCGCGCGCGCGGATGGGCGGCGACCTGCCAGAGAAAATAGGTGTCCGGCTGTTGAGGCGGCAGAAAGCCCGATATCCAGGCGAGCACTCCCTCGTTATCGCGCGCGAGCGCGCACGTCTGCGCAAAATGGGTGCACTGGAGCAGGTTGGCGTAGAGCGAGTTGGAGTCGAGCGGCGGACAGGCGTCGATGAGATCATGCACTGACGCCGCGTCTTCCGCGTGCGGCGCGCGAATCGAGCACTGACCGGACCATGGCGATCGATCATCGCCCTCTGCTTGCGTGGGAATCATTGGCTTCCGTCAGGCGGTTAATTTGATCGTCAAAGTAATAAGCGCCCAACCAGAGTCAACCCCAAGCCATGTTTGCAGGTATTTTGGTGAATTTCCGCACAGAAATAGCCCAGCGGAAGACCTAAACACTTTCCTTGAAAAAAATATTTGACGCAGGAAGTAATCGCTGACCGCGACGACCGAGGAGCCGGCGCACAAACGCCACAGATTTGAACCATGCAAAACGCAGCCAACGAAGCACTGATCGCCCTGCGCCGGATTCTCAAAGCGACGGACGCAAACATCAAAACGCTCGCATCCGTGTCCGGACTCACCGCTTCGCAGTTGCGCGTGCTGCAACTGCTGGCCATACGCGAGAAGATGCTGACGAGCGAACTTGCACGTGCAGTTGCGCTCAACCTCGCCACCGTCTCCATCCTCATCGACAAGTTGCAGAATAGCCACCTCGTCACACGACGCCGCGGCGAGAGTGACCGCCGGCAGGTCTGGGTCGCCATCACCGATGCGGGCCGGCAAAAGCTCGCCGCCGCACCGGATCTGTTGCAGGAGAGGTTTCGCACCCGCTTCGAACGCTTGGCGGACTGGGAGCAGACATTCGTGTTGACGGCGCTGTTGCGCGTGGTGTCGCTGCTGGACGCCGAAGACATTGACGCCTCGCCGGTGCTCGACGTCGTGCCGATTGCCGAGCCGGACTAGCTGCTCCGTCCACGCGGCGAAAACGTTGATTTCGAGAAATTGTTCTGACGGCGCGGCCTTCCCGTACGCGCCGGCCGACCATCTATCTGAATTCTCGCCACGTGGAATTTCTCACCAATGCGCCTTCGACGCCGGGTTCTCCGCAAGTCGCGTGGGTTGCCCCGTTATCTGCCGCCGACGATACCTTCCGAGGCAATTTCCCCGTTCAACGAAAGAGCGAAGGTTAGCCGGGCGGAACTGATATCGCGGGTCAAGGACAGGGCCACGCTGTCGCCGGGCTTGAGGATATGGCGGAACTTCAGGCGCGTCACGCTGAAGCCCCCCGGCAGGCAGCCCCATATCTCCTCGGCGAGGCGGACAGCGATATGCGCCTGTGCGACGCCGGCCAGGATTGGCTGCCCGGGAAAGTGCCCCTCGAAAAAGGCAAGGTCGGGCGACAGAACGAACGCGACGCTGGCGGCGTTGTCGCCAACCAACTCCACAATGGCGTTCAGGTCCTGCACAAGCGACGGCGTTTCAAACAGGCGCACGATATCGGCCACCAGATGCTTGCCCTGCGCGTTGGCAGGAAGCCGGCCGACAAAACGCCAGCGCTTGGGACGCTCGGCCGGATGGAGCCGGTCAGACAGCTGCCGGCGCAGGTCGCGGGACATACGGAAGGCGCCGACCCGCGCGAGTTCGGCGCCTGCGTCAGCGGTGAGTACGATGGCGGCGCCCAGTACAGCATTCTCCTGCGGCGGGATCGCGACGGCTGCCGCCAGCACAACTCCGGGAAGTCCGGCCAGCGCCTCCTCTACCCGTCCGAGCGACACACGGTTTCCAGCGATCTTCACGACCCTGTCGGCACGGCCTTTCAAATGAAACCTGCCATCACTGAGCAGTTCCGCGCGATCGCCCATGCGCTGTAAATCATCGCCAATGAAAGACGACACGACTTCCAGCGTTTCATCCGCCGCAAGACTGAATATCATGCCAGGAAGCGGGCTCCAGGGCTCGGCATCGTCGCGGCGCTGACGGCAGGCGACCGAGCCGGTTTCGGTGCTGCCCAGGATTTCAAGGGGCGGTTCACCGAACGCATCAGCTGCGGCGTGCGCAGCGGCCAGAGGCAGTAATTGACCTGCGGACAGGACAATTCCCGGCGAACCGCCAGGTAGCGCAAGGTCCGGCGGGATGCGTTGCAGATGCGCCGGACTGGTTACCGCCAGAGTAAATGGCGAGAAGTGCGCCGCCAGTTCCTCCCAGGTGAATGACGGATAGTCAGCCGCACGCAAATTGGCGTGGACCGGCAAAAGCACGGCGAAGGTAAAGCCATACATATGCTGATGCGCCACCGTGCTGGCCACGTTGTCGACGCGCGCCCCGAACACTTCGGCCCAGTGCGCAACTTCCCGGTCAAGCTGGCTGATGAGTCTGACGACGTGCTTGGGCTTTCCCGTGGAACCGGATGTCAGAAAGACCATTTCGAGATCAGTGTTGTCCGGAAGTTCAAACGGATCGCCATCCCCGCGACCAAGCGTCAGCGGCGCATTCGCCCCCGCGTCCGTCAGGAGTTGGCCCGGATCGGCTCCGAGATCCGCGAGGTAAGACGGCTGCGTATGCGGTAGCACGAGGACACGGCGGCGCATCTGCGCTGCGGCGAGCAATCCAGCACAGATCATCGCAGCGGAGGTCGCATGAAGGTACAGATCACCTTCGACATCCTTCGCCCATGCAATCGCGCGCCGTGCGGCCGCACGGATATCAGCTGCGGACACGGGACCGCCGGGACGGGCAAACCACGCACTTTCCGGCGGCGCGTGCGCAAGGATCGACAGCACCTGCTTCATTTCGCAGCCGATCCACTGCCGCTTGCACGAGATTTGAAGACGCGGCGAACCGCGAACTCGCCGGCAAACAGAAGGCCCATCAGGATATAGGCTATGACGCCGTTGTAGAGCGCCCAGACTTCCAGCGACGCTCCCAGCACCGTCCATAAAGCGGCGCCGCCGTTCAGCACAAAGAACCCGCACCAGACCCACGTCACGCTTCGCGTGTACCGCACGCCGCTGGTCGGCAGGTCGGGCTCGACCATCCGCGCAAGACGTTCGATGATCGTCGGCGGCCGCAGCAGCGACCGCACGAAGATCATCAGCATCGCAACGTTCATGAGCACGGGATAGGAGCGCATGGCCAAGTCAGCGTCGATGAAAGTGAGCCCCGCCATCACACCAATGACGCCAAGCGCCAGCCATGCCGGCATCAGATTGGCGCCGCGACCCAACCCGCCCAGCGACCGGATGCAAAGCAGGACGACAAGACCGAGCGTCACGGCCAATGGGCCGAACGGGCGCGCCAGCAGCAACGCGATTAAAGGGAACAATACGGACAGGCCGGTCAGCAGGATTGAAGCAAGACCGGGCCTGCCGCGATCGTACGCCGGCGCCGGCATGGTCATGCCGCGCTGGACAGCGTCTGAACGAGGACAACCAGATCCTGCACGGTGCGAACCGATTCGAATTGCTTGGGCTCGACCTTGCGGCCGGTCTGCTCCTGCAACTTGACCATCAGATCGACCGCATCGATCGAATCCAGGCCGAGATCGTCCATCAGAAGTGCATCCGGACGAACATCTTTCTCAGGTATCTCGAACGTGTCCGTGAGATAGGTCGAAATCTGGCGATAGGCCTCTTCCTGGGTCATGTCGGCCTCATTTCCCGCTGATGAACGCGGCCAGCGAGCGCACGCTTTGAAAATGGCTCGCCACCTGCTTGTCCTGCGGATCGATTTTTACGCCATACTTCTTCTGGATGCTCACCCCCAGCTCAAGCGCATCGATGGAATCGAGCGCGAGGCCGGAATCGGCAAACAGGTTCTCTTCCGAGTTGATATCCTCGGGCTGCACGCCCTCCAGGGCGAGGACCTCGACAATCAAGGCTTTGAGTTCAGCCTCAAGTTCTTTCATGGGGCGATAAGACCTTCCAGCCGGGCCGTTACATCTTGCGTCAGCCGCCTGACAGCGGCGGCGGACCGGTCACTACCATACTGGGCAACGGTATCAATTCGCTCGTGAACGCGAATTGTCCAATGGGAGCGTGTCCGGGGCACCGTGTACCAGGGCTCGCCCTTTCCCAACATGGGCGGATCGACGCTGATCGATACAATCTGCACGGGTGCTCCTGCGGCCAGCGCCACATGGGCGAATCCCTTCTGCCAGCGCCGCTGGACGCCCGGCGGGGTGCGCGAGCCTTCTGGGAAGATCATCAGGTTTGCCCCCTCGCGCAGCGCCTGCGCACAATCGTTGATGAGGCGGTCAGGGTCGCCCAGATTGGGGATGTAATCTGCCGCCATCACAACGCCGCGCATGAACGGGTTGCGCCACACGCCGGCTTTCACCACGGCGCGCGTACGGCGCATGAACGACATCAGGAAAACCACGTCGAGCAGCGAGGGGTGGTTCGCTACAACAATCGTTCCCCGCAGATCCCGCAGCACTTCGGGCCGGTCGCAGGTAAAGCTGACCGCGCCAAGCGCGCTGATGATCCGGACATAGATCCACCAGATACGGTGAACGCTGCCTTGGGCCAGTTGCGCGCGTCTGGACGGAGACCAGATGAACAGCCCCATGACCGGAAAATAAAGCACGGCCATCAAAATCCCGCCCACGCCAAAAATAGCGAAGGACAAGGCTATGGCTATCAGCCGCCAGACTCTCTCGACCGGCGCCATCCAGGATATCTGGGCGCCAGACGAGGTGTTCACGCTCTCCATGTGAGTCCCCTCTCGCCAGACGCCAAAGCCCTGGCCAGCGCCTCCGCACCAACGCGCCCATCCGCCACCTCATGTCCGGCGACCGTTCCGGGAGACTGCTCATCCAGCACGAGACGCGCCGCCAGATAGACCGCCGGCCCCTCTTCGTCGCAATCGGTATAGACGCTTTCCAGCGGCCGGTCGGCATAACAGACGATGACGCTGTCACCGCCCGTACGAAGACGAAGCCACGCCTCGGTAAAGCCGGCGGCCAGACTCCTGCGCCCTGCCCCCACAGCCGTATGCCCCGCACGATTCCCGGTCATCTGGCTGGCGGCGGCCATCGCCGCGTTGTGCACCGACATTGAAAATTTTGCCGGCGACAAAATCTCCTGTCTGGCGAGTTGCTCAAACAGCGCCGTCATCAATTCCATATTGCCGTGACGTGAAGCAAAGACGATTGTCTCGTCGCCATCATGCAAACCCAGCATGCAACGCGCAACACCAAGGTCATACGCGCTGAGCCGCCGCCGGACAGCCTTGGGAAGCGCATCCTCGCTGACGGTCGCGCCAAATGACTGTTCCACGCCAGCGGCAAGCGTGATCGCGGAAAACGAAACTACGCGGGCCGACAGGCTCACGGCCTCGCGCACGCCCTGCGACGCCAGAGTTACTGCAATGCCAGCCGCCGCTTGCATATACCCGCCCAAATCGCCTTCCGGCGCCCCCGCGCCCGCAAGGGCGCATTCAGTCAAGGGCAAGTTTAGGAAAATTCCTGCCCCTGGCAATCTTTATTGGCGCTGCGCCGCAAGGCGGGATCGCCGCCACATGCGCAGGGGAACACGCACCGGCGCCTGGACCACCAGACGGGTATGCATCAATGAAATCCGGACGTTGTCCGACCACATCCTGAAGTTCGATACGTTTCCTTCGGGATAAGTAACCCTCACCTGCGCTTCGCGAATGCGCAGCCCGCGCCAATTCAGATGAACAAGGATTTCGGTGTCAAAATCCATTCGCTGGCCAATCACCTCGCGCGACAACACGGCGGCCGCTTCCTGCACCGGATAGATGCGCAGGCCGCACATGCTGTCCGATATCTCATTCGAGAGCGTTTCAAGCTTGACCCAGAAGTGCGTGATCTCGCGTCCGATTTTCCGCGATTTGGGAATGGTGCTGTCATAGACAGGAACGCCGCAAATCACTGCGTCCGGCGTTTCCGCCGCCATGGCGAGCATGTTGGGTATCGCATCAAGGTCGTGCTGGCCGTCGGCGTCAACCTGAATGGCGTGCGTCCAGCCCGATGCGCGAGCTGCAAACAGTCCATCCCTCACCGCCGCACCCTTGCCGCCATTGGCGGGCCTACGCATGATCCGCACCCTGGAGGACGAATTTTCAAGCGCAGCGATCTGCCTGGCGGTGTGATCTTCATTTCCGTCATCGACGATGATGATCGGCAACCCAAACTGACCCAGGCGCGCCACGATGTCCGGCAGCCGCGAAACATGGCGAAAGGTCGGAATGATCGCCCCTGTAACCAGACCCGGATCCGCAACTGCGGCTCCCCCCGATCCCGTCGCAACGGTCATGCGAAAGTGTCCGTTCCCGTTGACAAAGCAGGGGTATCTAGCCACGTAATCGCGCCTTGGCGACTCCTCAACAAGCCAGATGTGGGAATTCTGATGAAACGCAAACTTGCCCTGCTGGCCGCGCTCGCGGCGTTCACTGCTGCGCCCGCCTATGCGCGCGACGATTATCAGACCTATTCACTTGAACTCGTGTGGGCGCACCCGGACTACGCGTCCAAGCTTGGCGACTTCAAGTTTGTCTTCGGCGACAGCGTTTCCGGACAGAGTCTGGGCACAACCTCGACCCGCAAGGCGACGAACGGCGTTACCAAGTCCGACCAGACCGCCTGCGTCTGGGCCATGCTGAGCGCGCTGATCGCAATCAAGAATGACGCCGTCGGCCGTGGCGGCAGCAGCGTGCAGGGCATCAAATCCACGGTGAGCGGCATGCCGGTGTCATCATCGACGGAATTCCAGTGCCGCTCGGGCTTCACGAACTCGCGGGTTTACCTCGAAGGCGTGGTTGTGAAGTAGGACGGCGCCTCGCCTGATCGCGCGCTACATATCGTCGTTGCGCGCGCTCCGGCGGCTCTTCAGGGCTTTCCAAACCAGACTGAAGCTGAAGGCGTGTGTCACGTCCTCCTCAAGCAGCGCGCTGTCGCGATTGGCGGAGCCGTTGAACACACGGCCCTGATAAGTCAGAAAGACCTGCAAGTCGTCTGTCAGTTCACGCGCCCAAGACGCCTTGAACCCCGTTGCAAGATAACCACCGTCCGCTTCATGCGCTTGCCGTGAGATGGTCGCGTATTGCGGCGCCACGCCATACCAATAATCCATGAGGGACTCGTCCGCGAACGACGCAAACAATTGCATGCTCCAACTGTGGCGCAGTTCTTCATTGTATTGGCGGCGGTACATGATCGACGGCTCAACAAGCCAGCCGGCATGATCGATACTTTTGAAATCCGTCGCCGCAACTGCGCGCGCCGGCAGGAAGGCCGTGATCTCGGTCCGCCCTTCAGGCGTCCAGCCCGTATCTGAGACGCGCCACAACGCCTGTGGGCCGATCTGGAAAAGATAATCCAGCTCCGGCATGCCGGCGCGAGCTTCTGCATCCTCGGCAGAGTATGCTGCGTCGAACGACAGGTCGATCTCGAAACGGCTGTCGGCCACAGCAATAGCTCGCGCGGCGCCATACTCGCCGAAACGGATACGTTCACCGCGATACACAAACAACGGCGCGCCGACGCCATTCAACATCATCTCCGACGATCCCGGGTAGGCCGGGCCGTAAAGCGCGCTGGCGCCAAGCCTTAATTCCCACAACGGTTCTTCCGGGGCAAAAGCAGGCGCTTCGGTCTCCTGCGCCACGCCCGCGCCTACGAAGGAAGTCGCAACACCGAGGCATGCGAGAAGGCGCGAAAGCGTCATGATGATCTCCGGAAAATCAGACCCGCCGGATAACCAGCGAGGTATTGATGCCGCCGAACGCGAAATTGTTCGATGCAAACGCCTCCCCGTTCACCTTGCGCGAGGAGCCTTGCACGTAGTCGAGCGCTCCACACCGCGGATCGACCTCGGACAGACCTGCGGTGGCGGAAACGACGCCTTCGTTCAGCATCTCAACCCCAAGCCACGCCTCAATGGCGCCGCAGGCGCCGAGCGTATGGCCGAAATGTCCCTTCAGCGTATGGAAGGGCACGCTCGCGCCATAAACCGCTGCACTTGCCTGGGTCTCCACAATATCGCCCGCGACGGTCGCAGTGCCGTGCCCAGAGACAAAAGCGAGATCGGCTGGCGAGATACGCGCCACATCCATCGCCTCGCGCATGACTCTCGCCTGGGTCTCTTCTGCGGGTTGGGAAATGTGCACGCCATCGCAATTGGTTGCGTAGCCAGCGATTTCGGCCAGCGGCGTGGCGCCTCGCGCCAGCGCATGCTCAAGCTCTTCCAGGATCAGGATCCCCGCCCCCTCCCCGATCACAAGACCATCGCGCGTTACGTCGAAGGGCCGGACCGCATTGGCCGAATCGTCATTGCGATTGCTAGTCGCATAGAGGCGATCAAAAACCATGGTCATCGTAGGACAGAATTCTTCCGCTCCCCCTGTGATCATCACGTCCGCATGGCCTGCACGAATTGCCTCGAACCCGGATCCAATCCCCTGTGACCCGGACGTGCATGCGGACGATGTGGTGTAGAGACGTCCCTGCAGGCCGAAGAACACCGCGAGGTTCACAGCCGTTGTGTGGCTCATCATGCGGATATAGCTGGTCGCATTCAGCTGACCGGCCTTGCCCGTATCGAGGAAGGTTACAAAGTCCTTGATTGGCGGCGTCGAGCCGAACGACGATCCGCACGCCACGCCAGCGCGGCCCGATTTCAGGATCGGACTGCCGCCCAGTCCGGCGTTCTCCAGCGCCCTTTCGGCGGCCGAAACCGCCAGCACCGAAACCCGGCCCATCGAGCGTCCTTGCTGACGCCGGAACACGCCTTCATGAGCGAACCAGTCAGCCGGCGCGCCGAGCCGTGTCGACATGTCCACGAGCCGGTCCCAATCGGGAATTCGTTTCACGCCTGGGCGGCCCGTGTGCAGCGCCTCACGGATTTCGGGCCAGCTCGCGCCAAGCGAGGTTATGCCCGCCATTCCGGTGACAACGACACGCCGCACTAAACCAGCCCCCCATTCACGCCGATAACCTGACGGGTTATATATCCGGCCTCAGCCGATAGCAAAAACGCAACAAGACCAGCAACTTCGTTGGCCTCGCCCACCCGCCCCATCGGAATGGCCTTCAACGCCTCCTCGACAGGCGCGCCCTTTGTCATGGCCGTATCGATCATGCCCGGCGCCACCACATTCACTGTGATCTGGCGAGTGGCCAGTTCAACAGCCAGCGCCTTGGCCGCGCCAATGATGCCGGCTTTCGCCGCCGAATAGTTGACCTGCCCCCGGTTGCCAGCGACGCCAGACACGGACGACATCGCCACGATCCGCCCGCCCCGGCGCAAACGCACCATCGGCAACATCAGCGGGTGAAGCGTGTTGTAGAACCCGTCCAGATTGGTGCGGATCACCGCATCCCAGTCATCGCCTTCAATCGCCGCGAAGGTGCGGTCACGGGCGATACCGGCGTTCACCACGACGCCCCAAAAAGCGCCCGCTGTCTTGACGCAATTTTCGAGCGCCGCCTTCGCCGCCTCACGGTCCGTCACGTCGAAGCCGAGGGCTTCCGCCGTCCCTCCATTGGCACGAATTGTTTCCACGGTCTCGTTCGCGCCCGCAGCGTCGCCGCCGAAATGAACCGTGACAGGATATCCCTCCTGCGCAACCCGAATGGCGACTGCGCGACCGATTCCCTTGCTCGCGCCCGTCACCAGGATGGGGCGGTTTTGCGTTTCATTTTTCATTGGGCAGGGCGTCCGTTATCAGTCCGTCCGAGAAAAGCCTCAGGATCTGCTGGGCGAAAGACGTTGAGAATCCCGGAAGCCAGAAGTGCGGCGCCCTCGCCGATCAACCGGCAGTCGAACGACTTCATTTCTCCAGCATTCAACAGAGACACTGCTTCGATCTCCAGACGCGTTCCTTCCTGGAACCACTCGGCGGAGGTCGTGAACCGGCGGCAGCCCAGCAGGAATCCGACCGCTGGCGCCTCGCCATTCTGCCGCCGCGTCCAGCCATCATACGCCGCGATCGTCTGCGCCATGATCTCGAAGCCGACATAAGCCGGCACGCCGCGGCCCGGCATGTAGAAGGGCGAGGTCTGCGAAATGACCGCGCGCGCCGTGATCTGGTCCGCATCGCACGACGTCACTTCGTCGATCAGAAGCATGGGCGCCGCATGGGGCGTCAGCTCGGCCGCCGCGATTGGGAACATGACGGTCAGCTCCTGCCCAGTACAATAGCGGCATTACTGCCGCCGAACGCAAAACTCAGGCTCAACATCCGCATCACCCTGCCGTCAAACTGTTCTCCCGGCTTGGTCAGCCTGATCGCGGGCAGGTCAGGATCACGTACGCCATCCCATATATGCGGCGGATAAACCCTGTTCTCCATCGCCAGCACGCATAGCGCCGCCTGAACAGCCCCGGCCGCGCCAAGCGTGTGGCCGGTAAGCGGCTTGGTCGAGGCGACAGGGGTAAGCTCCCCAAACACCCGGTGTATCAGCCCCGCTTCCATCTGGTCGTTCAGCCGCGTCGCCGTGCCGTGCGCATGCACAAAGCCGATGCCCGCAGGCTCCGCTCCCGCACTGGCGAGCGCCGCCCTCACCGCCAGTTCGCCCCCGGCGCCGGTCGGATCGGGTGCGGAGGCATGGTAGGCGTCCGAACTCTCGCCCCACCCTTCCAACCGCCACGGCCCCGGTTCGCGCGACAGCAGAAACAACGCCCCCCCCTCGCCGATAGTGATCCCGCAACGGTTGAGACTGAACGGATTGCACGTTCCCGGCGCCAACGACTCCAAAGAAGCGAACCCGCCGAGCGTCAGATTGCAGAGCGTATCGACACCCCCGCATATCACCGCGTCGACCAGTCCCGTCTGAAGCATCCGCGCCCCGGCGATGATCGCCTTCGCGCCTGATGTGCAGGCCGTGGATACCGTGTACACTGGCCCGGTCACACCCGCATGCTCAGCCGCGAAAAGCGCAGGATCACCCATCTCCTGCCGTTCGTATCTGAATTCCGGCGGCCATTCACCGGTGGCAATGCGCGCCCGGAAATGCCCTAGAGCCTCATCGATTCCGCTATTGCTGGAGCCGATCACGACGCCGATGCGTCCCCGGCCTTTGCTCTCGCGCACCTTCGCGACGCCCGGCTCAATCGCATCAAGCAGTGAAACAACCAGCGCGTGCAGACGCGTCGCGCGCCGCTCGCCAAGCCCGGCCTCCGGATAGCGCGCAACCACGGTGGTGCGGCCATCCGCAAGCACAACAGGATCAGCCGCCGGACGGACCGATGACGAGGCAAGCGCCCCCGCAACCTCGTCCCGGTTCGCCCCCAGCGCACAGCGGATCGCGAAGTCATTGATGAAGACATCCGGCGCACTCACGGATCCTGCTCCGTGATGATCGTCAGCGCATAACCAAGATCGTGATTGCGAAACCTCTGGCGCATGCCGCTTTCATTGCGCTCAATCGTCTCGATTTCGACGATCACGCGATCGCTCAACAAGACGCGACGGATTACCCCCTCCTCCACAATCGAGCCCCCCGCCGGAAGCGCGGCCTGCACGCGATCAAGCGGCCACAGCGAGAGAAAAATATCCCCCAGCACGCTGAGTCCGTTCAGGTCCGGCGGCACCAGCGGCGTGCGGCTTTCAGTAATCCCCGAAACCGCCCACTCCAACGACAGCACGCGCGGCCCGCCACTGCTGGTCAGCACCACCACCACCCTGTCCGGAGACAAGGCAAGGGCCGCATCAAACGCCGCCCGCCGTTCGCCATACTGGCCCACCACACGCTGCGTCGCATTCAGCACGCCGGGATAATCCGGAGGCGTCGGCAGAACGAGCATGGCGTCGCGGCCCAGCGGAACCGAATTGGCGTCACGCATGCTGTTCGATACGCACGCCGTGGTCGTGAATGACGCAAGAAACAGTGCGATCAGCGTTGCGCGCATAGCTGATCAACAATTCGCAGATAGCGCGCGGGCTCTCTCACCAGCGGGTTGCTCCGGTCCCATGCGTAGCCAGCCAGAACCGCCGTAAGCTGTTCTGTGACGTGTTGTTCACCCATGGGACGATCAAAGATGATCCGTTGCAGGGAGCCATCATACCAGGCCGCCACGCACGCGCGGAACGTCTCAACGCCGCCCTGCAACTCCTCGACGAAGCCGGTGCGCCAGTCGACATCCTCGCCACGAAACTTCCGGTCAATCAGCTTCGACGCCAGCACGGCGGACTTCATGGCGATCGTGACGCCGGACGAGAATACCGGGTCCAGGAATTCCGCCGCATTGCCAAGCAAAGCGTAGCTCGGCCCGACAAGACTTTTCACGTTGGCGGCGAAACCAACAATCTCGCTTGCGGGCCGCGCAATTGTCGCGTTGGCGAGCACCTGTTTCATGCGCGCCGCGTGCGGCAGCAGATTGTTGATGCGCTCCTCCGGCGTATTGCCCGCCGCCGCCATATACGCATCGGGCCCCACGACCCCCATGGACGACATGCCGCCAGCTAGCGGGATCAACCAGTACCAGACCTGTGGGTTCTCATCGTGAATCGAAATCAGGATCTTGTTCCGGTCGAATGTCGGATCATCGATATTGTCCATGACATGCCGGAACACCGAACGCCGCTTGTCGAACCCTGAAGGCAGTTCAAGATCCAGCAGACGCGGCAAGGTCCGGCCAAATCCCGACGCATCGAGCGCGAAACGGCAATTTACCTCGGACACCTCGCCCGCCTCAGTCTGCACCGTCAGCGTCGCACCGCTTTCATCGCTACGAAAAGCCGTAACGGAGTCGCCAAAAGTAACGTTGGCGCCCTTCGCTTGGGCGGCCTTGATCAGCACATCGTCGAACATGTCGCGGCGCACCTGGAACGTTGTGCCAGGTCCCGGCGTGGATTTGTGCGGGAAATAGATGTCGGTCTCGCGGCCGTTCCACGCGAAGGCCGCCCCGTCCTTGAACTGGAATCCATGGGCTTCAACCGCAGGCAGCAGACCAGCCTCGTCCAGCAGCGCAATGGATTGCGCCAGAAGACTCTCTCCGATCGAGAAACGTGGAAAGTGCTGACGCTCGAAAACCCGGACGTTCCATCCACGGTCGGCCAGCATTGCCGACGCAACAGCTCCTGACGGGCCGGCGCCAATCACCGCTACATCGCAGGTTTCAGTCCTCATCGCTTCGTGTCTCCCCTATGACGCCGCACTCTGCCAAACCGTCCCTGCGCCACCAGACGCGGTATGTGCGACAGACACAAGGCCGCGACAATCCCGATCGTGACGGTGAGTCCAAAACTTCGAACCGGATAGGTCGTCGACAGGATCAGCATCCCCATGCTGAGCAATGTCGTCGCAGCATCAACGGTAACCGCCACCGCGGTCCAGCGGTCGCTCCTCTGGCCCGCCTCCCACTGGAAAGCCGCATAGTCCACGCCGACGCCCACCAGAACCAGCGTCGATGCGTAGGAAAAGAAAGTCAGCGGGAATCCGAGCGCAATCTGCACCAACAAGGCGAGCACCACTGCCACCAACGCCGGGACCAGAATAGAGATTGCGGCCAACTGACGGTAAACGACCAGTACGGCTATCAGACCGCAACCGAACGCCGCCGCCAAAGCAATCAACGCGTATCCGCTATAAGCGCGAAACGCTTCCGAGTATTGCTCCGCCGGATCGATCAGTCGCACGCCATCGACCGCCGGACCGCTCCAGTCCGTCGAGCCAAGAACAGGTGCAACAAGGAAATAAGTTCCGTCCACTTCACCGCGAAGCCCTTCCAACCAGCCGGGCGGAGGCGCGTCCGGAGCCAATGTTCTGTCCACGGCGGCAGGATCAAGGCCAAGACGCTCGGCATGAGCGCCGAGATGGGGCCTATACAGCGCGGCGTCGAGCGCAGTCGTGTTGGCTACGCGGCGTGTGACCGACGGGTCAAAGCGCGTCGAGGCCAATATGCCGAGATCATCGGGCGCGTTGGCGAGCGCGGCTTCTTCCCGCTCGCGCGCCTCCTCCAGACTGGCTCCGCGAGACAGGAGAAAGCGCACTCCTGATCCATCATAGCCGGCAGAGCGCACAATCTCCTCCTCGGCAGCCAGATCAACAGACCGAGGCTGGAATTGCCGGACATCATCGAGAGTACGGAAGTTCAAGGCGCCCCACACGCCCAATACGACCATCAACGCTGCGACGCTCCATGACAGCCATGAGGGAATCCTGAACGCTTCCCGCATGTCCTCAAGCCGGCCCCACCATGCCGCCAGGGCATCGGCACGACGCGGCGCACGATCAGCGGGAACCAGCACAAACAAGACAAAGGCCCAAGCGGTGAACACACCAACGCCGGATAGCAGCGCGACCTGCTGGAACAGGGGCACGCCAAATGCAGCCAGACCGCCAAAACCCAACACGGTCGTAATCATCGACACCGTAACAGGCCGGCCGACGAGACGGAGGCGGTGACCTGTATCGGCCCACCGGGTCGCTGGCCCCGACGCGAGCGTATGAACCGCATAGTCCGAGACGATGCCCACCAACATGGCCGCGAATACAAACACCAGCACATGGATGCTCGGGAATACGAGCAGTGTCGCGCCCAGCCCGGCCGCGAGGCCAATACCGACAAGAACAAGCGCCTGAATGACGGATCGCATCGTCCTGAACACAGCGAAGAACAGCAGCGAAACGCCAATCGTCCCGATGGCGCCGATCAGACTCATCTCGTTCTTCGCACGGGCTGCTGCGGCGTCCGCGTGGAAAATGGCGCCGGCGCGCGCCGCAGTGACGCCCTGTTGCGACCACTCCTCTTGCCATGTCTCGAACGCATCAACGACGGCTTCCTGCGCGTCGAGCCGGAAAGCGGACGCCACGATCCGCCCAGACACCAGCCGCGATCCGCCATCCTGTGCTGGAGGCGTCACAGGCGACAGACAGTCGCCCAATCTCAACGTCAGCAGGAACGGGTCCTGAATCAACAGATCGCCCGTCACAGGCGTCGCTAGCGAATAAATATCCGCAAGCGCGCGGCGGGCGAGACGCGCGCCCTGCTCCGGCCCAAACGCCGCCGCGTCCGTTTCGCAAAGCAGCTGGTTGCGGTTTGCAAACAGCCAACGCCCCGTCGGCTCCATGTCGAGCCGGTCCGGCCGGAAGTATCCAGACGAGGTCAGCGCCGTTTCAAGCGCATCGGCGGCCGCCTGCGCCAGTTCGGCCTGCTCCGCATCAACAAGCACAGCCATGCGGCTGGCGGCCGCGCTCGTCGCCAGCGCAACCGCTGTCCGTTCGACATCGTCGCGCCCGCCGGAAGGAAGCATGGACTGGATGTCGGTATCGACCGGCACGCCCTGCATGAAGCGCCAGCTGGCGACGCCGCAGCACGCAGCCAGCCACAGCCAGCATGCGAGCGCCGCTCCTAGGCCCCGGTTGAACTTCACCCGGTCGCGCCTTTGAGCTGGATCTCGATCACGTCACCGCTCGCCTGCCGCACGGCGATTGCGTCGACAGCTTTGCATCCCTCGATATCGATGCGGGAGATATAACCGGAGATCGACGACGCCCTGGGCGCCAGTTCGAGGCGCCATCCCTCCGCCCCTGTGCGCTTCGTCCGTTTGACGATGTAGCGCGCCTCAAGGTCTGTGAGTTGGCCGCGAACCAGATCAACCAGGCCGGTGTCACGAAAGAACGGATTGCTTTCACCCGCGGCGCCAACCGGTTCAGCATGGCCGCCTTCAATCGCCTGCGTCACACCGGAAGGACCGACGCGCGTTATAATGTCGAACGGGTCCGTTACGCTCCAGACCACGGTGTCCCCGTCCATACGGACGACACCACGAGAGACGATGGGACGCGGCACGCCCGCCAGAACGCGTGTCTGTACGAAGGCCTGTGCAGACTCCAGCCGCGCAACCGCTTCAGGGGCCGCGCAGTCCGCAAGCGCAGGAGCGGCAACCGCCAACGAAATACACAGGCCAACGACGCCACGCAGGATCACAGGAAAGGCTCCAGCTTCTGGCGCAGAATGGCGGGTGTCTCCCAGAGCATTTCTCCGGTGGCGATATCGACCGCCACATGAACCGCGTACCCGCGCGTGAGTCGTTTGCGTGTCTGGGCGTCGCGGATTTCGAACGCCAGTTTCAAGCGATTCTCCCACTCGACGATCCCGGTTTCAACCTCGACATCAGTATGCAGGTTGACCGGATGCGCATACCGGATTCCCATGTCGATGACCGGCCACGCATACCCTGACTCCGACATACGGGCATAGCCATAGTCAATCTTCTGAAGCACCGCCACGCGCCCCAACTCCAGAAAGCGCGGGTAGTTTCCATGCCATACCACGCCCATCGGGTCGCAGTCATAGAACTGCGGCGTCGCCTGAACACAGGTGCGCGCGATCGCCCGCTCAACTCTCAAGCCGGAAGTCCTGTGTATCGCCCCCAAGCGGAGCGCTGTCCTGCAACCAGTAGTCGTAGAAGTTGAACCATTGGAAAGGGTCCAACGCCACAATCTTTTCCAGCCGTTTCGCGAACACCGCCGCATATGCCTGCGTCGCCGCCGCGCGGTCCCGGCGCGGCAGCGTCACGGGATCTGCGAACAGATCGAACACCACCGAGAAACGTTTCCCCTGTCGCGTGCAGAACAGCGTATAGGCGGGGCACCCCAACGCCGCCGCCAGCACGTAGGGCCCTACCGGAAACTTCGCGGCCCCGCCCAGAAACTCCACCTCCGCCGCCGTAGCATCTCCCCCCGCCACCGCGAGGCGGTCGCCCATGATCACCACCCACTCCCCCCGCCCCACCGCTTCGGAGAGGCGCATGGCGACCGACACATCGATGTCGCTGACCTGGATCAGATGCACCGGCGATTCGGGCGACAGCCGTTTGAGCACCCGGTTGAAGCGCTCCGCATGCAGCGTATGGACCAGCACGTTGACCCTGAAGCGCCGGTTCACCGTAGCGATGGCCCGGATCACCTCCGGACTGCCGACATGCGCCGTGATCACCACCGCGCCGCGCTTGTTCAGCTTGGCTTCATCGAACAGCCCGTCATGCACGCCATCGACATCGCTGGCGCGGATATCCCCGTTCCACGCCGCGACCTTGTCCAGCGACGCGTAGGCGAAGGTGAGGAAATGCCTGAACCCATCACCATATCCCGGCTTGCGCGGCAGATACCCCGCACGCCACGCCCGCTCCAGATAGCTGAGCGACGCCCGCCGCCGCTGAGCATCCGTCGCATAAAAATAGGCCACCACCGGCGCCAGCATGACTCGGCACGCTGTCCGCCCGAGAATACGGTAAACGCCAGCCGTGAGCCACACGCCCCACGCCGCCCCACGCTCGCCCAGATGGGACCAAGCACCCGCCATCAGACAGCGCAGTATCGCGATTGGCGGCGACGTCCGTACAGACGCATGTTTCCCGATCCCGTGCTGCACCCCGGCCAGACCAGCCTGTCCGCCACCCCGGCGGTGCCTCCCAGCGCTCTCAATGACGTCAGCGCGGCGCCGATGCAAGGTCCCGCCACACGCAGGAATCCCGCCGACCGAAAGCAGGCCGCAGTCTCAGCCTGCAAACCCTTATCGCGTTGTTCCGCCAATCGCCCGCAGGTCATCGGCCCGTGCACCGGCGAGAATGCCGTACAACCCATAATTCCCCTCATGACAGGCGTACTCGTAAACATGCCCGTCCACCGAAGCGAACTCATACTCCCCGCCCCACGGCTCCACCCAGGTTTCCGGGTCCTGCACATCGAAAGCGTAATGCACGCGATCTTCCGCCACACGCGTGAAGCGCTCGGTCACCTTCATGTTCGGCCCGCCGCCACGCACGTTCTGCGCCGGATGGAAGCCAACCGTCTCGACCACCAGCGTATCGCCGTCCCAGCGCCCAACGCTGTCGCCCATCCACGGGCGGATGCCGTCCGTGCGGTGACTAGCGTTCATGTTCACGATGCGCGCGTCATGCACCATCTCCACCGAGATGACGAAATGATCGCCCGTCTGCACGAACTGATAGGTGTTGTTGTAGAGCTGGTCCGTCATCACCGGCCCCGACGAGATACCAAAGCTCATGATACAGCGCTCGCCCAGCGAACGATCCTCAGGATGGTCCGCATTGCCGCGCGTCGTGTCTTCCTCGCTCGACTGTACAATGCGGGCGCGTCCCGATGTTGAACCCGCCACACGCGCCGGCATGCGTCCATTGGCCGGATAGGTGAGCAGCGACGTGCGCCCTTCGCCGTTGACCCGCATCACCCAGTCGCCCGGATCGGTCCAGCCTGCATTGTAACCGCACGATGCGCCCCGCGCCCCGCTGCGGCACTCATCAAGCGTATCGGGACCGCTTTTTGCAATCTCGGTCCAGTTCTCCTGAACTTCTTTCGGGGTCGGCGCATTCTGGCGCGCATTTCGAGCGAACGTGTCTTTCTCGATCTCCGCCATTTCCTCGGCGGTTAATGTGAGACGGTCGCCATAATTGCGCGCGCGCTCCAGATTGGTGGACGTCGCATTCGTCCACACGCCCGAAAGATCGGGCTTTCCGTCGGCGGTGCGTGGCGGTTCATATCCGGCCTGGACGACAGGCACAGGGCGCGGCGCCTGCGCGACACCGGGCGCGGCGGCTACCGCCAGAATGGTGACACTGGCGAACGTCGTCGCAATTTGCGTGAACCGGATCATGCACTTCCTCCCGGGATTTTATGTTTGGCCAGAGGTTTATGGTTGGCCCGTGTTTGAGAGGAATCTGCTGAAGCTGGCGGCAAACTCAAGCAAAATCGCCGTGACAACCGCGCCGCGCCGTCAGCCTTCCCGGTTCGCGACATGAACGCCCCGGGCGATGGCCCGGGCGAGGCAGGAGGCCGCAAGTTCACCCAGCCGGGCGATCACGAAGGGCCGGCTATCCGGGCGCTCGATCTCGCCGGTGGACAGGCAAAACACGACATCCCCGTCGAATGGCGCGAAGACGGGGCGGATCGCCCGCGCCATTCCCGCCATCGCCATTTTCGCCACGCGCTGGGCCTCCGCCGGGTGGAGCGCGACGTTCACCGCGATGCAGCCCAGCGTCGTATTCGTCCGTCCTGTCATCATGCCGGGGTTGGACTTGGACGCGCCCCAGTCATCGAGGTCGAGCGCATAATCAGCGGGCGGACGAACGCCCCCGAATTCGTCCCCCTGCTCGAACGGCCACGCCCAGAAAACATTCGTCCCCGGCAGCCGCGCCGAACCGTGCGCGTTCACGGCGGCCAACGCACCGACAACGACACCGTCATCCGTCACGACGCTGGCCGAGCCCAGACCGCCCCTCTCTTGTCCGGCGCGAGCGCCATAGCCGGCGCCAACCCGGCCCAGCGTGAAACCTCGTGCACAGTCGGCAAGCGCCCGGCGGCCAAGCTCCTGATAGGGAGGCGTTTCACCCCATGCCTTGTTACCGCCATTGGCCAGATCATACAGGATCGCCGCCGGCACAATGGGCGACACTGGCACGCCCGCGGCCTGTTTCAGAGCGAACCCTCTGCCCTGCGCGCCCAGCGCGGCGGCGACGCCATCCGCAGCAGCGAGGCCATAGACAGAACCGCCGGAAAGAACGATCGCATCGACGGTTTCGACCAGCGTATCCGCTCCCAGCGCATCCGATTCCCGCGTGCCCGGTCCGCCTCCCGCCACCGTCATTGCCGCCACGGCGGACGCGGCTGGAAGAATGACCGTAACCCCCGTCTCCACGCCCACATCATGGGCGGAGCCGACAAACAGGCCCGAAACATCCGTTATAAGGTTTGCTGGACCCGGCCGGGCTGGCATTTGACAAGCCTGTTCTGAACACTACGTGCTGAGCACAGCGGCTTGTATGGTCGCCGGACCGCCGCTGTGCAAGCCAGGAGACCCTGATGCGCCTTACCCTGCTGATCGCAGCTTCTTCTCTCATTCTGGCAAGCTGCACAGGCGTCAACCCGTCGGACGACCGGCCGGAATGGCGGCTGAAGGGTCAGGCCATGGCGGCGGCGGCGGATGTCCGCGCTGTGGATGCTGCGATCAAGGCGATGGAAGCTGGCGGCAGTGCGGTGGACGCCGCCATCGCGGCGCACGCCGTCCTGGGGCTGGTCGAACCGCAAAGCTCCGGTCTGGGCGGCGGCGGCTACATGGTCGTCTATGATCGCGCGTCGAATACCACGACGGTGATCGACGGGCGCGAAACAGCGCCGGCGGCCGCCACTGCGGACGTGTTCACCCACAATGGCGCACCCCTAGGGTTCGGGCCGGCAATCTATTCCGGCAAGTCGGTCGGCGCTCCAGGCACGATCGCGCTTTACAAGGCCGCGCATGAGCGGTTCGGCAAACTGCCGTGGGATGCCAATTTCAGCGCAGCGATCAAGCTGGCAGATGAAGGCTTCATCGTCTCCCCACGCCTTGCATCCTCGCTCGACAACGCACGGTTCCGCACCGGCCCGCTTGGAACGAACCCCGAGTCCGGCGCCTACTTCTTCCCGGGCGGCAAGCCGCTCGCGGCCGGTGACCGCCGCACCAATCCTGACTACGCCAATGTTCTGAAGCGCGTCGGCGCCGAGGGGCCATCTGCCTTCTACTCAGGCAAGATCGCGGAAGACATTGTGGCTGCGGTGCAGGCGGGCGATATCCCCGGCGAGCTGAGCTTCGACGACATTTCGAACTATCAGGCGCGCATCGTACCGGCGCTATGCGGTCCATGGCGGACCTACCAGATCTGCTCCGCCCCGCCCTCGTCGTCCGGCGGCGTCGCGATGAACCAGATCATGTCTCTATACGACGCGCTCGGGGCCAAAACATCGGCGCCGACGCTCGATACCAAGCTGCGCGACTTCGTGCTGGCGCAACAGCTCGGCTATGCCGACCGCGATCATTACGTCGCCGACGCGCAACAGGTGATCGTGCCTGTGCCGGGTCTGCTTGATCCGCGCTATATCGCGGCGCGTGCAGCCAGCGAATTCAAGCCGGGCGACGCGCCGCAACCCGGCGATCCGGGGCCGGTCGTCGGCGGCGCGCCTTTGATCGATATGTGGGGCCGCGACACAACTGACGGACGTTCGGGCACGACGCACCTGTCATTCATCGACTTTGACGGCAACGCCGTGTCGTTCACCGCCACCGTCGAAGGCCCGTTCGGCTCCTCGCGCTGGACCAACGGCTTCCTGCTCAACAACGAAATGACCGACTTTGCACGGCCGGCCGTCATCAATGGCAAGCCGGTGGCGAATGCACCGGGACCGGCAAAGCGCCCACGCTCATCCATGTCGCCGACCATCGTGTTCGATCAATCAGGCGATGTGTTCATGGTCACGGGATCGCCCGGTGGCAACTCCATAATCGGCTACG
>CAZJZQ010000043.1:0-6210 GCA_964550535.1 uncultured Rhizobium sp.
CTGTCGAGGTTGATGCGGATCAGCGGCCAGTTCAGCCGCGCCGCCACCTGCTCGATGTGCGTGGATTTGCCGGTGCCGTGATAGCCCTGAACCATCACGCGGCGGTTGTGCATGAAGCCAGCGAGGATCGCGCGCGTGGTCAGCGGATCAAAGCGATAGGTCGTATCCACGTCCGGCACATAGGCCGAACGCTCGGCGAAGGCCGGGGCCTTGCCGTCCATGTCGATGCCGAACGTCTTGCGGATATCGACCTGCTTGGTCGGCGCAAGGTTGAGCAAGGGATCGGAAGCGTCGGCTGCGGCCATGGGAGGGGTCTCTGGAAACGTCGATGCCCCATAAATAGGACGGGAGGGCCGCCCATTGCAACGCAGCATTCCGGCGCTTTACAGGGGCGGATTCCCGAGGGAGCGGCCATGAAAGCACCCGGACGATCCCAGGCGAGCCCCGATGATCACCAGCCAGCGCCTAAACCAGCCCGCTCGCCTTGAGCGCCTTGAACGCCTTGATGACCACGCCGAGACGATGCTCCGTAGAGCGGTCGCCGCCGTTGGAATCGGGGTGGAAGCGTTTCACCAGCTGGCCATAACGTTCGCGGATGGCTTCGGGCTTGGCCTCCGGCGGAAGCTCAAGTTCCTCCAGCGCGCGGATTTGCAGGCGGGTGCGGTCGCGCTGGGCGGCGGAATGCTCAGGCGCTTCGCCTGCCCCGGACGGGCCGTTGTAGAGCCAGTCCTTCGCCCCGCGCCAGTTGCGAGGATTGTGCGTCGCCCCGGCCTTCTTGCCGCCAACCGGCCCGCCGCCAAAACGCCAGGTACGCTTGTGGCCATACAGCGCGGAGGCCTGGAAGGCAGTGATCTCGGCTTCGGTCATGCCTTCGAAGAAATCGAAGTTCTGATTGTACTCGGCGGCATGGCGCTGACAGAACCAATGGAAATCCTCGGCCGCCTCGGGCTGGCCGGGACTGGGGAAGGAGCGCGCGGAAAGCGGTTTGGGCGCCTTGCAGTTTCCCTGATCGTCACAACCTTTGTATTCGCAGACACGCGCCGCCCGCGCCGCGCCTGCGCGGCGGCGGCCTCCGGGCGGGTTGGCCCGGATATCGACGAACTTGACGCGGTAGTCCTGCATGTAGTCTTCCGCGAACGACATGGCCCAATGATGGGGTGCAACTGTTAATGCGACAAGAATTGACAACACGCGCAGGCCGGATGCGCACAGCTCTGGAGGCGGCTTTTACACCGTCGATGCTGGAAATTGACGATGAGTCGCACCTCCATGCGGGCCATGCGGGCGCAGCGCCCGGCGGCGAGACGCACTATGCGATCCGCATCCGCGCGCCCGCCCTCGCCGCCCTCTCCCGAGTGGAGCGGCACAGGGCGATCAACGCGGCGCTTGCGGACGAGTTCGCCACCGGCCTGCACGCCCTGTCGATAAAGGCGGACTAAGCGCTCCGCCCCGAACTGCGGCATGATCCGGCGCCTTGGAAGCGGTTCATCGTCCTGCCGGCGAAATGAAGTGAGACTCGGGACGTGCAGCGCCGGTAGCTGCATCCGGAAACCCTGCACCTGACGCGGAAAAACGCCCCAGAAACAGACAAAGGCGACTTCTGAAGAAGCCGCCTTGTCGCCCAGGGCTATTTAGGCCATTTGGCCCGCCCCCCCTTGTACATAAAATGCGGAAAGACCCCGGGACGGGCCATCAGGGGATACCCAGAAGTTCCCACGCTCAGACCCCTGAATTTACAGGATGAGCTTCATCCGGGTGGCAATCCGGATGGCGTCGATCATATTTCTGGCGTCCAGCCGGCGCAGGATTTCGGTCACATGGCACTCGATCGTCTTCTCGTGACGCCCCATCGCGGCGGCCACGGCCTGGTTCGTCAGCCCCTCGGACCGCATCATCAGGACTTTCAGCTGGGTACGGGACAGGGCCTTTTTCAGGGGTTCATTGTCCAGTTCGAACCCGTCCGACACGCGCAGCAACCGCGCGCCTTCATTGGCGAACACGTCGAACGCCATACGCAGCGAGGCGCGCGCGCGTTCTGACTTCACCATCTGCTCACCGGCCACCATCACGACCGCCATGCCGCCGCCGTCCAGCGTCACGCGCTTGGTGAACCCGTCCTTCATGTCGAACTCGCGGGCAACGCCCATGACCTCGCGCTCGGAATAGTCGAGCCGCATCCCGGCGGTCATCTCGCTCCAGAAGCCGAACGACCCGCCCCTCATGGCGCCCTTGAAAACAGGGTCGGAGGCATCGAAACCGCGTTCGAGGTAAATCTCCTGCCATTGCCGCGGAACGTTGCTGATCGACCGGTCGATCCGCACCCCTTCGGCTTCGCGCCGGATATAGAGGCAGGCATAGCGCTGGGCGCCGACAGTTTCGACAAGCGCCAACAGGCTGGCCCCGAGCGCTTTGCGCGTCTGAAGGCCAGGGGCTTGGGCGGCGAAAGCAAGCGTTCGCTCAGCCAGTGTCATGCCCGGTCATCCCCCCGGATGAGTTGCGTATTACCCCTAGATAACCCTGAATCTCGTGGAGACAGCAAGTCCTTCTAGGAGATAGCCCCTAGGCGGGAACGCCTGTTTCAGCGTTCAGAAAGGCGGCGAGCTGCGCCATGTCGGCATTTTTGTGGATGTAGGACTGCCCGATTCCCCGGGCGAGGATCAGGGTCAGGCGGCCATCCTTGGCCTTCTTGTCGTGGGCCATATGGGCCAGCAATTCGTCAGGCCGGTAAGGTCCGCCGCCAAGATCAGCCACCCGCGTGGCCAGCCCCAGCCGGTTCAGCAGGGCTTCCGCACGAACCGCGTCCTGCCCCGGGCAGACGCCCGCCGCGACCGAGAACCGCAGGGCCATGGCCATGCCCGCCCCGACGCCTTCGCCATGCAGTAGCTGGGCGCCGAAATTGTTCGCCCGCTCCAGCGCATGACCGAAAGTGTGACCAAGGTTCAGCAGCGCTCGCACGCCCTGTTCGGTTTCATCCGCCGCCACGATGCGCGCCTTGGCCTCGCACGAGATCCGGACGGCCTCGGCGGTGGCGTCGCGATCGCCCGCACGCAGGGCGTCAGCCGAACGCTCCAGAAAATCGAAAAAGACCGGATCGTCGATCAGGGCGTACTTCGCGACTTCCGCCAAACCCGCAGCCCGCTCGCGCGCCGGGAGAGTGTCGAGCACGTCGAGATCGGCAAGCACCAGCACGGGCTGATGGAACACGCCGATCATGTTCTTGCCCGCGGTCGAGTTCACCGCTGTCTTGCCGCCCACCGAGCTGTCGACCTGCGCCAGCAGGGTTGTGGGAACCTGCACAAACCTCGCCCCGCGCTTCAGCAGCGCCGCCGCGAGCCCGGTGAGATCGCCAACAACGCCGCCGCCAAAAGCGATGATGAGGTCGTCGCGTTCCGCGCCGCCTTCGATGAGCCGGTCCATCACGCGCTCCAGCGACGTCATCGACTTGGACGACTCGCCCGGCGGCACATCAACCACGACCGATATGGTTATGCCGGCCGCAGACAGCCCGGCGCGCAACGCAGGAAGATGCAGCGCCGCGACATTGGTGTCGGCCACGACATAGACACGCGGTCTGCGGGCCAGCGGCGCAATGAGTTCTCCCGCACGCGCCAGCAGGCCCGGACCGATGACGATGTCGTAGCCGCGATCGCCAAGCTCCACGCGAACGCGTTTGTCGTGCGCCATCGTCATGTCCGCATCATATCCGCTTCAGGGCCTCAAGAATGGCGTCGACCGCCTCGATACAGGGGCCCTCGCCGGAGTCGACCGTAATATCCGCCTCGGCATAGACCGGCGAGCGTTTCGCGTTCAGGTCGATCAGCACCTGTTTCGGATTCGCCTGCTTCAGCAGCGGGCGCGTATCGCGGCGGCTGACCCGTTTCCAGATCACGTCGATATCGGCGCGCAGCCACACCGTCGTGGCGCGCTGTTTCATCAGCGCGCGGGTTTCCGGGTCCATGAACGCCCCGCCGCCCGTGGCCAGCACGACGGGAGGGCCGGCAAGCAGCCGCTCGATCACGCGGCGCTCGCCACGGCGGAACTCCGGCTCGCCATGCCGGTCGAAGATTTCCTGGACCGAAAGACTGGCCGCCTTCTCGATTTCCTCGTCGCTGTCGGTGAAATGAGCCCCCAGCTTTTCGGCCAGCTTGCGCCCGACCGTCGATTTTCCTGCGCCCATAAGGCCGACGAGCGCGATGGTGCGGGTCAGCGCCGGCGTGGCGGCCGCGCCTTTTCCGGCCGCATCCGGCCCGGTCGCCTCTGCCTCGGATGGGGGCGGCGATTCGCCCTGCACGCCTGTCATGTCACGCTCTGTTTACCGAACCGGACGCTTATACCGCTGCCGTCCCCGGGGCAATTCCGCGGGGAATGTTGCGTCGGGAACACCCGCCCCGCCGGACCGCGCCTGTAACGGCGCCGGTAACTGGACCCGCAGGCCCGGGTCTGGTTTCATCCATGTAATCTCGCTGAGGGGTGGAGAACACATGCGCTTCGGACGCCGCCGCAAGGCTCCCGTGAAACTGTACGCCATTCTTGGGGGCATTGTGGTCCTCGGGCTCACTGGCGCTCTCTTCTGGTATTCCCACCAGGCTGAATCCAATCCGCCCGAATCGAAGGAAATCCGGGTGGAGGCCACCAATGTCGGCGCGCAATAGGGCGCTGGCTGCGGCCTTGGCCTGTCTGGTTGCGGCTCCTGCCTCCGCGCAGGTGGTGTCGTCCGGCCCGCTGAGACAGGTGGACCCGTGGGGCGTGGGCTGGCTGGGCCGGGCCGATGGCGCGCTGCCCGCCGACCTGTGGGCCAATACGAACGCGGAAGTCCTGACGCCTCTGCTGACCGCCATCCAGGCCGGCGCCCTGTCGCCAGCCGCACGCGATGCGCTGCGCCGCGTGGTGCTTTCCTCTGCGCGCGGCCCCGAAGACGGCGCTGATCTGATCGCCGAGCGCCTGCGCCTGATCGAACAGCTTGGCGAGACGCGCCGCTCGATCGACCTGCGCCAACGCTTCCCCGACACGGACTGGGGCAAGGCCGGCGCGCGCCTCGCCAGCGAACTCGACCTCGTCTCCGGCCAGACCCGCGATGGCTGCGCCCGCGTGGCGGACGTGCGCGCGGATGAGGCGGAGTGGATGCAGCTGCGCGCCCTGTGCCTGGCGCTGGCTGGCGATTTCGACGCGGCAGGTATGGTCAGCGAACAGGCTGGCGCCGGCAATGCGTGGCTGATCGCTGTCATCGAAACAATGCGCGCGCCGACCCGCACCCAGCCTGAGGGCCGGTACGCGACCGCGTTTGAAGCCGCCGCATCGGTGTCAGCCAAGCTTTCCGCGCCGGCTGACGCCTTCAAGGCCATGCCGGCGGATGTCGCCGCCGCGATCTTCTTCCATCCCGGCGCCACGCCGGAACAGCGTCGCGGCGCCCTGCCCGCAGCCTTGGCTGGCGGCAAGGTCACGCCCGCCGATGTGATGACAGCGCTGATGGCGCCTGCGGACCCGAAGGCGGCCCCAGCGCAAACAGCGGGCCGCCGCACCGCTGCGCCGCGTACCGATTTCCTCGGCCTCGCCATGGCTGCCGTTGGTGAGGATGGCGCGGCTCCGGCGCAGGCGACCGCCTATGCCGCCGCCCTCAAGGGCGTGGACAACGCCGCTGACTTCCGGCTTGCCGCCAATGCGCTGATCGAGCCGGTCCGCAAGCTGCCGCTGAACGAGGACACGCTGCCTCACGCCGAAACGTTCGCGCGCACCGCGCTGTTCATGGGCGACACAAAGCTGGCGGCGAACTGGCGCAAGCTGATGGAGCAGACGCCGGAGGACAAGGCCGACCCTTGGGCCGCCGCCCGTGTCGATCTGATGCTGGCGCTGAAGGGCCAGGACGCCGCCAGGACCATGGAGCACGTCGCCGCGATGATCGCAGCCGCGCCGCCCCCGGCCGAGGGCGCCGCCGCACCGCGCAATCCGACAACCGCACAGAAACAGGCCGACCTGCGCCGGATCGAGAACGGGCGTGTCCTGTTCCTCGCCGCCGGAACCGGCCGCTCCCTGTCGCCGGATATGCGCGCCCTGCTGGCCAAGCAGCGCACCGCCGGACGCGGCGTGCCGGACTCCGTTCTGGCGAGCGTCGGCGCGGCCATCCATCCCCTGCACGGCCAAGGCGTGGACGGGCTACTGCAGTGCGCGGACATCGCGATGTACCGCGCCAAGATGCAAGGCGGTGGCGACTGC
>CAZJZQ010000043.1:6220-7590 GCA_964550535.1 uncultured Rhizobium sp.
GTTCTGGCGAGCGTCGGCGCGGCCATCGAGGCCAAGGCGCAAGGCGAGGCCCTGCTGGCTGGCATCGGCCAGTTGTCGGGCGACACATCGGCGATTTCCTTCGCCGGCCTGTCCGACCTGCTGGGCCTGCTGCGACGGGCCGGGTTCGAGAAGGAAGCGGACGCCCTGTTCCTTGAGGCGCTACAACCCTGGCACGCACTCTAGCCACGGCCCGGCGATCATAACCTTCGCGCAATCTCTTTGACGTTTGCTGGAGGGATGCTGGATTTACGCCGGATCGAAGCCTTTCTGGACACGCTGCGCGCCGAACGCGGAGCGGCGGACAACACGATTGACGCCTACCGCCGCGATCTGGAGGACGCCTCCTCCTTCCTGCGCGCCAACGGTTCGTCGCTGATCGACGCGACCGAGCGCGACCTTTCCTCCTTCGTGCGCGACCTGTCAGATCGCGGCATGTCGGACGCGACGGTGGCGCGGCGGTTATCGGCGCTGCGCCGTTTCTTCCGCTTCCAGATCGGCGAGAACGAACGCACCGACAATCCGACCTCCCGGCTGGACGGCCCCGCCCTGAAGCGCAATCCGCCGGATGTGTTGTCGCGCGAGGAAGTCGCCCGGTTGATCGAAGCGGCGCAGGGGCCGGAACCATCCGACCTGCGCACCATCTGCCTTGTCGAGTTCCTCTATGGCGCAGGTCTGCGGGCCAGCGAATGCTGCGACCTGCCCCTGTCCGCCCTGCCCGCGCCGGGCACGACGACGCTGATCGTGCGAGGCAAGGGCGACAAGGAACGGATCGCCCCGCTGGGCCGTCCCGCCATGGCGGCGTTGAAAGCCTATCTCGCCGTGCGCGAAGACTTTTTGCCGAAGTCCGCCGTGCGGCGCACGGCCGAGCGCTTTGTGTTCCCTTCGCGCGGCGCGGGCGGACGGCTCACGCGGCGGCGGCTAGGACAGATTCTCGAAGACCTGGCGGTGAAGGCCGGTATCTCGCTGGAACGCGTCACGCCGCACGCGCTGCGCCATGCTTTCGCGACGCACCTGTTGTCCGGCGGCGCGGATCTGCGCGCCGTACAGCTTCTGCTGGGCCACGCCGATATCGCGACGACGCAGATCTACACCCACGTCGTCACCGACGAGCTGCGCGACCTGCTGGAAGCCGCTCACCCGCTCGCGCGCAAGAGCGCTGCGTAGGCGTCAGCCATTGAATGCGAGTTTGAGCCCCGGCTCCGGCCAGCGGGTCTTCGCGAGTTTGCCCGTGCCTGACAGCGTGATGTAGGCGTCGCGCATGTCAGCGCCGCCGAAACAGATATTGGTGGTGTACATGTCCGGCGCCGGATCATGCCGCCATGTTCCATCCGGACGGATCGTGGTGATCC
>CAZJZQ010000043.1:7600-24451 GCA_964550535.1 uncultured Rhizobium sp.
TCCCCGCCTCCACCAGCGTTGCGACGCAGACATTGCCCGCCTCCGTGACGGCGAGGCTGTCGAAATAGTGCATGCCCGGCATGCCCGCGACCACGCGCCCCGCGAAACGTCCACGCTGTTTGCGGTTCACTTCGCCCGGTCCGGTGATCTCGAACGCCCACAGACGCCCAGCTGTCGTTTCGGCGGCGTAGAGCGTCTTCTCATCCGGCGAGAGACCGATGCCGTTATAGCCCGAGCCGCCGAACTCGGCCTCGACGATCTTCGAGCCGTCCGCCTTCGCCCAGTAGAGGCCGCCCTTGTCGCGCTGACGTGGAGCGTCCTTGCCATAGTCGCTGAACCACATCGAACCGTCAGAGCCGAACACGATGTCGTTCGGGCCGCGCAGACCGAAATCCCCGCAGCGGTCATAGACGCGTTCGACCTTGCCGGTGGAGAGGTCCACGCGTTCGATACGCCCGCCGGAATAATCCTCCGGCGTGCCGTGCGGGATAGTGATCCCGTCGCGCTCGAACCAGCGGAAACCGCCATTGTTGCAGACATAGACCGCGCCATCCGGTCCGATCGCCGCGCCGTTGGGTCCGCCGCCGAGGTTGGCGATCACCTCTGTCCTGCCGCCGCCCCATACGCGCGTCAGCGTTCCGCGCCTGATCTCGACAAGAATGACCGAACCATCCGCCATGATGACCGGCCCCTCCGGAAAGGACAGGCCCTCGGCGATGATCTCCAGTTCCATGGCTTTCTCCTCAGCGCTTCTTCTCGAACTCGCGGATCACGAACGCCGCTTCGTTGTCTGCGTCCGCTTCGACGCGGCGGGTTGAAACCTCGCGCCATGCCGCACGGTCGAAATCGGGGAAGAAAGCGTCGGCTTCGGTTTCCGCTTCCACTTCGGTCAGCGTCATGGCCGTCGCGGCATCCATTCCCGCAGCATAGATTTCCGCGCCGCCGATAATGGCGGCCTCGTTCACGCCCGCCCGCGCCGCCATCGCGCGCGCAGCAGCCATGGCGGGCGGCAGGCTGGAATAGACGAAGGCCTCCGGCGCCATGAAGGCGAGGTTGCGGGTCGCCACGATATTGGGCCGCCCCGGCAGCGGACGCCGCGGCAGGCTTTCCCAGGTCTTGCGGCCCATCACCACCGGCTTGCCAGCCGTAACGGCGCGGAAATTAGCCATGTCGGCCTTCAGCCGGAACAGCAGGCCGCCCTCCAGCCCCAGTTCGCCCCGCCGGCCGATTGCGGCGACAATCCGCAGGCCGACGTCGTCCCGCCCGGATGAGAGCTCAGACAGGGGCAAATCAGGACTCCGGTATCGACGCGGATTGCATTATGTGGCGAAAGCGGAGCGGAGTTGATCCCGCGATTTGCCGGGATTGCAAGTCCGCCGGTTGAGGGGAAGGCAATAATGGACGCGATATCGCAGATCTGGGCCGAACTGATCGGTGCGATCGCCTATCGCGATACGTCGGACCTTCCCTTCGTACTCGTGGGATTCGTCGCGACGGCCGCGCTGATCTGGTATCTCAAGGGCCGCAGCTGGGCGTTTTTCTATGTCGCCCTCATTCCCTTCCTGAACTGGACCTTCGGACGCGGCGAGCTGATCGAGGCCGATATCTCCGGGGTGTTCGGCTGGCTGGGCGGCGGCGCCACGGAGGTGGTGTTCCAGCCGCTGACGATGATCACCGGTTTCGTGTTCGTCGTGCGCGATTTCGTGCAGCGGGAAATGGGCCACCGGGTTCTCATCCTGATGGCGCTCGCGATCGGCTGGTCGTTCTACTATTCGTGGCCGGTGATCGCGCTGGCGTCGGCCACGGCCTTTGCGATTTCCGAAACGGTCGACTGGCTGCTCTTCACCTTCACGCGTTACCGGCTGTCGACGCGCATCCTGCTGTCGTCGGCGATAGCCTGCCCGGTGGACACCACCGTCTTCCTGTTTGGCGCCGATCTGGCGCAGCAGATGAACGGCGCGCCGGCGGGCACAATGTTCACCCTGCCCAACTGGATCTTCTTCATCGTCGGCAAGATGGTGGGCGCGGTCATCGTGTCCTGGATGATCCGGCGGCGCGAGGAACGCGGCCTGACCGATCCGGCCGCCGCATAGCGTGACGGCATAATCTGGCGCAGCAAAACAAAAGGGCGGCTCGTGAGAGCCGCCCTTCGTTCGCATTGCTGCGATAAACTTCGCTTGCGCGAGTATTAGTGCTGTTCGGCCGTAGCTTCTTGCGCAGCTTCGACAGCGGCGTCAGCAGCGCCTTCGACAGCAGCGGCGGCTTCCGCAGCGGCGTCGACGGTGGCTTCAGCAGCAGCTTCGGTGGCTTCAGCAGCGGCTTCCACCGCTTCGGTAGCGGCGGCGGCGGCTTCTTCAGCAGCGGCTTCCGGCGCAGCAGCTTCTTGCTGGCAAGCGGCGAAAGCAAGAGCGGCAGCAGCGGCCGCGGCGGTAGCGAGAAGTTTCAGCGACATGGAATATCCCTCCGACGGATCACAAACCACCGCGGGCAGAATGCAGAATCCGGGCGGCGGCATGTCTATCGACGAGACGAGCCTGAATCACAAGCAGTTGAATCATTGCGCTTTATACAGCTTCGCGAACGTTACCGCCGGCGGCGCCCCAATGGCGATGGCGATCCTGGCGCGAGCTGCCAGGATTGAGGGCACGGAGCGTCCTGTTTTTATTGGAAGTTGGCGCGCGACAAAATCGGTTGCGACGTGGAGCGGCTACACCGCGACAGGCGCCTTGATGTGCGCGTCGGGCGCATAATCAAGCAACGTGAAATCTTCGTAATTCCAATCGAACAGGCCGGTCTTGTCTGGATTCATTTCCAGCCGCGGCGGACGCCGGGGCGAGCGGGTGAGCTGTAAACGCGCCTGATCGAAATGATTCGCGTACAGGTGAACATCGCCAAACGTGTGGACAAAATCACCCGGCTTCAGCCCCGTCGCCCGCGCCATCATCATCACCAGCAGCGCATAGGACGCGATGTTGAACGGCACGCCGAGGAAGACATCGGCGGAGCGCTGGTAGAGTTGGCAGGACAGGCGCCCGTCAGCGACGAAAAACTGGAAGAGGCAATGACAGGGCGGCAGCGCCATCTGGTCCACATCCGCCGGATTCCAGGCGCTGACGATGTGACGGCGGGAATGCGGGTTTGCGATGATCTGGTCGCGCACGGCCGTCATCTGGTCGATCACGCGGCCGTCCGGCGCAGTCCAGGACCGCCACTGCTTGCCATAGACCGGGCCCAGCTCGCCGTCCGCGTCAGCCCATTCATCCCAGATGGAAACGCCACGCTCGTTGAGCCATTTCACATTTGTCTCGCCGCGCATGAACCACAGCAGCTCCACGATGATCGAGCGCAGGTGCAGCTTCTTCGTGGTCAGCAGCGGGAAGCCTTCCGACAGGTCGAAACGCATCTGGCGGCCGAAAACGCCACGTGTGCCCGTACCGGTGCGGTCGGGGCGGTCAGTCCCGTTGTCGAGAATGTCCTGCAGCAGGTCGAGATACTGGCGCATCGGGGCTTCCGGGCGTTCCTGAAGGAGCAGCGCGGCGCCACGATTCGTATCGTGGCGCCGACTGTCCGAACTTGGGCCGGGCCAGCGGCCGATGCAACCGGCAGGCAGGGCAAGATGGCGGGTTGTCCCTGCCCTGTGCGCCTGGGCCTCAGGATTTCGCCAGACGCGCCGGATCGGTCATTTCATCCGCGGGCGCCGTGGGACCTTCCGCTTCCAGCAGGCGGCTGCGGAACAGCAGGCCAGCCAGCGCAGCGCCCGCCAGCGGCGCGACGATGAACAGCCAGAGCTGAGCCAGCGCCTCGCCCTGCGCAAAGATTGCGGGACCGAACGACCGCGCCGGGTTCACCGACACGCCGGTCACCTGGATACCGACGATGTGGATAACCACCAGCGTCAGGCCAATCGACAGACCGGCGAACTGAGCGGGCGCCCTCGCCTGGGTCGAGCCGAGGATCACCACCAGGAAAAGGAAGGTCGCCACAACCTCGAACACCAGGGCGGCGGTCAGCGAGAAGCCGCCGAGATAATCAGGACCCCAGCCATTTGAGCCGAGGGCGTATTCGCCCATGACGAACCCGCCCTGTCCGCTGGCGATCAGGTAGAGCACGCCCGCGCCGGTGAGCGCGCCAAGGAACTGGGCGACCCAGTAGGCGACCATCTCGTTCAGCGTCATCCGCCGCGCGACCCAGGCGCCGAACGATACGGCCGGGTTCACATGGCAACCCGAAATCGGGCCGATGCCATAGGCCATGGCGACAATCGCCAGACCGAAGGCGAAGGAAATCCCGAGTTGTCCGACATTGCCCGCGCCCGCCAGAACAGCGGCGCCGCATCCGAACAGAACAAGCGTGAATGTGCCGATGAACTCGGCGATGAGCTTTTTCGTCATCCGTACCTCCCACGTCAGGTAGGAGGATGCTGCCCCCGGAAACCACTTTTCGCCAGTGGATTCGATGCTGCGGCGCGACATACAGCGCTGAAACGAGTTCTTTTCTCCTTCACCATCAGCGCCTATATTCAGTTCGTTCCGCAAGGAACTATAGCGATAAACCCGCGCGTAATAAGCGGACTGGACCCGGGTGCGATGCCCGGCGGCTCCACCAATCTTCCCCGTCGTTGGCGGATGGTATGGGGCCGAAACAGGATCGACAGACGTGTAAAGGCGATGACTTCGCTCGATTGGGCCCCGACAGAAGCCCGTTACGCAATAGTTGCCAACGACAACTTTGCTCAGGATCAAGCCCTTGCTGCGTAAGCAGCTGGGTTAGTCCGAACCTAAGTCCTCCGGTCTAGCAACCTGAGGCGGGGCCCGGAGGGCGCCTGGCAACAGAAGCCCTCCACTTCATTTTCTTGTTCCCATTTCCTCCGCTGCGGCGTTCTGTCGTCAGATGCAGGAGCACGCGTGCGTCTGGACGATGATCCGCGAGCGCCGGCGCCTGAACGCCGCCCCAAACGAAGGCATGATTCCGCAGACCCCACCGCCCCCCCCAACACTAACAGCCAAAGGAACGCCAATATGAAACGCACCGCCACCGCCGTCTGGTCCGGCGATCTGAAGACCGGCAACGGCGCCATCTCCATGCAGAGCGGCGTCATCAAGGACTCGCCATACACGTTCAAGGCGCGCTTCGAGGATGAGGGCGGCAAGTCGGCGACCAATCCAGAGGAACTCATCGCCGCCGCCCACGCTTCCTGCTTCACCATGCAACTGTCCCACTTCCTCGCTGAGGCCGGTCACCCGGCGGCGAAACTCACCACGGTTGCAGAAGTCGAAGTGAAGCCGGGCGTTGGCATCACCAGAAGCGCGCTGACGCTGACGGGCAAAGTTCCCGGCATGCCGGATGCGCAGTTTCAGGAACAGGCCGCCAGGGCCAAGGCCGAATGCCCCCTCTCCAAAGCGCTGGCCTCGATCGAGATCACGCTGGACGCCAAGCTGGAAAGCTGACAGCGCCCGGGTTTATGGCGGGCGGGTCTGACGCCGCCGGGTAGGACTGCCCGCTACCGCGCCTCCACCACCAGCGGCATTCCGCCTTCGGGGCGCAACGTGATGCGGATATTGGGTTGCAGGTGATAGCCGGGAGCGGGCGAGAATTTCAGCTCTCGCACCAGCGTCGCCAGGATTGCGACGGCTTCCATGTAGGCGAACTTCAGGCCGATGCAGATGCGCGGCCCCGCGCCGAACGGAATGAACTGGAAGCGGTGACGGCCTTCGGAGCGCTCGTCCGAAAAACGGTCCGGGTCGAACGCTTCCGGCCGCTCCCATAGCAATTCGTGGCGGTGCATGATGTAGATCAGGGCGAAGGCCAGATCGCCCTTCTTCACCTTCACGTCGCCAAGATCGATGTTCTCTGACGCAATGCGGTCGATGATCGCTACGGGCGGATAGAGGCGCATGGATTCCTTGATGACGCGCTCGTGCAGCACGAGGCCGTCGAGCATGGACGCATCGACGGGACGGCCGCCGCAAGCCTCCGTCACCTCGCGCAGCAGGCGTTCCTGCACATCCGGCGAATTGGCGATGAGGTAGAGGGCGTAGCTGAGCGTCAACGCTGTGGTTTCGTGACCGGCGCCGATGAAGGTGACGACATTGTCGCGCAATTCATCATCAGACAGGCCGCGCCCCGTTTCGGGATCGCGCGCAGCGAGCAGCAGGCCGAGCAGGTCTTTCCGCTCCTCTCCGCTGGCGCGGCGGCGTTCGATGGCGCGCACGGCGGAGTCTTTCAGCCCCACCGCCGCACGCCGCCCCTTCGCGCCCCACGGACGGGGTATCCACGCGGGCATGCTGAACAGATCCAGCAGGTCGGGCTTGCCCATGGTTTCGATATAATCGCTGACAGTCTGCGCCATCCGGCCATGGCCGAAGGCGGGATCGGCGCCGCCGAGGATCGTCTCCACGATCACGTCCAGCGTTGCGTGCTGCATCTCGCCCATCACATCGACGGGGCCCTGCGCGGCGCCCTCACGCATACGCTGCACGGTTGCTTCGGCGGAGGCGGTGAAGGCGGGGACGAGCGCGCGCAGCATCTCGATGCGGAAGGCGGGAGAGGCGGCGCGGCGCTGGAACTTCCAGTGTTCGCCTTCCGCCGTCAGCAGCCCCTCGCCCACCGCAGGGCCGAGCAGCTTTTTCTGAAAGGGCGATTTGCGGAACACATCGGCGTGGTCGAGGAACATCGCCTTCATGTGTTCCGGCTTGCGGAAATAGTGGAAGGTCCGGCCGGTCCAGCGCGCGCCATGATAGGGCGTGCGGTACATTGTCTGCGGCCAGACGCGCAGCGGGTTTTCGATCATGGTGAGAAGCGCCCGCACCAGCGGCAGCGGCTTTTCCGGCGGGATCACCGTATCGGGAACAAACAAACCCGGAGGCGGCTCTTCCGGCGATGTCAGCGTGTCCGCCATGAGGAGGCTCCACACTTCCGCGCCCCGCGAGACGCCAACTCCCTGCCGTTATCATCTGGGGGAAAGCGCGTCGAGAAGCCAGGATGCAGCCAAGGCATGGGTTGCGTCAGCCCGGTTGCTGGGTCACGCAGTCAGCTGACCAGTGCGTGGAGGAGACTCGGCTTGAAATATATCCTGACCATCACCGCCGGCGCCGCCCTGCTGGCGGCGTGCGAACCGCAGGGCCCGGACATGGCCGCCATTTGCCGTGGCCTGACGGAAACGGAACCGCAGATGCAGTCCCTGCTCACCTATTCAAAGACCGAAGCAGGCCCGGCCTGCGACTGTTACGCAAAAATGGTCACGGCTTTGCCGGAGCCGCGACGCACCGCGATCAGCCAGGGCCTTTCCGACATGATCGCGGAACGCGACGCGCGCGGTCTTGATATGGAGGGCGTGTTCAGCCTTTACCGGAGCGGTGAAATCCCGCTGGAGGAAAAACCCTACACCCTGGATGATCTCGGCGAGGCGCCTGAAATGCTTGAAGAAGCTGCGGAGGCCGCCGGCAAGGGCGCCTGCTCCGCCTAGACCCTCAGCGCCTCTTCAAGATCAGCGATCAGATCGTCCGGGTTTTCGACTCCAACCGACAAGCGCACCAGCGCATCGGTAATGCCCAGCCGCGCGCGGTCTGGCGGGGGCACGTCGGAATGGGTCATGGAGGCGGGGTGCGACACCAGCGTTTCGACGCCGCCGAGGCTGACGGCCAGCTTGATGACTTTCAGGGCGTTGAGGAAGGCGAAGGCCTCTTTCTCTCCGCCCTCGATCTCGAACGAGAAGGTCGAGCCGGGGGAGCGGCACTGGCGTTCGTACAGCGCGCGGTCGGGGTGACCGGCGGGCAGGAAATCGAGATACCAGACCGACAGGATGCGCGGATGCGCGTTGAGCCACGCCGCCACCTTGCGCGCGCCTTCGGCCGCCGCGTCCATGCGCAGCTTCAGCGTTTCCAGCGAGCGCAGCAGCAGCCAGGCGGTGTGCGGGTCCGGCATGGCGCCAAGAATGGTGCGCATCACGCCCACCGGCGTCATCCACGCGGCGTCACCTGAGCAGGCGCCCGCGATCAGATCGGAATGACCCCCGACATATTTGGTGAGCGAGGTGACGGTGATGTCCGCGCCCAGTTCCAGCGGCGTCTGCCAGAGGGGGCCGAGAAAGGTGTTGTCGACCACCACAGGCGGGCGGCCCGCCGGGGTCGCCAGGCTTTCCGAGATTGCCCGGGCGAGGCCGATATCCACCAGCCCGTTGGTGGGGTTGGCGGGCGTTTCGAGATAGACCACCCCCACTTTTCCGCCCGAGGCGGCCGCCATGGCCTTCGCCCGTTCCACCGCCCTGCGGAATCCGGCTTCGCCCTCCTCCGCCATGAAGCCCGCGCCGTGGACGCCGAACTGGGGGAGGATGTTCTGAACAAGATATTCCGTGCCGCCATAGACCGGCTCCGAAAAGACGAAGGCGTCGCCGGGCCGCAGGAAGGTCCACATTGCGGTGGAGATCGCCGCCATGCCGGAGGCGAAGACCATCGACTTTTCCGCAGCGTCCCAAACGGCCAACCGGTCTTCCAGCATTTCGAGATTGGGATTGTTGATGCGGGAATAGATAAGGCCCATTTCCTCGCCGCGCCGCTTTTCGCGGAGGCCGTAGGCAAGCTCGAACGACGCCTTGCCCTCTTCGGCGTTGCGGAACACGAAGGTTGACGTCTGAAACAGGGGCGGCTTCAGCGCGCCCTCCGACAGCGCCGGCGAATAGCCGAATCCCATCATCAGCGTTTCAGGCGACAGGGTCCGGCCGCCGACCTTCCGGGTCCGGTAGGGCTTGGCGGATTTCGTCATGGGGAGAGGGTAATCCTCAAACGTGTCCGCTGGAAGGCCATCAACACTCTTTGCAGGAAGTGATGCGCGCGGGAACCGGAACGCTGCTATACTGCTTGCGTGAACGAGCGGGTGAAATGTGTTCGCCCCGAGCAAGAACAGGATTTACCGCTTCCGCCTGTGGCCTTAGAGGCCTTGGTTCGGGCGATGGAGGGATGTGTGGATCGGACGGGGCCGGCAAACGACCAGATCGGCTATCAGGCGCTGACGCAGCAGGCGCTGAAGGGCGTCGTGCGCACGGCGTTGGAGATAGCGTCAAAACGTGAAAGCCTACCCGGTGATCACCACTTCTATATCACCTTCCGCACTCGCACGCCGGGCGTGCAGATGGCGGACTATCTGAAGGATCGCTTTCCTGACGAGATGACGATTGTCATCCAGCATCAGTATTGGGATTTTGAAATCCACGATGACCGGTTCGAGATCATCCTGAAATTCTCCGGCGTGCCGCAGCATTTGCGTATCCCGTTCGCGGCGCTGACGCGGTTCTTCGATCCGTCGGTGAATTTCGGTCTGCAATTCGACACGGACGAAACCGCGACCGTGGTTGAACCGGCCAAGACGCATGCCTCGACCTCGGCTTCCCCCGCGCAAAGCGCCGAAGCGGCTGACGGCACCGTCGTCTCGCTCGACGCTTTTCGCCGCAAGTAAGTATGGTCGCCGCAAGTAAGCATGGCCGTCGCAAGTGAGCGCTGAAAAGCCGGATCAGGAGCCTGAGCGGATCTCCGATGCGGAGATGCTGGCGCGTTTCCAGAACTCGAAGAAGCGTCCGCCGTGCACCGATACTGTGGGCATGACGTTGACGCATGTGGATCAGGCGAAGATGACCGCCCGGTTTTCGTTCGAGGCGGCGCCCGGTTTCGCGAACCCCACGGGCGCGATCCAGGGCGGCTTCATCGCGGCGATGCTGGATGAGGCGATGAGCACCACCGCCATCATTGTTTCCAACGTGACGATGACTGCGCCGACGCTGGAGATGAAGATCAGCTATCTGCGGCCGCTTTTCGCCGGCTCCTGCACGGCCGAGGCGCGCATCCTGAAATGGGGCAAGTCGATCTGCTTCATCGAAGGCAACCTGTTCAACCCCGCTGGCGAGATCGTCGCCCGCGCCAGCGCAACACAGGCGCCGAAGAAGTTCCAGCGGTTTTGAACGTCAGAGATAGCCGATCAGCTTGAGCCATTCGTCCTCGGTGAGGACCTGGATGCCGAGTTCGGAGGCGGTCTTCAGTTTTGACCCGGCGCCGGGGCCCGCGACGACGATATCCGTCTTGGCCGACACCGAACCCGCGACCTTGGCGCCCATCGACTCCGCACGTGATTTTGCCTCAGCCCGGCTCATTTTTTCGAGCGTTCCGGTGAACACGACGGTCTTGCCCGTCACGGGCGAGCCTTCGGTCGCGGGGGCTTCGGCGTCCTGCGGGGTGACATGCGCGAGAAGGCGGGACAGCGCGGCGCGGTTGCGGATATCGGCGAAGAACGCGACCACCGCATCGGCCAGCACGGCGCCCACGCCGTCGATATTGTTCAGTTGCGCGCGGGCGTCCGGGTCTTCGGACGCGGCCAGCATCGCCGCGTGGAAATCGCCCCAGGTGAGAAACCGGCGGGCGAACATGCCGGCTGTCGTCTCCCCGACATGGCGGATGCCGAGCGCGAAGATGAAGCGGGCGAGTTCCGGCGTCTTGCGGTCGCGGATCGCGGCGAAGAGGTTGAGCACCGACTTCTCGTTGGTGGCCCGGCCTTTTGCGTCGCGGCGGTAGAGGCCGATCTCCCCGGCTTCCTGCCGCGATTGCAGCGTGAAGATGTCGGCGGGTTCGCGGATGAGGCCTTCGGCGTGGAAAGCCTCCACCTGTCTGGCGCCCAGACCTTCGATATCCAGCGCTGAGCGGGAGACGAAATGCTTGAGGTGCTCCACCGCCTGCGCCGGGCAGCTGAGCGCGTTGGTGCAGCGGCGCACCGCCTCGTCCGGTTCGCGATGGGCGGGGGCGCCGCAGACGGGGCAGGTTTCGGGGAAGATAAAGGGCGTTGCATCCGCCGGGCGTTTCGAGAGGTCGACGCCGATGACTTTCGGGATCACGTCGCCCGCGCGATAGATTTCCACCGTGTCGCCGATGCGCAGGTCGCGGCCTTCGCGGATTTGCGCGCCGTCCGAACCCACGCCGGCGATGTAGTCTTCATTGTGCAGCGTGGCGTTGGCGACCACGACGCCGCCGACATTCACCGGTTTCAGCCGCGCCACGGGCGAGAGCGCGCCGGTGCGGCCAACCTGGATATCGATGCCTTCCAGTATGGTGACCGCGCGCTCGGCCGCAAATTTATGCGCCGTCGCCCAGCGCGGGCTGCGCGACACGAAGCCGAGCCTTTGTTGCCAGTCGAGGCGATCGACCTTGTAAACCACGCCGTCGATATCATAGCCGAGCGTCGCGCGGCGTTCGCCGATGGAGCGGTAATAGGCCAGCAGGCCCTCCACCGTTTCCTCGCGCACCATGCCGGGATTGGTGACGAAACCCCAGCGCGCGAAGGCCTGCACGGCTTCCCACTGGGTTTGCGCGAAGGGTTCGGACGCGTCGCCCCAAGTGTAGGCGAAGAAACGCAGGGGGCGCGACGCGGTGATTGACGGGTCCTTCTGGCGCAGGCTGCCCGCCGCGAAGTTGCGTGGGTTGGCGGGGACTTTGCGCCCGGCCGCCGCTTCCTGGTCACGCAGCTTCGTGAAGTCCGCCATTGTCATGTAGATTTCTCCGCGCACCTCGATCCGCGCGGGCCAGCCCTTGCCCTTCAGCTCGTCTGGAATCTCTTTCAGCGTGCGGATATTGGGCGTCACGTCCTCGCCGGTATAGCCGTCGCCGCGCGTGGCGGCGCGGACGAGCTTGCCGTTCTCGTACAACAGGCTGCACGACAGGCCGTCAATCTTGGGTTCCGCCGTGAGCGCGACGGGCTCATCCTCCTTCAGGTTGAGGAAACGGCGGATGCGGGCGATGAACTCCGCGACTTCTTCCTCCTCGAACAGGTTGTCGAGGGAGAGCATCGGCTTGAGGTGTTCGACCTTGCCGAAGGTTCCGGCCGGCGCGGCGCCGACGGAATCGCTGGGGCTGCCGGCGCGCTTCAGGTCAGGAAACGCCTCCTCGATGGCGAGCAGGCGGCGGCGCAGCGTGTCGTATTCGGCGTCGGTGATTTCGGGCGCGTCGGACTGGTAATAGGCGGCGTCGGCCGCACTGATGGCTTCGGCCAGACGGTCGAGTTCCGCCGCCGCTTCATCCGCCGTAAGCTTGCCGGGTGATTTGTCTTTCGCCATGCGCGGGGTATAGCCGGGCCGCTTCCGGCCTGCCAGCCGGGACGGAACGGGGAAGCCTCAGGCGCCGGCCAGAAGGCGGCTGGCGGCGGCGCGGGCTTCGCGGGTGACATTGGCGCCGGCGAGCATGCGGGCGATCTCCTCCCGCCGGGCGCGGGGCGCGAGGACGGCGGCGGTTGCGGTGGTTCCATCCGGCGTGTCGTCCTTGGCGATCCGCCATTGATGACTGGCCGCCGCCGCCACCTGGGGCGAATGGGTGATGGCGAGCACCTGCCGCGTCTGGCCGAGCTTGCCCAGACGTTCGCCGATCGCCGCGGCCACCGCGCCGCCGACGCCCACATCAGCCTCGTCAAAAACCAGCACCCCCGCCGGGGCGTCGCCCGCGAGGCAGACGCTGACCGCCAGAGCGAAGCGCGCCAGTTCGCCGCCCGAGGCGATCTTGGCCAGCGGCCCGAAATCCGCGCCGGCATTGGTGGCGATCTCGAACACCACATCATCGAGTCCGGCGGCGCTGGCTTCGGCCTCGTCGCGGCGGGTGACCTGCACGCGGAAACGCGCGCGCTCCAGCTTGAGGGCTGCGAGTTCGCCCGCGACGGCCTTTGCCAGCTTGCGGCCGGCTGCGTTGCGGCGCGCGGACAGGGCCAGCGCGGTTTCGAGATAGGCGCCCCGTGCGGACGATTCCGCAGCAGCAGCAGCCGACAGCGCCGCATCGGCGCCGGTGATCTCGTCCAGTTGCAGGCGCAAGCGCCGCCGCAGAGCGGGGAGTTGCGCGGCGTCCACGTCCAGCTTGCGCGCCGCAGCGCGCAGGGCGAACAGTCTTGTTTCCGACGCCTCCAACGCCGCTGGTGAAAACTCGCAGGCGGCGGCGGCCATATCGAGCGCGCCGCGCGCCTCGCCGGTTTCGATCAGGGCGCGTTCCAGCGTTTCGCTGGCGGCGCGCAGTCTGACGGCCAGTTCGGCGCCAGCACCCTCGCCGGTCAGCTGAGGCATGGCGAGCGCGCGCGACACGGCGCGGATGGCGTTGGAGAGGGCGCCTTCGACATTGGCCTTGGCGAGCGCGTGAGAGGCGGCGCCGATCCCCTCGGCCACACGTTCGCCCGCCTGCATGGCGGCGCGTTCGAGGGCAAGGCGTTCGGGTTCGCCCTCGTCCGGCTCCAGCGCGTCGAGATCTCCCAGCACATGGGCGAGCCAGGCGCGTTCGGCCGCCGCGCGCCCGGCCCGTTCGGAGAGGGCGGCGTGCGCCTCACGCGCGCAACGCCATGCGGCCCATGCGTCCGCCGTTTTCTGGACGAGGGAATCGAGCCGACCGTAGGAATCCACCAACGAGCGGTGACGGCCGGTGTTGAGGAGCCCGTGGCCTTCGTGCTGGCCGTGGATATCGGCGAGCAAGGCGCCCGCTTCGGAAAGCAGAGCTGCGCTGACGGGTTGGTCGTTGAGAAAGGCGCGGGCGGCGCCGCCGCGCTTCATCACCCGGCGGAAAACCAGCGGATCAGCGCCCGCAATCTCGACGCCGCGCGACTGCAACAGCTTGCGGACCGGGTGACCGGCGGGGGCGTCAAAACTTGCGGCGGCGCTGCACCCGTCCGCGCCGGTGCGGATCAGGCCCTGCCCGCCACGGTCGCCCAAGGCAAAACCCAGGGCGGCGATCAGAATCGACTTCCCCGCCCCCGTTTCCCCGGTGAGCGCCGAAAAGCCATCGCCCAGCTCGATGTCGATCGCCCGGGCGAGCACGAAGTCTCGAATGGACAAGCAGGTCAGCATGATGCGCCAACCTAGCATCCTTGGAACAAATAGGGAACATAATTTTGCAGCGGCCGGCCGGAACGCAGTCGTGATGCATGTCCGTGATGACGGCTCTGGCCAGAACACCCATAGTCCGGCCGTCCTGTTGGGAGCAATCACATGAAAAAGTTCATCGCCGTCACGGCTCTTGTCAGCGCCACGCTGGTTGGCGCCCCCGCCTTCGCCGCGTTGCAGAGCGGCGCGACCGCTCCGAGCTTCACCGCCGAGGGCATGCTCGGCGGAGAGAAGTTCACCTTCGATCTCGACAAGGCGCTCGCGAAGGGCCCGGTCGTTGTCTATTTCTTCCCGGCGGCCTTCACGCCCGGTTGCACGCTGGAAACGCAGCTTTTCGCGGAAGCGGCGGATGACTTCAAGGCGGCCGGCGCGACGCTGATCGGCGTCACGGGCGGCGCGCAGATGGCGGACGGTTCGCGGGTGAATGCGACCGAGAGCCTGGCGCGTCTGGCCGAGTTCTCGAAAGAGCATTGCCGCGACAAATTCCCGATCGCGGCGGTGAGCCCGGAGACGATCGCCAGCTTCGACGTGAAGCTGCCGCAGCGCCCCGACTGGAGCGACCGCACGTCCTATGTCATCGCGCCGGGGAAGAAGATCGTCTTCTCGCACACGACGCAGAAGCCGGACGAGCATGTGACCAAAACGCTTGAGGCCGTGAAAGCGCTGAAGGCCGGCGGCGCGCACGATCACCACAATCACTAGGCTTCGCATCACGAGGCGCTGAAACCAAAAACGCCCCCGCTAGAAAGCTGCGGGGGCGTTTTCAGTTCTGACGGGACCGCTGTTTCTAGAACAGCGCGTTCCAGAGGCGCTCCAGCACTTTCGAGCGCGAGCCTTCGACCTCGGGAACCTCAAGACCGGCTTCGGTCATCAGCTTGTAGGAGTCGGCGTACCATTCCGATCCCGGATAGTTGTGGCCGAGCACCGCGGCGGAGGCCTGCGCCTGTCCGGTCAGGCCGATCGAGAGGTAGGATTCGACCAGACGATGCAGCGCTTCGGGCGCGTGGGTGGTGGTGTCGTAGGTGTCGATCACCTTCTTGAAGCGGTTGATCGCGGCGAGCTGTTCGTTGCGGCGCAGATAATAGCGGCCGATCTCCATCTCCTTGCCGGCGAGCTGGTCGCGGACCATGTCCGTCTTCAGTTCGGCGTCGCGCGCGTAGGAGGATTCCGGGAAGCGCGCCGTGACTTCGTTGAGGGCGGCCAACGTCAGCTCGGACCGGCCCTGCTCGCGGCCGACGTCGATGATCTGGTCGAAATGGATCAGGGCGATGAGATAGTAGGCGTAGGCCGCGCCCTCGCCGCCGGGGAACAGGGTGATGTAGTCCTGCGCGCTGCCGATCGCCTGATCGTAATCGCGCGACCGGTAGCGGGCGTAGGACGCCATCAGCATCGCGCGCTGGGCCCAGACCGAATACGGGTGCTGGCGCTGGACTTCGTCGAACTGGAGCGCGGCGAGCTGCCAGCGGTTGCGGTCGAGACTGGCGACGGCTTCGCTGTAGATCGTCTCCACCGGCCGTTCGACATAGGCCAGTTCTTCCTGACGGGAATTGGACGCGCAGCCGCTGACCGCGAGGACGGCGGCGGCGAGGGCGATCCCGGGGATGAGCGGCCTGGAAGAACGCATGGGGGCACTCCTGAAGTACGGCGCCGGCGTGATGCACGGGGCCGGACGGTCCGGCCACAGGCGTTCTAGACCATCGGACCCGGCCAGTCCAAGACCAATGACTGCGGTCTTTTCCGGGACTTACGCCGTGGGGGGCTTTGCGGCGGGTTTGGGCTTGCGGCCCATGCGCCAGACCACGAACCAGACCACGCCCCCGGCGAGGACCAGCCACAGCAGGACGGACGAGATGAAATTCACAATCCCCGCCAGCGATCCGGCCAGATTCGGTGCGAAGCTGGAGAAGGCGTCGCCCAGCGGCCGCCAGATCGACTGGGACACCGCCGAATATTTCGCCTCATAGGATAGGGTCAGGGTCGACATCGACACGCGGAGCTTCATCGCGGCCAGGATCGATTCCGTGGAATCGATCTGCCGCTGCACCCGGGCGAGTTCGCGTTCGATCTCCAGGAGGTCGGACAGCTTGCCCGGACGGTCGGCCAGCAATTGTTGCAGACGCTCGCGCAGGGTCTTGGCGGAGGTCAGCGTCGCGGTGGTGTCGATGATCTGTGTGGTGAGGTCTTCGGCCGATGTGTTGCTGGAGCTGAGCGTCGCGCCGAAGGGTTTCAGCCCTTCTTCCAGACCAGCGCGGAATTTGTCGATCCATTCTTTCGATGCGCGCAGCTGGAGCGAACCGCTGGCGTATTCCTCTCCGAGCCCGCTGATCGAGGAATTGGAGACATAACAGACCGCCGCGCCCGCGGTTTCGCAGAGGGACTGGTGCGTTTTCAGCAGGCTTTCCATCTGGGCCGTGGGGACCGCGAAGCCATAGTAGAATGTGTAGGCGATCTGGCGCGCCGCTGCGGGATCGGGAGGCGCGCCGCCGCCCTGACCGGGTTGTCCGCCGCCGCTGATCTGCTCTTCGACGACAGCGACCGACATGTCGCCGTCGCGGGCGTATTCCATTGCGGGAGGCGGAGGAGATGCGGGCATGGACTGGGCGGCGCTCATATAGCCGCTCTTGTCCATGCTGGCGGCGCTGTTTTCACCGCCGCCGCCGCAGGCCGCAGCCAGCAGGGCGAAAGCCGCCGCCCCAAACCGCAATGGAATGATCCGCGCCATCATCTGTCCCGCTCCCTGTATTTGCAGGCAGCATGGCTCGCGGTTCGCGACAAAATCAAGGCGCTGGGAGAGAAGCGGGCGGCGTTACGTCCGCCAGCGCGGGCGGTTTGGGGGAGCAATTCGCGGGTCTTCCCCCACCCACGGAGTCATCCTGGGGCTCGACCCGAGAATCTCTGTTGTGGGGTGTGAGCGGAGGAAGGCTTGGCGGCCTTCGTGGACCTTTGTGTCTTCGTGTTTGCCTTTGCTG
>CAZJZQ010000044.1:0-425 GCA_964550535.1 uncultured Rhizobium sp.
GACCACTCGGCCATCTCACCCCTTGCGGGAGCGGGCCTAATTGCATTTCCGGGGGGATGGCGCAAGGCCGGGAAAGGGCATGGAGCCTGTTCCGGCCGCTTCCCTTCGCGCGGCCCCTTTGACCCGGGCTTCGTGCGCCCCCACATTGCAGGCAACAGGGCGGATAACCGGCGGGAACTGGCCCATGGAGATGCGACCATGCTGTCATTTGGCAAGAAACTGACGCTGCCCGCCCGCAATGAAGCTTTGCCGGGCCGGGAGCAGGCGATTCCCACCTCCGCGAGCCATTTCCTGAACGGCCGGCCCATCAAGCCGCCTTTCCCGGAGGGGATCGAGGCGGCGGTGTTCGGGCTGGGCTGTTTCTGGGGCGCGGAGCGCAAGTTCTGGCAGACGCCGGGCGTGTGGAGTTCGGCCGTGGGCTATGC
>CAZJZQ010000044.1:435-6086 GCA_964550535.1 uncultured Rhizobium sp.
CCGCACCGGGCATACGGAAGTGGTGCTGTTGGCGTTCGACCCCGCTCAGGTGAGCTATGACGCGCTGCTGAAAGTGTTCTGGGAAAACCATGATCCCACCCAGGGCATGCGCCAGGGCAATGACATCGGCACGCAATACCGGTCCGCCATCTACACCACCTCGCCGGAGCAGGCCGAGGCCGCCGGGGCTTCGCGCGCCGCCTATCAGAAGGCGTTGTCGGCGGCGGGCAAGGGCGCGATCACGACCGAGATCGGCCCTGCGCCGGAGTTCTACTGGGCCGAGGACTATCACCAGCAGTATCTGGCCAAAAACCCGCAAGGCTATTGCGGGATCGGTGGTACGGGCGTGTCGTGCCCTATTGGCGGGGGCGCAGCCGGGTAGGCCGCTCGTATAAAGCTGTTTGCGCTGTGCCCTGAAAGTCATCTAGCTTCCCGCGCAAACAGGGGAGTTGAGCATATCATGAAACCAGTTTTCGCCGCCGCAGCGCTGGCCCTGGGCGCGCCGGTGCTGGGCGCTACCGCCGCGCATGCGGACGTGGTGGACAGCGTGCGCTTCGGCGTGATGGCCCACAATATCGCGGTGATCGACCGGGACAATTCTGACAAGGAGGACGGGCCGAACCTGAACGGAGAGATCCTGTTCAACTCGCCCGGCTTCCTGAAGGCGATCGGCGCGCCGAAGCCCTATCTGATGGCCTCCGCCAACGTTGCTGGTGATACCTCGTTCGCGGCCGTGGGGCTGAGCTGGGACTGGGAGTTCGCGGACGGTTGGCATCTGGAGCCGGGGTTCGGCTATGCGGTGCACGATGGCGAGCTGAAAAACCCCTTCCCGCCGGACCAGCCGATTCCGCGCCAGAACTATCAGGACACCACGCTGTTGCTGGGCTCGCGCGACCTGTTCCGGTCGTCGCTGGCGCTGACGCGCGACATTGGCGAGGATTGGGCGGTGCAGGTGCTGTATGAACATTTGAGCCACGGCCAGATCCTTGGCGAAGGCACCAATCAGGGGCTCGACGAACTGGGCGTGCGGTTCGTCTGGCGGTTCGGCTAGCCATTACGGCCCGGCGCGGACGGGGGCCGGGCGGCGGCTGAAAAGGACAGGCGCGGCGGGCGGATTTTTCCTGCCCGTTTGCCCCTTGCCCTTACGCCCCGCCGCCTGTAATACGCCGGGCTTCTTTCGACACTGTCGTCAGATGCCCAGATGGCGGAATTGGTAGACGCACTGCTTTCAGGTAGCAGCGCCGCGAGGCGTGGAGGTTCGAGTCCTCTTCTGGGCACCATTTAGGCGAAAAGTCTTTTTCGCTCAGTTGGTTGATGTAAAACAAGGCTCTTGATTGCTCCCTTGGTACACGGGAGCGGTACACAAGTGCTTCGTATGAGCAGCCTCGGACGCCACAAAAATTCCGGTTCATGGGTCGGGCGAAAGCGGATCCCCGAGGCAATTCGGGCGGCTTACGCAGCGACGTTCGGCGCCGCATGGGAAGCAAAATTCACGCGCCCGGCGACGCTTGCTGAGCGGGAAGCCCGCGCCGCCCACGCCGAGTGGCTGGCGCTCGTCGAGAACCGCATCAACTTCATTACGGCCGAGGTGGAGGGCAGGGGAACCGATCTCACCCACAAGCAGGCACATGCCCTGGCGGGCCGCTGGTACCGCTGGAAGACGGAGCGGCATGGCGATGATCCGGGAAGGCCGCAGAAATGGGCCGATGAGATCACCAGGTTCATCGCGGCCATCGCTGACTTGGGCGAGGCGGCCCGGCGCGACAGGTCGCTGCCGATCGTCCTAAAACCCATCGCCGATCTGACCGACCCCTCATTGCGGTTTTCCGATCTTCTCAGCCAGCTGACCACAACCCAGAACCGTGTCCTGGATCAGATAGCCGCGGCCTCCGAGGCCGCAGATTTTCTGGCCCACGAGCGGGTGGTGCTCAATTCTGAAGGCCGGCGGCAGTTCCTCTCCGCGGTTGTCGATGAACTCATGGCCGCCAACGCGCTTCTCCGGCGGCGCGCGTCCGGCGACTACGCGCCCGACCCACGGCCGGAGCGCTTCCCTGAGTGGCGTCCGCCAGCGGTTCCCCATGCGGAAACGCCGGAAGGCGTCACTCAGTTCGGCCCGATGGCGCTTTATAAGGTCTGGGCGAAAGCCAACGAGGCGCGGACTTCTGCCTCGACCCGCAACCGCTGGATCACAGTGTTCCGCAATCTTGAAGAGTTCACCGGCGGCAAAGATGTACTGACGCTCACCGAACAACAAGCGCTTGAATGGCGCGACGATCTGCGTGCCTCCGACCGGACGGAAAAGACCGTCAACTTCCAGTACATCGCCGCCGCCAAGGCCGTGTTCGGCTGGGCGGCCCGTCCGAAAACGGATGATGGCGGGGCGCTTCTTGAGGTCAATCCCTTCGCAAACTTCAAGATGGGCGCGCGCAACGGTGCGAAGAAGGCCGTCAAATTGCGCGAGCGGTCGTTCAGGCTGGAGGAGATGAGCATCCTGCTGCCGGCGGCCCTGGCCACGGTCCTTGGGCCGAAGGCAAATGGCATCCTCAAAGCGAAGCGTTGGGCGCCATGGCTTCTGGCTTATACGGGCGCTCGGCCCGGCGAGATCTGCCAACTTCGCAAGCAGGATCTCAAGCGCGTGCAGGATCGGTGGGCGTTGCGGCTGACGCCTGAAGCCGGGACGATCAAGGACCGTGAGGCGCGGATCGTGCCCGTCCATCTTCACCTCGTTGAGATGGGCCTTGTCGATTTTATCGAAAGCGTGGGTGAGGGGCCGTTGTTCTTCGATGCAGGCGCCTTGCGCCGCAAGGGCGACGATGACCCCTCGAACCCGCGCCGCTTCCCTCATGAAAAGGTCGCAAACAAACTTGCGGAATGGGTACGCGGGCTTGGTGTTGTCGATCCCGGCATCAAGCCCAATCACGCTTGGCGGCACACGTTCAAGACACGCGCTCTCGTGGCAGGCATCGACTCGGTCGTGGCGGACTTCATCTGCGGTCACTCGCCGAAGACCGTCGGCGACGCCTATTATGCGCTTGAAGGGGATGCCGGGTGGCCGGCCCTGGTCAGGGCCATCGATGCGTTCCCGCAGTATCAGGTTTGAGCGTGGTTCAGCTCAGCGGACAGATCGGCTGCGGACCGGCGCGCCTGCACTCAGGTGTCCTGACCATTGGCGATTGAGGAAGCCGACGAGCGCGTCCAGCACCTCGGCTTCGTAGGGAGGTTCGGCAGCCGACTCCAGTACTGGTCGAACCGCGACGACCTCATTCGATGCATCGGGCGGAGATACGTTCCCTGCGAAGAGATCGAACTGACGCGTATCCGCTGATTTTGTCTTTCGTGAAGCGCGTCGCATTGTGGTCCCGGCACGGCAGAGCCATACCGAATCACGAATTGGGCTTGTGGAAAACCGGACTCGTCTCGCTCTTGAAGATGACTCATCCTGTCCGTGAAAGCACGGTGGATTCACCGTGCGGCTGGTAACGAAGCTTCAGATTGGTCACGATAGACGTTCCGAACTCTGGGGCTATCGCGTAGTCGGACCGGCTCAAGCACATGATGATCGTGAGATTGATCGGCCCCCACGAGGTGGTCCGGGTTCAATGTTAGTTGGGCAACGCCTCCTTTGCTAGCGGGAGCATGGCCAGCGGAGCGCTTGCGCGACGCGGAGCCGGCCATGCGGCGAGCGCCGGCACGAACACCTCAGGCGCAGGCGCCCGGTAACCCCACAAGCCGGTAAACGAGCGCTCGCAGTTAGTCCAGCGGCCTCAACGAAAACGCAAGGTGGCATACGACTCTGGCTCAGGCGCCTCGTTTCCCCTGATGAGTCCGCAGCCTAGTTTTCGGCCACCGCCTTTAATCGCGCTGCCGTAAGTGTCTGCTTTGCGGCTTTCTTGTAGCCGGTCCACGGGTCTGCGCGCTGCGACGAGATCCGGCTGTCCAGTGTTTCCATCGTAAAAGCGGCGGCGGAACTCACATTTGAAAGTTCTGTCCAAGACACAGGTGTCGCAACGCTGGCGTTTGGGTTGCGGCGTGGCGAGAACGGCGCGATGGCGGTCGAGCCGCGCTCATTGCGCAGGTAGTCGATGAAGATGCGACCGTGGCGCTTCTTCTTCGACATGTTGGCGACGTAGCGGCCGGGCGCGGCGGCGGCGAGCTTGTCCGCCACGCCTCGGCAGAACGTCTTCGCCTCATCCCACGAACTGCGGCGCGCGATCGGGGCGATGACGTGTATGCCTTTGCCGCCTGTGAGCATGGCGAAGGAGGTGAGACCAAGGGCGTCGAGAAGGTCGCGTACTTCGCGCGCCGCGACGCGGACAGCAGCGAAGTCCAGCTCTTCATCGGGGTCGAGATCGAAGACGAGGCGTTCGGGCTTTTCGATGGCGTCGGCGCGGCATCCCCACACATGCAGTTCCAGCGCGCCGATTTGGGCGCAGGATACGAGCGCCTTCTTCGTCCGGATGACGAGGTATTGAGCTGCGCCGCCATCCTTTTCGCGAATGCCGACAGTCTCGATCTCCTCGGGCGTCGAGGGATTATAATGCTTTTGAAAGAAGCATTCGCCGTCTGATCCTTCCGGGCAGCGAACGAGGGAGAGCGGCCGGTTTTTCAGCCACGGCAGGATAAGATCAGCGTGCTTGTCGTAATAGCGCGCCAGGTCCAGCTTGGTGAAGCCGGCGCCGGGCCACAGCACCTTGTCGGGCGACGTCAGGCGGACGCCCATCGGCGTAGGGTCATCATCGTTTGACGTCGCTGCTTTGCGGGCGACTGCGGGTCTGGCCATCTTCACCTCCCTCGCTGGTTTGTCCTCCCGAAGGCCGAGATAGCTCGGATGGCGCAGGTGGCCGTCGGGTGTCTGTTCCAGATAGGCGATCTGGGCGACGAGGTCGGGTTTCAGCCAGACAGCGTCCTGTCTTACCTCCGCAGGCTCGCTTTCGAACGGACTGGATTTGCGCATGCGCGCGGCGAACTTCGCCTTCAGCATGGCGAGGGTGTGATCGTCAAAGCCCGTGCCCACACGCCCGCGGTAGATCAGCTTGCCATTGCTGTACTCGCCCAGAAGCAGGGAAGAGAAAGGCCGTCCGCGCTTGTCGGAGCGCCGGAAGCCGCCGATGACGAACTCATCGTTGCCGATGCATTTCGACTTTATCCAGGCGGTAGAACGGCCGGACGTGTAGGGGGCGGATGCGCGCTTCGAGATGACGCCTTCCAGGTTCATGGAGCACGCCGACGTCAGAACCTCGTCACCTTCCTGGCGGATATGATCGCTGAAGCGGATGCCGGCGGGCGGATTGGCCAGCAAGGTCTTCAGTCGCGCCTTGCGATCTACAAGCGGGAGAGCGGTGGTGTCGACGTCTTCGTGATTGAGAAGGTCGAACAGATAGTATTCGAGCGGGATATCCAGGTTCTCTCCGGCTGCCTGCATGCGCGAGAATGTGGCTTCGCCCTTGTCGTCCAGCGCGACCAGTTCGCCATCGAACACCGCGTTGGCGACGCCGATTTTCTCGACCGCCTTTGCGATGCGCCGGTATTTGTGCGTCCAGTCCTTCTCGCTGCGGGTCCAAAGCGAGGCGGCGCCGTTGCGTACCACGGCGATAAGGCGATAGCCGTCGAACTTGATCTCGTGCAGCCAGCCATCACCCTCGGGCGGCGCG
>CAZJZQ010000044.1:6096-23838 GCA_964550535.1 uncultured Rhizobium sp.
GGCGCGTCCGCGAGTTGAGCGAGCTGTGGCGCCACGAAGCGGGGTGCGGCGCGTGGCCCGCTTTTTCGCCGGGGCTTTTTTGCAGGGGATCGCTTCGCAGCTCCCTTCTTGCTGGTTGCCGCCTTCGTCTTTGCCGCACGCTTTGGGGATTTGGTTTCGGGAGAATACATTTTGCCGCGCTTGTAGGCGTCGCCTTCCTTCTCGATTTTCGCCAATGAGCGGTTGGTTTTCACGCTGGTGGTCCACTTTTCCGTGGCGACGACATCATCCTCCGCCCAGTCGTCGCGCTCCTTGATGAGCAGCCAGTTGTCGCGTTTCGATTTCTCGCTTGGCCTGGGTTTAAGTCGGACAAGGACAAAGCCGCCCTTCAGGCGCTCGCCATAAAGGACGAATTTCAGTTCGCCCTTCTTCAACCCCTCATGAGGATCGCCTTGCGGCAGCCATTCACCGCGATCCCACAACATCACCGTGCCGGCGCCATAGCCGCCGGGGATCACGCCTTCAAAACCACCATACTCGATAGGATGGTCTTCCGTCTGTACGGCCAAGCGCTTGTCGGCAGGATTGAGGCTGGGGCCGCGGGTCACGGCCCACGACAACAGCACGCCATCCAGTTCAAGCCGAAAATCATAATGCAGGCGTGTGGCGTCATGCTTCTGGATTATGAAAAGCCGGCCGCTCTTTGATTTCCTGGCCTTGCCGCGCGGCTCGGGCGTCGACTTGAAGTCGCGCATCGAGCGGTATTTTGCGAGGCCGCCGGCCATCTAGCTGGCCTTCCTCTTCGGTGCGGCTTTCTTCGCTGCCTTGCGGGCGGCGGGCTTCTTGCGGGCAGGGGCCTTCTTGCGGGTGGGGCCTTTGCCGGCTTTCGCGGCCGCCTTGCCTTTCACACTGGCGCGCAGGGCGGCCATAAGGTCGATGACATTGCTCTGTGTTGTCGTGCCCAGCTCTTCGTCCGTCGCGTGCGAGACTTCGCCGGTCTTCTTCTTCTCGTTGATCAGCGCGCGCAGGGCGGTGGCGTAGTGGGATTTGAACTTCGCGGGATCGAACTTGTGGGTTTTCTTCTTGATCAGTTCGTTGGCCAGCGCGAGCATCTCCTTGTCGGGCTTCACATTCGGGATGTCGTCGAAGATAGTGTCGCTGTCCTTCACCTCGCTGGCGTAGCGCAGGGTTTCCAGCAGCAGGCCATCGCCGCACGCGCGGACGGCGCAAATCTGGTCGCGGCCGCGTGTCGCCATCTGCCCGAGGCCGATTTTCTTACCGTGTTTCAGCGCCTCGCGAATGACAGCGAAGCCTTCGGCGGCGACTTCATCGCCTGTCGGCGTCAAATAATAGGGACGCTCGTAATAGCGCGGGTCGATTTCATCGTGATCGACGAACTGGACGAGATCGATTGTACGTCGGCTTTCCAGCTTGATCTCGTCGAGTTCCTCGGGATCGAGGACGACATACTCGTCCTTGTCGATCTCGACGCCCTTTACGATGTCCTTGGTCTTCACGGCTCCGATGCCAGGCGCGACCTTTTCATAGCGAATGCGCTTGCCTGATGGCTTGTGAATCTGGTGGAGCGCCGTTTCCTTGCTGCTGTTTACAGCGGTGTAGAGCTCCACACCTATCGTGACTAACGAAAGGCGGAGATAACCTTTCCAATAAGCGCGCGCGGGCATGCGGTCGCCTTCCTGCTTTTCTACTGGGTTCGAGCCGGTAAGATGGTTCGAGCCAGTCAAACGCGAGCCTGGGAACCACGGTTCCTGTGGCGCGGTTCATGGTTGAGCTTTGGACAGAGTCTATAAACGTGATTTAACTTCGACCTTCGCGCCGCCCTGCTTGATCGACCGCTTGCACATAATCTTCGTAACGAATGATCGTCGCCTCGTGTCTCGCGGCTATGCATCTCCGATGGCGAAATTGTCCACGTCATTTTCCATCCGAGTCTGTGCGCACTTCGCGTTCCCAGAAACGCAAATCATCGAGCTTATCGATGATCGCGGCCGCGCCGCTTTCCGATAGATTGAGGCGCCCGTCGTCCAGTTCTACGCCTGCCTCTTCAAGTAGGGGCAGCGCCGATGTATTGAATGCGATGAATTTGCAGTGGGCGAATGCGTCAGCCATGAAATGGCGGCTGGGAGCGTCCTTCCGCAGCTTGCGGGCGCCTTCATCCGACACAATGACCGCTACCGCGTCGTAAAGTACCGACGGACCGCCATCGATTTTCTGTGGGGCTGGCAATGTTGAACCATCGTCCAACTTCACGCCGGCGATCATTGGCGCGATGATTTCTCGCATGCCGCCCGCGTCTGTCACGGCGCCGAGAAGGCCCGCTATCAGGTCTGCAGGCGCGTCACCGGTTACAAGCACGCCAAGCTTGCGTCCTTCGAAACGGCCCGGGCCGTTCCCGACAATGCTGAGGAGAGGGGATGGCGGCAAGTCGACCGGCTTTCGCGCTGGCCCCATCGCGGCCGGCAAGGCGAGGCCCAACGCACCACGAGGAAGAGGATCGCAGCTGGACTGAAGTGCTACCCGTCTTTGGAGCCTTCGGAGCCGAAGTTCCAAACCTCAATCGTGCCTGCTCTATAGCTCGAAGAGTACGACGCGGTCGCGAGCGCCTTTGGCAATGGCGTCGCTCAGCGTCTTCGGACAATCTTTCGGCAGGCTGGCGGTCGCGGCCTTGACGGCGTCTTCGAACTGGCCGGCGATGTCCTTTTCGATCGCATCGAGTTCCGATTCGGCGAAGCCGACGGCTTCGGCCGTTTCGCGGAAATGCCGGGGCAGGATCTGATCGGCGCGATAATGGCGTGACTTGCCCACCGCCATGGCCAGCCTGGCGTGCTTCTTCGGGAGTTGGCCGGAGGCGACATGCGGTTGTGTCGACAGCACGTCATAGAGCGGCGCCAGCCGGAATCCGCCGCCCGGATTGAGGCGGATGCTGAAGTTCTTTGCGTGAGCGTCGGTGGCGCCGAGAATCCAGTATACGATGACCGCCTTCATGAAGAGGCGGCGGTCTTCCCGGGGGCTGTCGCTCGCCTGCAGGAGATTCATGCAGGCGCCGATGCCGGGACCGCCAGCGCTTTCATACTTGGCGGAGGGAGAAACGCCCAGCGCCTGGCAGAAGTCTTCCTGTGGCAGACGCAGAAGCCTGCCATCCTTCGTCCATTGCCGGTCGAAGCGCTCTGAAACGAAGACACGCACACCGGCGAAATCGGCGATGCTGCTCCTGGCGGTGGGGAGGCCAATGGCTTCGCAGAAGGTCATGCAGAACTGTTCATTCTCGACGCTGCGGGAGAGATCGATCTCCAGCCCCATGCCGAACGGACGCACGCCGATCTGGGGTTTCAGGATGTGCGTGGTTGGCGTCATGCCCTTTGGAGACATCCACTTGCCGTTGAGGAGCAGGAGCGCTGTCTTGTCCTGGGCGCCTGCGATCGAAATCCGGAACGCATCATTGTCAGCCGATAATCCAAGCGGTGTGGTTGCGAGGCTCCGTATCCGCGCCGCAATCCCTGCGCTCGAGATTGGTTCTGCCACCAGGTCTCCAGGCGCGGTGCAGTCAACGCCGGGCGGCAGGAATTGCAGGGCGCCGGCGCAGTCCCGCCCGATCTTCGCGAGCAGGCTGATTGCATCTTCGCCCCCGGCGCCGATGCCTTCTGCGATCTGTCTGCGGACAGACGGAGCGTCGGGCAGAAGGTTGTCGAACACGTTTATGACTGTCTCGCCGGAATAAGGTTCCTCGCGAAGCGGCATGGACAGGGACATGGGGAAGCCATGCTCCCATGTCAGCCACGCGTCGTCATACGCGAACGTCACGGCGCCGTTCGCAGCGCGCCTTAGAGATCCGACTTCGCGGCCATTGAGGCAGACTTTCAGCGTGGTGGTGCGGGGACGGCGTCCCATCAGAAGATGTCCTCGATCGAGGCGGACCGGGCTGATGATCTCGGTTGAATGATCACCTCCAGCTCAAGCACGGCCATCAGGTCGATGACGGTCTGAAGTTTTGTTCCCGGCCCGCCGGCTTCGGCGGAGGACACAGTGCTCTGCTTCATGCCCGCCCGTTCCGCGACCTGGGCCTGGGTGAGCTTGAGCGCGCGCCGGCGGCGGCGAAGTGCGGCGCCGATGTCGGGACCGGATCGGGCGAGGTCGGGTTTCACTTTATCCTCCGAAGGGGAAGAAACTGATTTATCCTCTACAGGGGGTATATTGTCAATATCCTCCGTGTGGGATAAAGCTATTTTATCCGCTGTGGGGGGTACGTTAGGATGTCCCCGGACCACAGCGCGCAGCCCTTCCGGCGGTCAGAGCTCCATCCGTCGCGCCACGATCACCCCAACCCGCGTGCCCGCCGGAACGCGGATGGTGGGCGGGATGGCGAGGCTGCGGTCGACCACGCGGCTGGTGACGGTGCTAGCGGTGCGCTGGACGCCGTTGGCGATGGCGTCATCGACGGGATCGCGGGTGACGGCGCCGATGCCGCCATAGGTGAGTTGGGGGTCTTCGGTCGTCGCGACCCCCACATTGATAAGCGTGCCGAGCAGGGCGGCGCTGAACACGTCGCCCCAGTGATTATCGACCCTGCCCTTGACGCCTGCGGCGCCGGCGGGGTCCGTGGCGGCTTCATCGAGCGCGATCTCCTCGCCATCGGGCATGATGAGGCGCGACCAGACGATGGCGATGCGGTTCTGGCCGTAGCGCGTCGAGGACTGATATTCGCCCATGAGGCGCGCACCCTGCGGGATGAGCAGGGTGCGGCCGGTGACGCTGTCATGGACGGCCTGTGTGACCTGCGCGATCACCGCGCCGGGCGCTTCGGAGTTGAGTTCGGTCACCAGGCTCGCTGGGATTACTGCGCCGGGGAAGAGCGCGCGATTGGTTGCGGGCGATGCGGCGGTTTCGATGGAAGCTTGCTGTGAGATCGCCGTCAGCGGTGAACGCCGAACGGACGATGCGGTTTGGGAAGCATCGCCGACCGCCCGTCGCGCCTCCTCGCGCAGGGCGAAGAAGAGCCCCGAGCGCTCCGCTTCCTGTGCTTCTACCTGAGCGGGGTCAGGGGTTTCCGGAACGGCGGGGCCGGGAGGCGGGCTCCAGTCCTGACGGGAGGCGTCGCGGTCACCCGGGGCGCCAGAATGTTGTGGGGCGAACGCGGCGACGTCGCCGGGAAGCGGCGGGCCAAGCAGAGGCGGGAGCGCGGGCTCGCGCGGGGCTTCCCGTTCAGCTGCCTCGGTATAGTCGAGGGGAAGCGAGCGGATCACGCCCTGCGCCATCTCGGGCCGCGCCGGATCGGACATCATCGGCTTGCTTTCCGCGGGACGTGTCGTGGGGTCAGGGGTGAGCGCGCCCGAGGCAAGGACAAGGATCACGGCGACGCCGCCGCCAGCAGCCATCATGATGGCCGGCTTGTTGAGACCCTTGGCGCCCCGGCCCTTGACCCGGATCGCATCCAGCGGCGGCGGCTCAGCGCCGGGCTGCTGGCTTTCCTGGTCCTTTGGCGGCTGGTCCTCCGGCGGCTCGGCCATGCCGGGGCCGGAGGCAGGCGGGACGCCATCAGCCACGTGCGCCTCCCGTGGCGGGGGTTTCACGGATGATACGGACCTCGCGCTTGCCCCAGCCCTTACCGATACGCAGCTCGGCCTTGGCGAACAGGCGGTCCACCACATAATAGACGCCCTGGACGCGGTAGTTCACCAGTTCGGCGCCTTCATCCCCGATCACGAACAGGGGCGGCGCCTCCATCGTGCGGATGTTGACGGGCATCTCGATGAACACCTGGCGGCCATCGTCGAACGCGGCCAGCGGCCGCCAGTCGGGTTTGTCGCCTTCGATGCGGTAGCGCAGGTTGAGCTGTGCGGGCTCGAACACTGGCGACTGCGGAGCAGAAGGCGGCGGCAAGGGATTGTTCGCCAGCATCATGTCCGCTGGATAGCGCCAGGACACCGCCGCCATGGCGGGGCCGGCGGCGCTTTTCAGCTCCACATGATAGACGCGCCGGTCGGTCATGATGACGAGGTTGGTCGAGAGGTTGGCCGCATTCGGCTTCACCAGCACATGGGCCTGCGCGTTCGCGCCCGTGCCGGAGCGCGCATCGCCGACGATCCAGCGTGTCGTGTCGCCCGCCGACACCGAGAGCAGGCTCTCTCCGGGTTCAAGGGCGATGTCCGTGATGCGCTGGGGCGAGGCCTGGATCGCGTAGAGCGCGCCGCGCTCGTAAGGGAACTCATGCAGAGCGCCGACGAGCGAGGCGTCATCCGCCCCGCGTATGGCGGCCTGGTTGATCTGCGCGACGGTTGCAGATTTCGTCTGCGCGATTGCAGGCGAGGCGAAGGCGAGGGCCGCGAGGCTGGCGGCAAGCAGGGCAAGGCGCGTCATTGTTGGAGATCCCGTGACCAGGTGAAGGAGTGGACGTAGAGGCCGAGTGGATTTTTCGCGAGCCGCTCAGGCGTGGCGGGCGGGTCGATCACGATGCTGGCGACGCCGGTGAAGCGCTCGACGCCGATCAGCGCGCCGCCGGAATATGTCCGCTCGCGCCAGCGCAGCTGGAAACTGTCAGGGCTCGCGCGCACCACCGACAGCACCTCGACCGCAACCGTGCTCTTGCCGATCCGGGTGAACGGGTCATCGCTCGCCGCCATGGCGTTGAGCGCCTGGGCGCCGCCCTGCGTCGCCCAGTCATAGGCCCTGAGCCAGTTCTGGCGCACCACGATGGGATCGGAGGGCAGGCCGCGGATCATCTCGATGAACCGCGCCAGGTGCCAGGACAGCTGGGCGTCGCTTGGCGCGTAAGAACCTGTTGCGGGACCGACAAGCCTTGCTTCGCCCGTCTCGTTCGCTTCGATCACGAAGGGCACGGCGGCGGGCCGCAGGGCGAGCACGACGACGCCAGCCGCCATCGCGCCCGCGAGGGCGAAGCTGCAGAACGCCGCCGTGCGCCAGGTCCGGGCGTGGGCGAGGGATGATCCCATGCGGCGGTCCCAGAGCTGCTGGGCCTGCCGGTAAGGCGTCTCGGGTTCGGGTGTCTGCGAGAAGCGCGAGGAGCGCCTTGCGATCGACATGGATTTCTAGTCCCTTTGCTTGAGGTTCGGGCCTTCGGATGCGCCGCCGCCATCGCCCGCGCCCAGCGTGTGGACCGCCACGAGCGCGCCTTCGCGGACGGCCTGTGTCTGACGGAAGCGTTTTGCCCAGGCGGGCTGGTCAGGCGCCGTCCCTTCGGGTGAGGCTGTGGCCGGCGAGGGGTTAATCGCGCCCGCGCTTCCCGAAACGGCGCGTGCGCCGGCGGCGCCGCGTGATCTGAAGTGGCGGGCAATGCGCCCGCTTGCCTCGCGAACGCCGCCGGCCGCAGCCGCGCCAAGACCCACGGCGGCATTGAGCGGGGCGGCAGCCGGCCCCGACAGGCCGGTGCGCAGGGAACCCAGCGCCGTCGCAGCGCGCAGGCCGCCAGCGGAAGAGGCGGCGCCATTGGCGGTCGCGCGGCCCGCGCCAACCGCTGCTCCAGCCGTGGCGCGGGCGCCAACGGCGGCGGCGGCGCCAGCGGCGCCCACGCCCAGCGCGGTTCCGGCTGCGGCGCCTGCCGAGAGCTGGGGGGCGCCGGAGACGAGACCCGCCGCGATACGCGGGCAGAAAATGGCAAGGCCCATGAGGGTGAGCGCCCCGAGCACCACGGAGAAGGCCTGCGCGATGGTCATGTCATCCGGCGATAGCGCGCTGCGCAGCGTGCTGAACAGGGTGGAGCCGATGCCGATGATGATGGCGATCACCAGCACCTTGACGCCCGATGAGATCACATTGCCAAGGACGCGCTCAGCCAGAAACGTCGTCTGCTTCCAGAAGGCGAAGGGCACCAGCACGAAGCCCGCCAGCGTCACCAGCTTGAACTCCACGATCAGCACGAACAGCTGGATCGACAGCACGAAGAAGGCGGCGATGACGATCATGCCGCCGATCAGGAGCAGCAGGACCTGCGGCAGGTTGCCGAACACCTCGAACATGCCCGGTGCGATCACGCCGATATGGTTGAAGATGGGCTCGGAGGCGGAGAGCCCCTCCGCCGCGACGAGCCCGGGTCTCAGGAGGTCGGCTGGCGAGAAACCCGAGGCCGAAGCATCAAGCCCGAGCGTCGCGAAGCTGTCGAACACGATTGTCGAGAGAAAGGCGAAGTTGCCGAGGATGTAGGCGAACGCGCCGACATAAAGCGTCTTCTTGATGAGACTCTGGATGATGTCGGTGTTGGCGCCCCACGCCCAGAAAAGGGCCGCCAGGGTCACATCGAGCACGATGAGGATCGCCGCCAGCGAGGTCACGTCGCTGGAGATGAGGCCGAATCCAGAGTCGATATAGGTGATGAACGTGTTCAGGAATCCATCGATCGCCGAGAAATCATCCATGACGGGTCTCCAGGTGCGGCCGGCCGGTGCGGGTCATCCGCGGGTCAGCTGCTAGTTCCACGGCGCCTTGGCCGGGTGAGCCGATGTCGCGGTTCCGAAGAAATGCTCGTGCTGGACGCGCGCACGGGCCAGCGCTTCCAGCTCGCGCGCCTGCTCCATCGCTTCGGCGCGCGACTGCGCGACGAGAAGCGCCTGAAGCCGCATGTTCTGCTGGACCTGGAAGGCGAGGAACTCGTTGGTCGCCTGCTGCGCCGACAGGGCGCCCGTCGCATTGGCGCTGGCGCCGGCAAGCGAGGTGAGGATGGTCTGGTCGTCGCGGAGCTGTTCCGTCGCCTTGGCCTGCATGAGCAGGGCCGATTGCAGGGCGGAGCGCGCATTGTCGAGCTGCTGGACCGCCGACAAGGCGCGCGCGCCTGCATCGGTCTTCCGGTAGTCGCCGGAATAAAGATGCTCCAGCGCATCGCGCGTTTCGTTGACCTCGAGCGCGAGGCCGGTCGCCGCATTGATCAGCGCGTCGATTTCGCCCAGCTGCTTCATGATCTCAGGCGCGAACGTCTTGTTCAGCCGGGTGAGGTTCCGCGCCTCGTTCTCCAGTTGCAGCAGCTGGTTGGTGATCTGCTTCACCTGGTTCTGGATCTGCTGCAGGGCGCGGGTCGCGTTGAGCGTGTTCTGAATGAGGTTGGTTGGGTCCAGGACGGCCAACTGCGCCTGCGCGGGCTGGATGGCTGGTGTTGCAGGAAGCGCCGCGAGGCACACGCCAAGGATAAGATGGGTCATACGGTTGATCATCAGACGGTCTCCAGGGGCGAGGTGATGGAAGGATGGGGCGCGCCGCCCGGGCTGGGCGTATCCGCGGCGTCGAGCGCGTCCAGCACCCAGCCGAGCTGGCGGGCATGCAGGAAGCGCCGCCAAAAGGGTGTCGATGAAGGCTGCGTTTCGAGCTTCGCGATCATTGCGCGCGATGCCGGATCCGAAGCTGTGCAGACGGCGAGGGCGACGGGGCCGAGCGCCAGCTCGAACAGGCGCCGGCCTTTGGGGCTGGCGTAATAGTAATGCCGCTTGCGCTGGGCGGTCGCGATCAGGCCGATTTCTGTCTCGTTGAGACCGAACCGCTCATAGGCTTGCCGCTGCTGCGGCTCGAACGCCCGCTCATTGGGAAGGAATATCCGTGTTGGGCAGGACTCGATCAGGGCGGGCGCGATGGCGCTGTCCGCAATGTCCGACAGGGACTGGGTCGCGAAGACGACGGCGACATTCTTCTTGCGCAGCGTCTTGAGCCATTCCCGGATACGGGCGGCGAACAGCGGCGAATCCAGGAACAGCCAGGCTTCGTCGAGGATAAGCAGGGTGGGGCTGCCATCGAACCGCTCCTCGAGCCGGTCGAACAGGTGAAGCAGCGCGGGCGCCGCCGCCTTCGGGCGCGCCATGATCTCCTCCATCTCGAACAGCACGGCGTCCGTAAGGGAGAGCCGGTCCTCGGCGCCGTCGAATGTCGCGCCCATGGCGCCACCCTGCGTGTAGGGCAGGAGGGCGGCCTGAATGGCGGCGTCCTGGACCAGCAGGCGCAGGCCGGTGAGATGGCGTTGTTCACGGGGCGCCGACATGAGGCTGCCGAGCGCCGACCATACGGCCTCCTTGATGTCGGGCGTATCGGCGAGTCCCTCCTGGACAAGGAGCGCCATCAACCAGTTCAGCGCATCCGCCCGGCCTTGTGGAGTGTCGATACGCGCCAGCGGCTGGAAGGCGGCGGCGCCGTCGCCGCCAAGGTCAATCGCGGTTCCGCCCATGCCGAGCAGGGCGGCGCGGGCCGCGCCGCCCTTGTCGAACACGAAGACCTGTGATCCCTCAAAGCGCCGCCATTGCAGGGCGAGGAAGGCGAGAAGGACCGACTTGCCGGCGCCGGTCGGTCCCACGACCATGGTGTGGCCGACATCGCCGACATGAAGGTCCAGACGGAACGGCGTCGATCCATCCGTGCGCGCCACGGCCAGCGGCGGGGCGTCGAGATGCCGGTTCCATGCATCGCCTGCCCAGGCGGTGGACAGCGGCGCGATGTGCGCGAGGTTGAGGCTCGACACCATGGGATGGCGGACATTGGCGTAGGCATGGCCCGCCAGACTGGAAAGCCAGGCTTCGACCGCGTTGAGGCTTTCCGCGATGGCGACGAAGCCACGCGAAGCAATGACCCGCTCGGCGGCGCGGAGCTTGTCGTCAGCTTCCCTGGCGGTATCGGCCATCACGACCAGCGTGGAGGTGAGAAACCCGAATCCTGTCAGTTCGGATCCAAGCTCCTGAAGCGCCTCATCCACCTCTTCGGATTTCGCGATGGCGTCGGGATTGGCGAAGGTCGCCTGTTCCTTCGTCATCATTTCCTTGAGGAGGGCGGCCATGGATTTGTGCCGCGAGAACCAGAGACGCCGCCATTTGACCAGTTCGCGTTCGGCTTCGTCCTTGTCGAGGCAGAGAAAGCGGGTCATCCAGCGAAACGTCATCCGCGCGGTGTTGAGATCGTCCAGAACGCCGGGATGGGTGAAGGGCGGAAAGCCCTTGATGGTGAGGACCCGCAGATGCTTGTCCCCCAGCATGGGCGCAACGCCGCCGACAAGCGGCGCATCGCAGAGGACGCCATCGAGAAAGGCCGCGCCAGCAGGCGCCCGGACCTTGCCCGGCCGGGGTGAGATCTGGCCCTTGAGGTAGGTCAGTGTCTCGTCGTCATCGAGCCGGTGAAACTCCGCAGTCAGGCTCTCGAACATCCCGAAAGCCTGGGCGGCGCTGCGCTGGAAACTCTCCAGCGCCTCGCGTGCAACGCGCGCATCAAGCGTGGTCTTCTCCGCCTTGCGGCTGGCGCGGGACCGGGGGCGGGGAAAAATTGCTTCTCCCCTGGCCCGCTTCTGGTCCGCCTCGAAGAAGAAGGCCGAAGCCTTGCGGCTCGAATCCGGGGCAGGGGTCCATTGCAGGGTAAGATGGTGGACGGTTTCGAACTGGGCGCCGGCCTGCTCGAACCCGGCGGCGCGTTCCGAGTCGATGAGCCGGGACAGGTCATCCTCGAACACGCCATCAGGATAATCGCTGATCTCGCGGCGGTCCGCCTCGATATAGACCGCCCAGCCCCGGCCCAGGCGCCTGAACACATTGTTGGCGCGGGCGGTAAACGCCACCAGCTCTTCGGGCGTCGAGGACCGGACATCGGGTCCGCGAAATCGGGCGGTCGCTTGGAACGAGCCATCCTTGTTGAGGACCACGCCCGGCGCGACCAGCATCGCCCACGGAAGAAAGTCTTCGAGACGGTTGGGCTCGTGCCTGTAGGGAGCAAGGCTGATCATTGTGCATGTCCGGTTGTGGGAGGGGTCAGCATTCAAGCCGCCCGTGAATGCGCATGGCGCGCTGGAGCACCTCGACAGCATCCGGGTCGCGGCGGGCGAGGAAGACGCCCAGCACATGCCCCGCGACGCCCAGCATTATCCCCGGGACCGGCAGGCCGGCGAAAGCGACGATCGCCGCCAGCGTGCCGTTGAGGATGGCGTAGGACCGCGGCGCGCCCCCCATCAGGATTGGTTGGGTGAGCGCCTGGCGGACTGGGGCCAGAAAGCCGGGAACGTCGCGGGGATCGCGCATGGAGTGCGTCTCCTCAGGGAATGACCGCGCCGCCGCCGCCAACCAGCGGCAGGAAGAAGCTGGCCGCCGCGAACGCGATGGCGAGCCCGAACAGGATCTGGAGCAGCTTCTTGAACCCCTGACCGACATCGCCGAACGCCAGCGTGAGGCCGGTTGCGACAATGATCAGGATGGCGACGATGCGGGCGACAGGCCCGGTGATGGAGTCCATCACGGCGGTGAGCGGGCCTTCCCAGGGCATTCCCCCGCCGCCGCCGACCGCGGCGTGCGCAGCGCCGCTGGCGAGAAGGGCGATGGCCGACAGTCCGGCGATGCGCATCAGGATGCGCGTGGGTCGATCAGGTCTCATGGGCAGGCTCCTGTGGATGGGGAATGCGCGTGCGGCCCTCGCGCGGCGGGGTCTTGCGTCCCAGCCGGTGTAAGCTTGGGCGCGAAGATTTCGGGGATGCGGCGCCCAGCCGGGCCGCCGCGTTCGATGAACACGACAAGGTCGATGGCTTCCGCGATCAGGGCGCGCGGCGGCGTTTCGCAGACTTCCATGGTGAGCTGCTCAAGCCGGGCGAGCGCCGCCGGCGCCGAGTTGGCGTGCAGGGTTGCAATGCCGCCGGGATGTCCGGTGTTCCAGGCCTTGAGGAGATCGAGCGCCTCGGCGCCGCGCACCTCGCCCACGACAATCCTGTCCGGGCGCAGCCGGAGCGTTGATCGCACCAGGTCGGAGAGGCTGACCGAGCCGGGCTGGGTGCGCAGGGCGACCACATCCTCGGCCGCGCATTGCAGCTCGCGCGTGTCTTCAAGAATGACCACGCGCTCATCGAGCTGCGCGATCTCGTGGAGGAGGGCGTTGGCCAGCGTTGTCTTGCCCGAGCCGGTCCCGCCCGCGACCATGATGTTGGCGCGGTTGATGATGGCCTCGCGCAAGCGGTTGGTCTGATCCGCTGTGATCACGCCGGATAGAGCATAATCGTCGAGCGTGAACACGCGGGCCGCCGGCTTGCGGATGGCGAAGCAGGGACCGCGCGCGACCGGCGGGAGCACGCCCTCGAACCGCTCCCCGCGCGGCGGCAGCTCGGCCGAGATGATCGGCCTGTCCCGGGTGACTTCGGTTCCGGTCAGTGTGGCGACCAGCCGGATGACGCGTTCGATTTCCGCGGCTTCAAGCCGGTGCGGGGTCGCGATCCGGCCCTTGCCGGCCTGTTCGAGCCAGAGCCGTCCGTCCGGATTGGCGATCACTTCGATCGTGTCGGGGGCGTCGAGCATGGACGCGACGGACGGCCCCAGCGCCGTTGCGAGCATGGCGATGCCGCGGCTCGAATCGACAGTGGGCGCGGCTGGGACGCTCATTCCGCGGCCTCCCGGCAGGAGCGGCTGGCCGGAGGGGCGCTGGCCATCGCCTCCTGCAGAGCGCTGGCGCCCGAGCCCAGTCTTGAGGCGACAAGAGACAGGATATTGCGGAAGCGGTCTGCGCCGCGCGCTGTGAGCGCGGGCCGGTCCGATTCGTTGATTTCCGGCGCGACGCTCAGAAGGAAGCGCGATGTCTGTGCGAACAACTCGAAATGCGTCTGTTGACCCTTTTCGACGATGTCCAGCCGGTGAACGATCTGGTTCAGCCGGACCATCAGGGCGGCATGTTCGGCGTCGCGGCCAGCGTTTGCCAGACGCTGCACAATCGAGTCTTCGATGATGTCGGAGAAACTGCGATCCTCCATCGCCGCGACACGTTTGAGCGTGTCCGCGATGTCGGGCGTCACATAGGCGGTGATCTTGATGCGCGCCATCCTTGCCTCTCACCGTCCGGAGCTGTCGAAAAGATCGGCGTCGAGACCGAACAGGAGACGCACAGGGTCGGCCGCATTCATGGCTTCAGGAGTTCGATCGCCCGCCGGTTCACGGGAAGGCGTTCCGGCTGGAGGCGCGCTGGTTGCGGCGCCGGAAGGTCCAAAGTCGAATGCGTGCTGCTGCGTGCCGCCGCCCCGCCGTGTCGCCGCGCCTGCGCCAGGAGGCGTTCTGGCCGGTCGCGAAGGAGGCGCCGGCGATGGCGCTGACGGCGGTGAGTCGACGCCATGCCAGGCGGTGCGGACGCCGGGTCCGGTTTGCGGGGTCAGTCGAACAGGCGGCCGCAGGCGTGACCGGAACACAGGCTCCTCGAAATACCGCACTTTCCTTGCCCGGATCGGCGGCGAACCGCCGGTGAGGATCAGCGCCTCAGAAGGCGGGAGCTGCATCACCTCGCCAGGCGTCAGCAGCGGACGCGGCACTTCCTGGCGCGAGACCATGGTGTGGCCGAGCCACGGCGCCATGCGCGAACCGGCATAGTTCATCTGGGCGCGGGTCTCGGTCGTCACGCCGAGCATGTCCGATATGCGCTTGGCGGTGCGCTCGTCATTGCAGGCGAAGGCGACGCGGACATGCGCGTTGTCGAGTATCGACGAATGCTCGCCATACGCCTGGACAATCTGGTTCAGCGATTGCGCGACGAGACAGGCTTTGATGCGATAGCCGCGAATGTAGGCCAAGGCATGTTCAAAGAAATCGAGCTTCCCGAGTTGAGGGAACTCGTCCAGCATCAGGAGGACGCGGCGGCCACCGCTCATTCCTGGGCCGTGTTGCCGGGATGCGATCTCGGTGAGGCGCTTGAGGATCTGGTTGAGCACAAGGCGCAGAAGCGCCTTCAGACGGGAGATTTCTTCCGGCGGAATGACGAGATAGAGCGAGACGGGCCGTGCGCCGGTGATGATGTCTTCGATGGCGAAGTCCGACACCTCGGTCGCACGCGCCAGAACTGGATCGCGATAGAGCGCGAGATAGCCCAGCGCAGTCGAAACAACCCCCGAGCGTTCGGCTTCCGCCATGTCGAGCAACTGGCGCGCGCCAGCGGCGACGACCGGATGCGGCGCGCCGTCCTTGATCGGACGGGTAAGCATCTCATCCAGCAGGCCGATGATCGGCCGCTGCGGATCGGCCAGCAGCTCGGCCAGGCGCGCGAGCGTTTTGGTCTTCTCGACATACAGCGTCCAGAGAATAGCGGCGACGAGCAATTCAAAGGCGCGGAGCTGCCAGTGGCTGCGCTCACGCAGCGCGCCTTCGGGATCGACCAGCATGTCGGCGAGCACCTGCGCGTCGCGGACTTCGGCTTCGCCGCGCCTGATCTGCGTCAGCGGGTTATAGCGATGCGCACCGGACTCGGTCGGGGCAAAGCGGAACACGGGGCCGAACAAGGCGCGCAGGCCGGAGGTGACGGTCCAGTTCTCGCCCTTGAGGTCAAGCGCGATATACGAGTGCCGCCACACAAGGCCGGTCGGTAGAGACACGCCGACGCTCTTGCCCGTATTGGTCGGCGCCACGACGAGAACATGCTCGTCGCCGTCATGGCGCACCAGCGCCCTGTTCCATTTGCCGAGGATGACGCCATCGCCGGACATAAGGGCGAGCCGCTTGATGTCTCGCAGCGTCGCCCAGCGCGCCGTGCCGTAAGTATCCGCGTTGCGGCTCTCTCTTGCGCGCCAGAGCGAGAAGGCGAAGGCCGTGATGACCGCAAGCGCAACGCCAGAGAGGAAGACGAGCGCGCCAGCATGGAAAGTTTCACGCGCGTAAGTATCGAAATGATACCACCACAGAAAGAACTTCCACGGTGCGTAAAGGGGATATCCCTGAAGGACGAGATCAGGCGCGCCGAGTTGGGATTGGTAGCCGAGCGCATGCGCCGTCCATTGCGTAGCTGCGGCGAGGCTCGCAACAAAGACGCAAAGCACGCATACAATCTGTCCCCAATAGATGCGTCCCGCGCTCATCGGTTAGCTTCTCCCGGCAAGATCAGGAGTGGACGATCCGCAGAAGGCGCTCTGTCTGGACGGCGCCGGCCGCGTGCCGTTGACGTGAACGAATGCGGCGCGAGGACGCAGCGGCGCTGCAGAGAGCTGGCGCGCGCCTTGCCTTTCAGTCGGCCTGTTGGGGGGTGGATCCGGTTCATTGCGCCGCTCTGCCATTCGATTGAAACGGCATAGGCGCAAAGTCCGCAGGCGCGCCTCCAACAGTTTTGACGATGGGGTCGTCTAAAAGGAGCGAGGCTGTGTGCGGGACGAAATTGGGCGGGGTCGCTCTCGACTGGGACCGGCTAAAGGTTTTTCAGACAGTTGCCGACAGTGGCAGCATCAGCGCGGCGGCAAAGCAGCTGAGCCGTAGCTATGGCAAGATTTCCAGGGACCTCGAAGACCTGGAACGCGCGCTTGGTCATGAACTGTTCGCGAGGTCCTGTCGTGGACTTGAGCTCACCGCGGTCGGCGGAGACATACTGCGCTCAGCGCGAAACATGGCGGACTCCGTCCAGACCATAATCGACCACGCTGCTGAACCACGTCCCGAACAGCTTGTCATCTGCGCGCGGGAGGGCATCGCCACCTATTGGCTGGCGCGCCGTCTTCCGGAACTCCTTCGTCACAAGCCGGGGGTGAGGGTGGTGCTGAAGGTCATTCCATCTACGCCTAATCTGGCCGACGGAGAGGGCGACATCGCCATCCAGTTCGACAAGCCCAGCGCGGCGAACGTGATTTCGCGCCAGCTCGGATGGCTGCACTACCTGCTTTATGCATCGCCGGACTATCTCGACCGGCATAGCGAGCCGCGAACCCTGTCGGACCTTCAGGATCACCAGTGCCTGCGGCTTTCGGGCGCCGAGTATCAACCGGAAAGCTGGCGGCCGGACGCCGCCGCCTGGGGTGAAATCCTGCCCAACACGATGGAGACGGACGCGGGCACGGTCCTCATGGAGGCCTGCGCATCGGGCGGCGGCATCGCGGCGCTGCCGAGTTATGTATCCGAGTTTGATGATCGCCTGACGCCGCTCATCAATATCAAGCCCCTCGCGACCGTGAGGTTCTGGCTGGCCTATACCGAGCGTGTCCGCAACATGAAGGCGAGCGAGGCTGTTCTCGACTGGATCCGGTCATGCTTCGATCCGGGCCGCCACCCGTGCTTCCGCGAACTCTACGTTCCGCCCGTGCGGCCGGATTGCGGACTGGAAACATCTCCGCGCCTCGCGCTTTGAGGAGCGCGCGCCGAATGCACGTAAATCTGATCACGCCGGTATGCGCCGCTCACATGCGCAGACCACGATCGATCTTCATGATGAGCATCGCCGTGTCCGCGGTCGCGATGCTCGCCTTTCCCACGAGCGCGAACGCGGCTCGCCTGGTGTGGAACTTCAGCCCAAGCGCGCCGGCGGGCCTTTATTACATCGAGCACGGAGCGTGGCGGGTAGGGGATCGTGTCGCGGTGTGGCCGTCCCCTGAACTTGCTGGCATGCTTGACCGGTTGGGCGTGCTCAAGCGCGGGCGGCTTCTCATCAAGACCGTTGCGGCGATCGAGGGGGATCGCGTGTGCCGGGCAGGCGGCACCATAACACTCAATGGCCATGAGGCGACGACAGCGCGTATCGCGACATCGACAGGAGAGATACTGCCATCCTGGGACGGTTGCCAGACGCTGACAGCGTCCGAGGTGTTCCTGCTCGGTGAAACCGAGGGATCGTTTGACGGAAGGTATTTCGGAATCACGAGCACCCGCGACATCATTGGACCGGTCAGGCTGACCGTCCGCGTGCGATGACTCGACCGCGCATGCTACGCTGGAAATGATTGTCGTGTGGTTATTGTGGCCGATAGCAGCTCCTTTTCACCTTAGCGTCAGTTATGTGGGCTGTCGCTATTTCTGCGCGTTTTTCAGGTGATTTCGCGGGTTGCGGCGTGTTGTTTCCATTGGGTGGGGG
>CAZJZQ010000045.1:0-13377 GCA_964550535.1 uncultured Rhizobium sp.
CATGTCACCCATCTATCCGGGCGCTTCCGTTACCTATCTATCCGGGCTGGACAGGAGGTGGCCCAAAGGGCCGGAGGGGGCGAGTCTCAGGGGGCTCTCTCCGCAAATAATCCTCTCGTGACTCGCCCCCATCTAACTGGGCGCTTCCGTAACCCCAATCGCGGTTGGACGCGGCCGCCGCCCTCACTTCTTCTTCCGCTTTTTCCCCTTGCCGCCGCGCGCCTTGGTTTCGGCCTTGTGGACCTTTTCCAGACGGCGCACGCGTTTGCGGTCGGCGCGCTCCATCGCTTCGGCATTGTCCGCCGCTTCGGCCAGCGCGCCCAGCGCCGAACGCAGGCCCTTGCGCCGCGTCTTGGGCAGCGCCGCGATCAGCGTCTCGTCCACCATGCGCAGCGCAGGCAGCGCGCCGGCCAGACGCCGCCGCCCGGCCTCGGTCAGCTTCACCGATTTCGCGCGTCCGTCCGCTGCGGACGACGCCCGCGACACCAGTCCGCGCTGCTCCATCCGCGCAATCATGTCGGCCAGCGTCGACCGGTCCACGCCCGTGGCGCGCACAAGATCCGACTGGCTCGCGCCGTCCATCTCCGCCGCCGCCGCCAGCACCACGGTCTGGCGCAGCGTCACGCCGTCCGCGAATCCGGCGCGCACGAAAATCTCGCTCGCGAACTGCTGCGCCCGCCGCAGCAGGTGCGCTGGTGAATCGCTCAACAGATAGGGCGCGCCGGAAGATGCCCCGCCGCCCGTGCGTTTCACTGTATCGGCTTGCCCGCTCATGACAGCCACCGCCTGCGCCCGCCTCATATTCAGCCTGCGGAAGATATCGCACGTCCACGCGAAGGTTTTTTGACCACCGCGCGCCAACCCGTCCTATAATCCCGCAAAATCCGGGATCACCCCTCGCGAGACGTTCGCGCCATGAGCAACATGCCTTCTTTCTCGATCAAGGTCCCGCCCGCCGAGGACCGCGAGCGGCGCGTCTGCGACACGTGCGGCTTCATCGACTATCAGAACCCCAAGATCGTGGCGGGCGTCGTCGCCGCCGCGCCGGACGGCCGCATCCTGCTGTGCAAACGCGCCATCGAACCGCGACGCGGCTACTGGACCTTGCCCGCGGGCTTCATGGAGCTGGGCGAGACGGTGGAGCAGGGCGCGGCGCGGGAAGCGCGCGAGGAAGCCTGCGTTGAACTTGAGATTGGCGATGTGCTCGGCGTCTATTCCGTGCCGCGCATCGGACAGGTGCACATTTTCTTCGCCGCGAAACTGCTCAACGAACCTTCGCCGGGGCCCGAGAGTCTCGATGTGACGCTGGCGAAGTGGGAGGACATTCCGTGGAAGGACCTGGCCTTCCCGTCGGTGACATGGGCGCTCGAACACTACCGCGCCTGGAACGGCCGCACCGGCCTATCGTCCTTCGTCCTGCCGCAGGCGCCCGGAATGTAAGGGCCCCGGACTGTGAGAGCGAGGCGCCGCCTTGGCTCCTCCCCCGCTATGCGGGAGAAGACTTATCATCCTTCGCCGTCTCGTCCGGAATCTGGTGCTTCATCAGATAGGGCAGGTTCAACAGCATGAATCCCACGGACACGGGGATCAGCAGGAAGATTTTGGAGTTCGACCAGAAGTCCTCGGAGAAGTTCCGCCAGATAACTTCGTTAAGTCCGGCAAGGAACACATAGAATCCCGCCCAGCGCAGCGCGAACACCTTCCACGCATAGTCGGGCAGGGTGAAGGCGTGGCCGAACGCCGTCTTCCACAGATTGCGTCCGATCAGCAGGCTGCCGACAATCGCGCCCGCGAACAGCAGGTTGATGATGGTGGGTTTGTAGTAGGCGAATTTCGGATCCTGTAGATACAGCGTCAGCCCGCCGAACACGAACACCACCACGCCCGTGATGATCAGCATCGGCGGCAGCTTCCGCCCCTTGATCAGGCTCCACCCGATCACAGCGGCGATGGCCGCCATGAAGATGCCGGTGGCCCAGTAGATCGCATTCTCCTTGGAGAGCAGGCCGCCGCCTTCCGGAAAACGCCGCACGACATTGTACGACACCACGAAGGCCAGCACCGGCCCCAGATCGGTCCACAGATTGCCCGCGCTTTTCGCCGCCGCCTTGGCTCCGGTCGCCGGGGTCGTGTGTGGGGCGGACGTATCGTTCATGAAAACTCCGGCAGGTGGAGAGCTGACATAGAGGCGCCCGGCCCCGGGTTTCAAGCCTGCGCGGTGCGTTTCCGCCACAGGCCCAGCAAAGCGCCGCGCGCGCCCGCCGCATCAAAGGCCAGCGCGACCAGCGTATAGGTCACGGCGCCTGCCGCCGCCTTCATCATCAACTCGCTCCAGCCGCCCGTCGCAGGCATCAACCGCACCACAATGGCCATCGCCGCGCACGCCCCCGCGATGCGCGCATAATCGCGCCACGGCCAGGCCAGCGGCGCAATCTTCCGGCTGCCAGCCGCCAGCAGCACCAGCGCCAGCGCATAGCACGCCACCGTCGCATAAACCGCGCCCATCAACCCGATCCACGGCAACAGCACGGCGTTCAGTCCAAGGTTGGCGACAGCAGGAATCGCCATCAGCCCCGCACGCAATCCCGTGCGCCGCGCGAGCTGGAACGACTCCGACAGATAGAACAGCACAAACCCGTTCAGCAGTCCGCCCAGCGCAATCCACGGCATGATGCGCGCGGCTTCATCCCGCATCGCCTCGCCGATCATGATGTCCGCCAGCGGCTGCGACACCAGCGCCAGTCCCGTCGCCGCCGGCGCCGCCACCAGCAACAGCGTGCGCGCCACCTGGGCGGAAACCGCCCGCATCGCCGCCGGTCCCTCGCGCTCCCACGCGGCCATCATCAACGGCGCGCCTGCCGCCGCCGCCCATGCGCAGATCAGCGCCACCGTCTTGTCGGCAACGCCATAGCCCGCCGCATAGACGCCCACCGCTTCCGGCCCGAGGAAACCCGCGATCATGAAGCGGTCGCCCGCATCCAGCGCCAGCGTCAGCAACAAGGACAGCGCGACGGGATAGCCATATCCGAAATGCCGCTTCACCTGCGTGCGATCAAACGTGCCGCCGCGCGCCTCGCGCCACAACCGCGCGCCCTCGATCACCGCCGTCACCGCCAGCATCAACGCCAGCCCCGCCAGCGGCGCCGCCGGTCCAAGGCCGCCGCGCCACGCCAGCAAAGCGCCGGCGCCAAACCCGCCCAGCTCCAGCGTCACCCGCACCATCGAATGCCGCGCCACACGCTGTTGCGCGCGCAGCATCTCCTGCGACGCAGCCACCAGCGGCTGCAAAGCCATCACCGCCACCGCGCACAGGATCGCCAGCTTCAACGCAGGGTTCGCGGCAAACGGCAGGGCGAACAGCATCAGCAGCAACCCGGCGCCGGTCGACGCTGCAATCAATCGCATCACGGTGCGGATATGCGCGGCCAGCCGTCCCTTCGCCTCCGCCTCTCCGGCGAAGCGATACGCCGCCGCCTCCGCCCACGTCGCGGTCAGCGTATGCACGGCCGACATGAAGGTGAGGATCAGCGCATACCGGCCATAGTCCTCGGGCGGCATCAGGTGCGTATAGACGATCACCCCGCCAAAGCTGGCGAGGCCGCCGGCGATGTTCGCCGGGAGGTAGCCAAAGAGTCGCCGCCAGATCATTCTGGGTCCGGGATTCGCGCCGGTCCGTCCGGAACCGCCCCGCGATAGAAGCAGAAGGCCGTTCATGAAGGGTTTCGATCGCCCGCCCGCTGCACCGGAAACGCCGCAAACAGGCCCGATTTCATCGACTCGGCGCGTAATTCTTGCTGGCGCGGCAGGTCTGGCCGGCGCCTGCGCCAGCGGCGCCCAGGCTCAGCAGGCTCCGCGCGTCGCCGGTATGCGCCTGTGGCCGTCCTCCGGCGCGCCCGTCCTGCGTGGCGCAACCATCGCCCAGCGCCGCCGCCGTCAGGCCGTGGACGGCGAAACCTTCGGCGGCGGCCGCGCGGTGTTGCCCGCCTACAGCGCGCGCGAGTTCGAGGCGCTGGCGAAGGCCGGGGCCAACCTCGTCGTCATGTCATGGCCTGAGCTGTGGACCGTGCAGCGCCCATGGAAACGCGACAATGCGGTCGCCGACATGATGCTCGCGCAGATGGACGCCGCGCGCGCCGCCGGTCTGTTCGTGGTGCTCGGCCTTCGCTCCGGCCCCGGCCGTTCCGACTTCGCGTTTCACCGCGACGGGGCAGGGGACTGGTTCCCGCGCGCCCTCATCGACGACAGCATCTGGCGCGACCGCCAGGCGCAGGACGCCTGGGGCCGCATGTGCGCCGGCGCCGCGAAGCTGATCGCCAATCGCCCTGAAGCCGCCGGCCTCATCCTGATGGTCGAGCCCGACAACAACCATTTCGCGCCGGCCGAAGGCCGCGCCTATCTCGGCGCTCATGACCCGGCGCACTATCTGCGCGAAGTGAAGCCGCTGTTCGATCTCAAACGCATGTCGTCCGAATGGGCGCGTGCTGTGCGGGCTGCGGCGCCGGAACTGCCCATCCTCATCTCGCCCCCCGGATATGCACGCACGGATTTCCTGTCCGTGATGGGCGCCCCGCCTGTCGCCGGAACCGTGTGGTGCGTGCACGACTACGAACCGCGCGACTACACCCATACGTCGGGCGGAGAGCGCGGGTTGCTGCCGTATCCCGGCAATGATGCTACTTTCGCCAAACGTCTCGACGCCGCCACGAAACAGGGCGCGCCGGTATTCCTCGGAGAGTTCGGCGCCACGCGGCATGCGCTGGGCCGCGCCGCCTTCCACCGCGACCGCATCGCCATTTGCGAAGCACGCGGCGCCGCCTGGTCAATCTTCCGCTGGCCGACATTTGATACAGCCTACGAAGCCGCCGACCCGGCCTTCGACGTCACCGTCAAAGACCGGCGTTGGTACGGCGATGACGGCGATGACAGTGATGAGACGCTGGACGTCCTGCGCGCCTCATGGATGCGCAACACAACGCGGCCGTCTCTGCTCCGCCGCCGCTCGAACGGTTAGGCCGCCGCAGGCGCAGGTTTCTTGCGCCCCGTCAGGAAGAAGATCGCCGAACCGGCCAGGCCGATCACGCCCGCGCCCGCGCCCAGCCACATGAACAGCGTCTTGTCCGCGATCTGCTGGTCCGCGTCGTCCAGAACCACGGCCTTGGCGTCATCGGCGCCCGGCACGTATTTCACCTGCACCGCTTCGATCACGATGTATTCGCCCTGGATCACCTGACCCGCGAACTCCGATGAAATGTCGAGATCGGCGGCGTGTCGCCCCCCGCCTTCATCGGCCCATACCGCGTGGATCGTGTAGGTCGTCCCACGGCGGCGGCCGGATTCGCTCGTCGCGCCATCGACCACAGCGGTCGTCTCCACGCCATCGGCCAGAACCTGCTTGATCGCCTGCGCTTCGGTATAGCTGAAATACGCGAACGCCGGCCCCGCGAAGATCGCGAGCACAAGCGCCCATTTGAGATTGTTGAGCCACTTCGCAATCATGGTGATCCCCCTCTGTTGCCCGTCAGGGATACTCATACGTATTGCGCCCGCCAAGTTGCCTCGCACGTCACCCGAACTGGAGCAGCACCAGCCCGCCCGCCAGCACCACGGCCGCCAGCGTGCGCCGTGCGCCAAAACCTTCCTTCAGAAACCACCACCCCATCAGCGCCGCGAACACTACCGCTGTCTCGCGCATCGCGGAGATGTATGCGACCGGCGCAATGGAAAATCCATAGAGCGCCATCGAGAAGGACAGCAGCGAACACACGCCCGCGCCGGCGCCGGGGCCCAGCGCCGCGCGCATCCCCGCCAGATACTGCCGCCGCCGCGTGATGAAGCTGATCGCATTGATGCCGATCCAGTCCAGCAGGAACAGCCACACGATGAATGTCCACGGGCTCTCCATCGCCCGCACGCCGCGCGCATCGACGACGTTATAGATCGCGACGCATCCGCCCGTCGCCAGCGCCCACAGAATGGCCGACCGCCGCACCTCGCGTGATCCGGTGAACCCGCGCTCCGGCAACGCAAAGACGATGGTGGCGAGGCTGGCGACAACCAGTCCCGCGATCGCCAGCGGTTCCAGCTCCTCGCCCAGCACCAGCGCGGCCGCCGTCGCCGTCAGCAGCGGCGCCGACCCGCGCATCACCGGAAACACCAGCGACAGGTCCCCGCGCGACATCGCCCGCACCAGCGCCGTCTGGTAAAGCCAGTGCGCTGGCAGCGACAGGCCGAGAATCATCCAGGTCTCGGCATTGGGCAGCGGTACGAAGAACGCCGCCGGCGTCATCAGCACCGCCGACGACAGCGCCATCACCGATCGCCCGCCCAGAATATCCTTTGCGGATTTCACGAACGTGTTCGCCCCCGCCAGCGTCAGGGCGGAGCCCAGGCCGAGCAGCAGGGCGAGAAGGGCGGGGGTCATCAGGCCCATGCCTTAGCATTCGCCGCAAGGCTGGCAATCCGCGCCGGTTCGGTTAGACCACGGCGGTCATGAGCATCATCAACGATTTCCTCGCGGGCAATCCGTGGTCGATCTATGTGATCGCCTTCGTCGGCCCGTTCGTGCAGGAAGACGTGGCCATTCTCGGCGCCGCCATGACGGCCGCGGCCGGTAAATCATCCACGCCCGGCGTGCTGCTCGCCACATGGATCGGCGTCATCGTCAGCGACGGGTGGAAATACGCCGCTGGCCGCCTCGCGCACCGTATCCCATGGGCCGCCCGTCTTGCGGCCCGCCCCGCCGTCATCGCCGCGCGGCAGAAGGTGCTGACGCGCGTGGGCATCGCGCTCGTCATCGCCCGCTTCGTGCCGGGCACGCGTATCCCGCTCAACGTGGCGTGCGGTCTGTTCCGCGTGCCGGTGATGCGCTACCTGCCGTTCATGGCGTTCTCGGCGGCGCTTTATATCGGCATCGCGTGGGCGATCTTTGAAATGCTGGGCAAGGTCGCCGGCGAACAGGTCCGCGCAGCCATGCCGTTCGTGGTGATCCCCATCGTGCTGGCGATGGTGCTGATCGCCGTCATCCGCGCGCGAAAAAAGAATCCGAAAGTCGTTGTGGACGATCCCCAGCGCCTCGTCGAAACCGTCACCGCCCCCCCGCCCCCGGACAAGGCCGAAAGCGGCAACGTCCGCTGAGGGCGGCGCGGTTAATCCAACCCCACCAGAGCCTTCGCAAACGCGTCCGCTGAGAAGGGCTGCAAATCCTCGGCCTTCTCGCCCACGCCCACGAAGTGGATCGGAATGTCGAACTTCTCGGCGATGGCGACCAGAACGCCGCCCTTCGCCGTGCCGTCCAGCTTGGTCATCACCAGACCCGTCACGCCCGCCGTATCGCGGAACGCCTCCACCTGTCCCAGCGCGTTCTGCCCCACGGTCGCGTCCAGCACCAGAATCACATCATGCGGCGCGCTGACGTCCAGCTTGCGGATCGCGCGCACCACCTTGGCCAGCTCGTCCATAAGTTGCGTCTTGTTCTGCAACCGTCCCGCCGTATCGATCAGCACCAGATCGCGGCTTTCACGCTTTGCGATATCGACGGCCTCATAGGCCAGCGCCGCTGAGTCCGCGCCTTGCTCCTTCGAGACAAAGCGCGCGCCAGACCGCTCCGCCCACACGCGCAACTGCTCCACCGCCGCCGCGCGGAATGTGTCGCCCGCCGCCAGCGTGACGTCCGCGCCCTGCGCCGCCAACTTTGACGCAATCTTGCCGATGGTCGTCGTCTTGCCCGATCCGTTTACGCCCACGAACAGCACGATGCGCGGGCTCGGCCCGTCCGAAAAATCCACCAGCTTCTCACGCGGGCGCAGAATGTCGGCGATGCCCTTGGCCAGCGCCTCGCGGATTTCGTCCGGCGTGATCTCGCGCTCGAACCTGTCCTGCGCAATCTCCTTCGACAGACGCTGGGCGGCCTTCGTGCCCATGTCGGAGGTGATGAGCAGGTCTTCGAGTTCGTCCAGCGTATCGCGGTCCAGCCGCTTGTGCGTCAGCGCCGTCGCCAGCCCCTCGGCCAGCCGCGATGACGACCGCTTCAAGCCGTCCTGAAGCTTGTAGGTCAGCGTCGCCTGGCGCCGCGCCTCTTCCTCGGCGCGCTCGCGCGCGATGCGCTCCGCCGCCTTGCGCAGGCCAATGGGATCGTCTTCATCCGTCAGCGGCTTGTCGGCCGGCTTCGGTCCCGCGCCAAAGATCTGTTCGTCCAGCGACAGGCGGGGCTTCGCCGGTTCACCCGCGTCCTGCATCACAGGCTTCAGCGGTTCAACGGGCGTCTCGCCGGTCTTCGCGTCCGGCTTTCCCTTCTTGCCCCACCACAGGATCATGCTGCTGTCCCAATCAGTTCAGCCTCGCCACGCACCAGCGTGAACAGGGCGGGGCGGCCCGCCGCGGGGCTGACGCCCGCAATCCGCACCGGCGAAAAATCGGCCAGGCGCGCGCGTCCGCCGCTTTCCACCAGGGCCATCTGTGTCGTCGCATCATGGCGCGCCAGCCGCATCGCCAACCGCTCGGCGCCCTTGGCGCGCAGTTGCGCCGCACGCGCCTTGATCGTCTCGCGCTTCACCTGGGGCATCCGCGCGGCGGGCGTTCCGGGGCGCGGGCTATAGGGGAAGACGTGCAGGTAATCGATGCCGCACTCGTCGACCGCGGCCATCGTGTTGGCGAACATCGCCTCTGTCTCGGTCGGGAAGCCCGCGATCAGATCGGCGCCAACTGCAATCTCCGGCCGCGCCGCGCGCAACCGCGTGCACAGGTCGATGGCGTCGCCGCGCGAATGCCGCCGCTTCATCCGCTTCAGGATCATGTCGTCGCCCGACTGGAAGCTCAGATGCAGATGCGGCGCAATCCGCGCCTCGCCCACAATCAGATCGAACAACTGATCGTCGATCTCGATGGCGTCGATGGACGACAGCCGCAGCTGCGCCAGATCCGGAACCAGCTTCAGGATGCGCGCTGTCAGATTGCCCAGCTTCGGCTGCCCCGGCAGGTCCGCGCCCCACGATGTCAGGTCCACGCCGGTCAGAACGATCTCGTAATGCCCGCGCTCCACCAGGCGCTTCACCTGGTCCACCACTTCGCCCGCCGGCACAGACCGCGAATTACCGCGCCCGAACGGAATGATGCAGAACGTGCAGCGATGGTCGCATCCGGTCTGCACCTGCACAAAGGCGCGCGCCCGTCCGTCCAGACCGTCCACCAGATGCGCCGCCGTCTCGCGCACGCTCATGATGTCGTTCACCCGCGCCTTCTCCGTCCCGCCCAGCAGGGCGAGGGGGGCGAACGTTTCCGCCCTCATCTTTTCGGCGTTGCCGATCACGCGCGTCACTTCCGGCATGTCGGCGAATGATTTGGGGTCGATCTGCGCGGCGCAGCCGGTCACGATGATCGCCGCGTCCGGCCGTTCGCGCCGCGCCCGGCGGATGGTCTGCCGCGCCTGCCGCACGGCCTCGGCGGTTACGGCGCAGGTGTTCACGATCACCGCGTCGCTCAGGCCCGCCTCCTGGGCATGCCCGCGCATCACCTCGGATTCATAGGAATTCAGCCGGCATCCCAGTGTCAGGATGTCGACGCCGCCAGTCTCGCCAGCGGTCTTGGGCAGGGAAGGCGCGCCATCGGCCATGGCCGGGGAGATAGTCGTTCGGGCCGCCATTGTCACGCCGGGGTGACAATGGCCCCGTCAGACGCGCCAAACAAAGAAAAAGCCCCGGCGGTTGTCCGCCGGGGCTTCTGTCTTCAGCGCGTTAGCCGCGTCTTTATTCGCCGCCGGCGGCCGGCGGAGCGCCGCCGCCGGCGGCCGGCGGAGCGCCGCCGCCGCGGCGCATGGCGCGCATCATGCCCATGACGGTGTCGAACTCTTTCGCGTCGATGCCGCCGTCCTTGTTGGCGTCGCCCATCGCGAATTGCGGTTTCAGGGCCGCGAACTGTCCGCGCAACTCATCCGGCTGCACCTTGTCGTCGAGGTTCGAGTCCAGCATCCCGATCAGCCGCGTGCTGAGCAGCTCCTGCTCGAACTCCGGCTTCGGATTGGCGGCCGTCTCGTCTTTCCAGCGATAGCGCAGCGAGGTGTAGAACATCTCCTCGAACGACTGGTCGCCCCAGACGATCTCTTTCGTCGGGTCCGGGTTGGCCGGGTTGCGCGGCGAGTTGTCGTAGATGTACGTCGCCAGCACTTTCGATCCCGCCGGCACCTCGATGGGTTCGGCGAACTCATACATGCGCTGCCAGTTGAAGTCGTAGAACGGCACGTTGAGGATCAGCTTCTGCTTGCCGTCCGGATACACGATCTCCAGCTTGGAGTAGGTGCCGCGATAGTGCGCGTGCACCACGGCCGTGTGCAGGATCGCGTCTTTCGGGAACAGGAAGTACGCGGTTTCCTTGTGGCTCTCGGTGTTCGGCGGGATGGTGATGAACTGGTTGACCAGCGCATTCTCGCGCATGATCAGGTCCGGCTTCTCGCCCTTGTCATAGAAGTACAGACCGATCTGTTCGGCGGAGACAGTCTCCTTGCCGAACGGCGTGTAGTGCATCTGGTAAGCGAACTGGCCGCCCGCCGGCACCCACGAGCCGATGCCTTTCGGCTGCACCACCGACTCCATGCCGACGGTGTAGCCGCCGACGCCGCCGCCCCATGCTTCCATGCCCTTGCTGGTCGCGCCTTCGGGGATCACGCCCGACAGGATGTGGTGCACGGCCTGCCGCGCTTCCACCTTCGCCGTCGCGGCCTTCAGCCAGCGGCCTTCGGTCAGCGGGTTCGGAACGGTCGGGTATTGATAATCCACAACGCCGCCCGCCGGCACCGTGTAGGCCGGGATGTCGACGATCAGGTCCGGCTGGCCCAGCGGCCATTCCGGCGCAACGCGCTTCACGGCGGCCAGCGGATCGGCGCCTTCACCGCGCGGAGCGCCAGCTTCGATCCACCGCACCAGCGTCTTGGCTTGCTCGGACGAAAGGCTCTTGTCGTCGGCGAACGCGCCGACATGCGGATCGGCGTCCCACGGCGGCATGCGGTCGGTGCGGATCGCCTCGCGCATCATCGGCGCAAAGCCCTTCACCAGCTCATAATTGTCCATCGCGAACGGAGCGATGCCGCCTTGCTGGTGGCAGGCCACGCACTTCTCTTCGATGATCGGCGCGATCGTCCTGGCGTAGGAGATCTGCTGGAACGAAGCCTTCGCCTGCGGCGCCAGTCCGGGCATGTCGATGCCGCAACCCTTGGCCTCGGCCACGGTCACGGTTTTCGCTTCGCCCTTCATCACGGCATCGATGGCGTCCGCCGCCGACGTTTTCGCCGCGCCGTCCGCGAAGTCCGCGTTCAGCGGGCCGCGATACATGACTTTCCAGGTTTTGGGATCGACAACGTAAACCTCGCCCGCGCGCGACGCGCCGAGCTGTTCGCCCACGAACTGCAAGTCGTCATGCAGCACCGGCATGTCGAGACCCAGCTTCGCTGCGTCCGCCGTGATGGCCTCACGCTTCGCGCCGAGGGTGGAGTTCACCATCATGAACTCGACGCCCTGCGGCTGGTATTTCGCCTGCAACGCTTTCAGTTCCGGCGCCATCTCCGCCACGACGGGGCAGCCGGCGCCGTGCATGGTCAGGACCACCGCCTTGGCGTCCTTCATGCGATAGAGTTCCTTGGCGCGGCCGGTGTGATCGACCAGCCGGAAATTGTCGATGCGCTCGGGTGTGGACGCCAGCGCCGGAACAGCGGCGCCGGTCTTCACGACCTCCGCCTTGTCGGCGCATGCCGCGGCCAGAACGATGCCCAGAGCGGATGCGGTCAAAAGGCGAAGCATGGGGCGTCTCCGTTTTTTTATGGTTCGGGGCGGTATCACCCTTTTTGACGCGGAAACGCCTCAAAATCTAGACACTGTCCAGCCTTCCTGACACTCCAGTCGGTAACAAATTCGCGGGTAGCACGGGTGACGTAGCGGGAGGTCTTTACGGAAAGCGCCGCTAATCGTCCTGCCCCTCGCCACATGCGACATCCGCCACACCGCCCAGCTTGTTCAGCAGGCGCATCAGCTCCGCCGCCTCGCCGTCCGACAGACGGGACATCGCGGCGTTCATGGCGGGGCCATAGACCGCCCACATCTCCTTGCGCAGCGCGCGCCCTTTCGCCGTCAGGTCGAGCAAGTGACCCCGCGCGTCTTCCTCGCACTTGATACGCTTGACCAGCCCGTCAGCCTCCATGCGGTCGACCAGCCTCGACAGGACGTAGCGGGGAATGAACAGCGGAATCGCCAGATCGCGGGGCCTTTGAGGGGCGCCTGTGCGTTCGATTTCCCACAGCACCGTGTACCAGGAGAGAGAGGGGAGGCTGGCGGCCTTCAGCGCGTCTTCGACATGATCCTGGATCAGCGGAGCCACACGCCCCAGCGCCACCCACGCGCTCTGGATCGCGTCTGAAGGAGTTTTCGGCAAAGTCTTTAGCCTGGATTGTTGCAAAGGCAACTACTTCTCCATATGTTGCATTTGCAGCTAGGGGCATCGCCCCATGTTTTCAAGTTTTCCCGGGCAGTTCGCCCCGCATCCGAAAAGGGACCACACCATGGCCAGCAAGCGCAAGATCGCGGTTCTCGTCGGTTCTCTCCGCAAGGACAGCTTCAGTCGCAAGGTCGCCCGCGCCATCGCGGCCGAATTGCCCGAAGGCTACACGACGGAGGAGATCGATATCTCCAAAGTCGGCTTCTACGATCAGGATCTCGACACTGACAGCCCGCCCGCTTCGTGGGCCGAATTGCGCGCCGCGATCAAGTCGGCGGACGGCGTGCTGTTCGTCACGCCTGAATACAACCGCTCGGTCCCCGGCGTGCTGAAGAACGCCATCGACATCGCCTCGCGCCCTTATGGCAAAGCCGCTTTCGCTGGAAAGCCCGCGGCTGTGGTTTCGGTGACGCCCGGCGGGCTCGGCGCGTTCGGCGCCAACCATCACCTGCGCCAGTCGCTGACCTTCCTCAACATGCCCGTCGTGCAACAACCGGAAATGTACCTCTCCGGCGTCGGCGGCTGGTTCGACGAAAGCGGCAAGCTCACGAAGGACGACACCCGCGCCCTCTTCAAGACGTTCGGCGAGGTCTTCGCCGCGCTGATCGAAACGCACGCGAAATAGAACGCGCCCTCAAGCGTTGCGTCCCCGTATGGAGACGCAACGCTCAGGCGGCGTCTGGGGATGGCGGTAGGGCGCGGTCTATGGCGCGCGTTCGATCACATAGCTGGACGTAATCAGCTTGTGGCCGGACATGAAGGCTGACATCGACTCGTAGGTTGCGGTCACAATGCCGCCGCGCTGGTCGTCGGTCTTCAGGCGCGAGTCCGCAATAGGGCCGAGCAGCCGTTCGACCAGGTTCGTTTTCACCGGCGTCGGCTTGAAGTGCTGCTTCAGATTGG
>CAZJZQ010000045.1:13387-20068 GCA_964550535.1 uncultured Rhizobium sp.
GATTGGTCTTGATCTGGCCCATGTCGGTGGTTTCCCAGGCTGCGGCGCCGATCACGTCCAGCATGAACTCGTTGCAGTTCTGGTATTTTATGTCGTGCGGGTTCGAAACCAGCGAGTAGTCCTCAATGTGCAGCGCCTCATAGGCGGGACTGCCCATGATCTCCAGAATGCGGCGTTGCATTTCGGGGCTGGGAACGATCACCGCCACATCGTCCACAGCCGTCGCCGCGACGAAGTCGACAGGGAAGTCCTGATGCAGGTACGACTTGTCCTTGGCGAGCGTCTTCCCGTCGCCATGATAAAGATTGTAAACGGCGTAACCGTTGATCGTGCGCCCATCGTCCAGCGTGATCGGCACATACACCCAGAATGCGCCGTGCGTGTATGAGATGCCGTCGGGCAGGTCGTCGCGCGGACGGCCGGTGCGGAACACGATGGCCACGCGGGCGCCCTTGGAAGCCAGGTCGCGTTCCACCTGTTTTGCGAACGCTGCGGCTTGCTCTCCGGTCAGGTGCGTGCCCGCCGCGCGCCCGCTGAAACCGGAATCGTTCAGCGGATTACGCGATTCGCCCTGGGCGCCGCTGTCGCCGCTTGAGGCGCAGGCGGTCAGTGCAACCGATGCGACGGCCGCCAGAAAAATTTTCCGGATCATTGGGCGGCCGGGGTGTAGGGAACATCGGGGGCCGCCTGCGGCTTCGCGATAACCACATCATCGGAAATCGACAGCGGCGCGTTCGAAAAATCGGTCAGCGCTTTTGCGCCCTGCGATGCGCCCGTGGCCGCGCCGGAGAAACCGCCGGCCAGCTCCATCTGCCCGGATGCTGACGCGCCCACAGCCACCGCCCCGGAGGCGACGGCCGTAATACCCAGAGGAATCGCCACCACGCCGGAAGTGGCCTTGAGACCGCTTTCACCGATCGCGCCAACGGCCAGGCTGGTTTGTTCGGATGCGTTGGAAGCGTTCTGGGCGGACTGGGCCGCAGCCGCAGGCGCCGCGGCAAGCGCCGCAACAAGGATGACCAGGCGCATGGGAGTTCCCCCTTTGTTGAACATGGCCGGAAATCTACGGACGAAACCGGCCTAAATGTGGCGCAGGGTTTCCCCAGCGCCAACCGATCAGATGCTGCTTCTCAGCGGCAGCCTGGTCAACGGCTTGCCCGTCACGGCGAACAGCGCGTTCGTCACCGCCGGGCCGATTGCCGGCAGGCCACATAGCCGATAGCGCCGTCATCTGCGCGTGCACCATGCCCGTGTTGATGCCCGAGTTGATGACCGTGCCGCAGGCGACGGCGCAAACGACGCGGTCCACCGGATACTGGCCGTCAAGCCGCGCGCTCTAATCGAACAGGGCGACCCCGCCTGCCTGCAACGCAACGAACACGCCCGGATCGTCCGCGATCGCCACGCCGCTTTCCGTGAGACGGTCGAGCAGCCTCACCTCGCTCGCGCGCAACTGCGATGACGCCGCCACATGGTCCGTCGTCTGCTCGCCCAAAGGCGCAATATCGCCCCGCGTCGCCAGGCCAAGCGCGGACATGGCGCCCGTCATGGCGTGATGCGCCGTCCAGTTGCCGCGCGACAGCGGCGAGAACTGGCACATCCGCCCGCACACCACCAAGGGCCGCTCCGGATCAATGTCCTTCAACACGCCTTTCAGCCGCTCGAAGAAAGCGGTGTTCAACTCCCAGTCCAGCGGACGGCTCTCCGCATTCGCCGGCCAGGCCATGTGCCACGGCGCGCAGACGCCGATCACCCGCACCGGGCCCAGCGGCGTCGCCGTTACGCCCGACACCACACCGCCGAGTTCGGACAGATGTTGCCAGCGCACGACATCGCTCCACGGCTCGCGGCTCCACAACACCACCTTGCGATCGTCCGGTCTGTCGCCTTTCAGCTTCGCGCCCGCATCCTCGATGACATGCCCGTCCAGGGCCGCCGCGGAATCCGCCTGCGCCTCGCTCAGGCACGCCACGTCCGGGTGTACGTTCGCGATGCGGCGGATCACTTCCCGCGCCTCCGGGCCTGCCGCAACGCGGCGCCCAAGGTTCCACGTCACCAGACGCATTGATCCTCCCCTGCACCCCGCATGTCAGGCTTCACGCGATGCGCGCAAAGACAGAACATGCGCGAAGCCGCGCCAACCTCATCGAATGCACGGAAATCCGGCAGGTTCCGTCACTGGAACTTTACCGCGACGCCAGTGGCCGTGTTGCCCTTGCGCGAGAACATGGCGTTGCTGAACGAGTATTTCACCATAATCACCGCGTCGGCGCCGAGTTTCGCGGCCTCCGCGCGCAGCGCTGCGTTCAGTTGCTCCGCCGGCGAGTCCTTCGGGAACAGCGACGCCTGATGCGTCTTCACGCTGATCTCGCCAAGCCTCTGGTGAGGCCGCTGCGGGATATCGTGCTCAGACAACAGAATTTGCCCCGGCGTTCCCACCGGCATGGGCGCCGCCGGTGTGTACGGCATGGGCTGCTGCTGCGGGGGCGGCGCCGCCGGAACGGTCGCAACCGGCGGTGTAACGGGCGCAGCCTCCGCCATCTGCACGGGCGCTGAAGGCGCCGCAGGTTGGGCAAGAGCGGGCGGAGCCGCCGCCGCCGCAACCGGCGCCTGCGCCATTTGCGTTGCGGGCTGCGCCGCATACTTCACCGCCACGCCGATCGCCTTGTGGCCGTCGCGCGATGTCGCGGCGTTGGTCATGTCATAGCGCACCTGGATCACCGCATCGGCGCCCAGCTTCGCCGCCTCCGCCTGCAACTCCCGGTCGAGCAGCACGCGCGACGGCGTGGAAGGGAACAGGCTCTTCTGATGCACCGTCGCGCTCACCGGCCCCACCACGGCGTAAGACGCCAGCGCGCCGTCAGTTTCGGAGATCAGTATCTGGGCGGCGGGCGTCTGCGCCGCCGCGGTCGCCATTCCAGGCAGGATCGCAGGCGCAACGCCCGCAGCAAGGGCCAGCACGGCGGCAACGCCGCCCGCGCGAATAGCCGGTAGCACATGAGTCATCATCGGCGTTTTCCCCGGTCCGCGCCCCGGCTCTGTGGCCAGTGACGCCAACACCATGAACGCTGGGGAAGCAGTGGGCAAGTGCGAAGGGCTCACGCCAGATCGGTGGTGAATTCCATCTCGATAGGGCCCGTCATGATGACGTGGTCGGTGGCTTCATCCCAGTCGATGGTGATGTCGCCGCCGTCATTGTGCACCAGCACTTTTCTGCTGGTCAGGTTGCGCCGCGCCGCCGCCACCACCGCCGCGCAGTTATTGGTGCCGCACGCCGGCGTCTGGCCCGCATTGCGCTCCCAGGTGCGCAGCCGCGCTTCGCCCCGGTTCAGCACCTGAAGAAAGCCGGCATTCACGCCCTGCGGAAACAGCGGATGCCACTCCACCAGCGATCCCACCGCCTTCACATCCACCGCGTCCAGATCGGGCACGAAGAACACGACATGCGGATTGCCCATGTTCACCGCGCCGGGCAGTTGCAGATACGGGTCGTCGATCGGCCCGACTTTCAGGTCGATGCCGCGCGTGTCCATCCGTTCGGCCAGCGGGATCTCCTCCCACTTCAGCAGCGGCGATCCCATGTCGACAGAGACCTGCGTCGCGCCTTCGCGCTTCGCCTTCAGCCTGCCCGCGACGGTTTCGATGGTCAGCGCCTCGCGCCCCGTCTCCTCCATCGCCAGCCACGCAACGCACCGCGTGGCGTTGCCGCACGCTTCGGCGTCCGAGCCGTCCTTGTTCCAGATGCGCATGAACACATCGCCGCGCAGCGAAGGCTCCAGTGCGATCACCTGATCCGCGCCCAGCCCCGTCGCCGGATCGGCCACCGCGCGGATGCGCTCCGGCGTCAGGCCCAAAGCCTGCTTGCGCCCGTCAAAAATGACGAACGCATTCCCGGCCCCATTCATCTTCCACACTTTCATGCCGGGAGATTTATGGCGTTCGGAGGGGGAAGGCTAGGGGAGACGGAACGCCGCTCTTATCAATTGAATATGTCCAGCGGTTTGTAACGAAACCCGATGTCATCATCCGCCGGCGGCATGTCCGGTTCGGGCGCGGTGAAACAGCCGGCGATTGCCGACATGGTTTCGCGCATCCAAACCGCCACCCCGCTGTTGCTATAATAAGGGGCGTACATTTGAAACTCGATGCCTGAATGCGTTGGCTGACTGCGGAGCGTCGCCCATACGCTAAGATATGTCGTGTCTAGCGAGGAGATACTGACACTGTTAGGCCTGAACGGCGCTTCATCGCCGCTCGAAAATGTCAGCCTCTCATGCAGTTCAAAACGCGCCATCTGACGTGACAGTTGAGGGCAGGTGTCGCTATGAGCCCACGTGGTTCCGGCGTGTTCCGCTGGATGCGCCTTGCCATTGTCGTCTTCCCATTCCTCCGAGGCGGAAACGCGCCGGACGGCCCAGTGCTCAGCCGCTGTCCTGTCGTGCGCGTATCCGGTCCAGTAATAAAAGAACGAAACCACGAACCATTCAGGCTCCCCGAACGGTTCCTTGATCGCGACCGCGAAGGGGTGATGGCGCGCGATGCGGCTCTCGTGCAGCGGCGCGCGCCGTTTCCTGCGTCGTCGCTTCAGCCGCCGGAGAAGCCTGTGGCTGCTGAGCCTGCGCGAAGCCCGCAAGGGTCAGGCATGTCAGCGCCGCCATTCCATGAGCCAGATGCACCGTCACCTCCCCCTGTTTCCCGGATGTTCAACCTAACCCAATTTCACCCGGCCCCATTCATTTCTACACTTTCATGCGGGGAGATTTATGGCGTCTGAGAGGGATTAGCTAGAGCAGGGCTGGACACTTCGGGCCACTTCCCCCGCATACCCACCCATCCTTGCATCCCCCCGCCGCCCCGCTAGCCTGCGCCCGGTCCTGACGAGCAATTGGGGTGCGCGATGCGGATAGCGATGATAGCGGGCCTTGGTATGGCCATGGCCGTTCTGGCGGCATGCAGCGATAAAACGGAGACGGGTGTGAGTTCAGGCGTGAGCAACAAATCCTTCGACACCGAGGCCCACCTCTATCTCGAAGAGGTCGAAGGCGAACAGGCGCTCGCCTGGGTCCGCAGTCAGAACGGCCGCACGCTCGGCCTGCTGCAAGGCGACGCCCGCTACCAGCAATACTACGACGCAGCCCTCGCCATCGCGACCAGCCCGGAACGCATCCCCTATGGCGCGGTGCGCAACGGTCACGTCTATAATTTCTGGCAGGATGCGCAGCATGAGCGCGGCATCTGGCGCCGCACCACGCCCGCGAGCTACGCAACCAACGCGCCGCAATGGGAAACCCTGCTGGACATCGACGCGCTCGCCGCCGCCGAAGGGGCCAACTGGGTTTACAAGGGCGTGGACTGCCTGCCGCCCGAATACACGCGCTGCCTCGTCTCGCTCTCTGACGGCGGCAAGGATGCGGTGCGCGTCCGCGAATACGACATCACCTCGAAAACATTCACCGGCGGCGGCTTCGACATTCCCGAAGCAAAGACCAGCGCCATCTGGCAGGATCTCGACACGCTGCTCATCGCCACCGATTGGGGCGGCGAGGGCGCGGACGCCACGCTCACCGAAAGCGGCTATCCCTTCGTGGTGAAACGCCTCTATCGCGGCCAGCGTCTCGAACAGGCCGTCGAGGTGTTCCGCGGCAAGGTGACGGACGTTGGAACCTTCCCGATGTCCTTCGACGATGAGGCCGGCAATCGCTGGTTCGGCGCCGCGCAGGCGGAAAGCTTCTTCACCTCGTCCTACTTCATTTTCCCCACGTCCGGCTCCGCGCCGATGAAACTCCCGGTCCCGCCCAAGGCGTCGCCGCAAGGCCTCTTCGCGGATCGTCTGCTCGTCACGCTGGAAGAAGACTGGCGGCCCGCAGGCCAGCCCGCCTTCCACACCGGCGACCTCATCGCCTTCTCGTGGAGCGCCTTCCTCGCGGACGGCCAACTGCCGCCCGTCGAACTCGTCTTCCGCCCCACCGGCAAACAGGCCGTGCAGGGCCTCTCCATCGCCAAGGGCGCGATGCTGCTCAACATCTCCGACAACGTCGTCTCGAAAGTGCTGCGCTACGCGGCCGGCGCGAACGGATGGACGTCCACCGAAATCGCCCTCCCGCCCAACGGATCGGCCAGCGTGATCTTCGCGGACGAGGGTGAAAGCACCGTCTTCCTCGGCTACGAAAACTTCCTCCAGCCGGATGCGCTCTACACCTACGACACCGCGTCCACCGCACTGGCCCAGATCAAGTCGCTCCCCGCCTGGTTCGACGCCGGCCCCTTCATCGCCGAACAGCACGAGGCCACATCAAAGGACGGCACGAAGGTCCCGTACTTCGTCGTCCGCGCAAAGGATACGCCGCTCGACGGCTCCGCTCCCACGCTGCTCTACGCCTATGGCGGCTTCCAGGTTTCCTACCCGCCCAGCTATTCCGGCACGGTTGGAAAACTCTGGCTGGAGCAGGGCGGCGTCTATGTCCTCGCCAACATCCGTGGCGGCGGCGAATATGGTCCGGCCTGGCACCAGGCGGCGCTGCGCGAGAAGCGGCAGGCGAGCTTCGACGACCTGCATGCCGTTGCCGAGGATCTGGTGCGCACCGGCGTGAGCGCGAAAGGCAAGATCGCGATATCGGGACGCTCCAACGGCGGCGTTCTGGTCGGCGCCGCGATGACCCAGCGTCCAGACCTTTATGGCGC
>CAZJZQ010000045.1:20078-23519 GCA_964550535.1 uncultured Rhizobium sp.
ATCCGTGGCGGCGGCGAATTCGGCCCCGCCTGGCACCAGGCCGGCCTCAAGACAAAACGCCAGGTCGTCTATGACGACTTCATCGGCGTCGCCGAAGACCTGATCGCGAAGAAGATCACGTCGAACAAAAAGCTCGGCGTCATGGGCGGCTCGAATGGCGGCCTGCTCATGGGCGTGATGTTCACACAGCGTCCCGATCTTTTCGCCGCCATCGTCTGCCAGGTCCCGCTGCTCGACATGCTGCGCTATCACACCCTGCTCGCGGGCGCGTCGTGGATGGATGAATACGGCGATCCCGGCGTGCCGGAAGAACGCGCCTTCCTCGAAGCGCTCTCGCCCTATCACAACATCGATCCGGCGAAGACCTATCCCGAAATCTACTTCGAGACCTCAACCAAGGACGACCGCGTCCACCCCGCTCACGCCCGCAAGATGGCGAAACGCCTGGAGGACCTGGGCAAGCCCTTCCTCTACTACGAAAACATCGACGGCGGCCACTCAGCAGCGGCGAACCAGAGAGAAGCCGCACGGCGCGCAGCGCTGGAGTACACCTATCTCGCGCGCAAGCTGATGGACGGGGAGTAGGGCGGCGGCGCAAAACCGCCCCCGCGATATCAAGACCCCGATTGTGGGGGCGCGCCTCGCGTGGATGAAGTTTAATCCATCTCGTGTGGACAACTGTCTCACCGCGATCCCCTTCTCGCCCTCCGCGCGAAGGCTTGCAGCATTGTCACTTGCGATAGGGCGAGCCGCGATGATTGCTCGCCTCAGGTGATAGGGACCTGGGAGACTCAACATGAAAATCAGACTGCTCGTTGCCATGTCCGCGATGACTGCTGCGCTCGGCGCATGTCAGGCGATCCCGGAAGACATGACGCTCGTGGAATACTGCGCCGACGCGAAGAAGGCGAACCGCGACGTCTGCAAGATCAACACGGAGATCGACGGCCAGAAACAGGCTCTCGCTCAAACCAACATGAGCGTCGCCGAAGCACGCCTGCTCGCGACCGACGCCATCTCGCGCGCCGATAAAGCACAGGCTTCCGCCGACGCCGCGATGACAAAGGCGAACGAGCCGCTGAACTGCGAAACCCGCACGCTGAACCGCACCAACACCGGCACATGCTCGCCCGGCTACAAGGTCGTGAGCTGCACGCAGACGCGTTACACCACGCGCGCCGGTGGCCTCTCCTTCCTGCGCGAGATCAACGACCAGCAGTGCCGCTTCAACGACAAGGTGCTGGAAGTCCAGGTGCGCTGCTGCGCCGCCGGCGACGTGCCGCTGGTCACGCCCGTCAGCCAGCCGGAACCCGTCCCCGCGACGCCCGCCCCGCGCGTGACGCAGTCGACATCGTGAGCTGACTTCTCACGTCAGAACGAAAAGAGCCGCCCCGGAAAGGGCGGCTCTTTGATTTTCCATCGTGAAGCGTTGCGCGCTACCGCGTGCGCCACACGGCCAGCGGGTCGAACACGCCGGTTTCGGCGGCCTGGCGCAGGCGGTCGATCTGGCGCATCACCGGGTTATCGGTCGGCTGCGGCGTGTCGGAATACAGCGTGGCGTCCAGGCGCCACACGCGCTCATACAGCGCCCGCGACTTGTCGATGAGGCTGCACAGCGCATCCGGCATCGTCACACGGTCCAGCGGATGCTGCGTACCGGGAGAGGAGAGGCGATACTTTTCGTCGCCCGCTTCCTCGGCGGTCATGTCGTTCTCACGCACCGCGCGCTGCACCACCAGCCAGCTTGCCGACTGCATCAGGCGCGTGGTCACTTCCATGCTCTCGGCGGCATAGACCAGCGCGAGGTCGCGGTTGAGCTTGCGGGAATCCGCGCGGCCGGGGCCATCGAGATAGGCCGCGGCTTCTTCCACAAGGCCCATGCCTTCACGGAAAAGGCGGTCGAACATTTCGGAGCCCGCGAAATCAATGACGCGGTGCTTCCAGTCCGACTTGGCCGGATCAACAGGTTGGGTGGCGTCGCGCATTAACCCCTCAATACTCACACTGGCACACTCTGAAGCCTCGCCGCCATACCTTGAAAGAGGATTAGCAGCGACACTCCATGTTTCTGCCCGGTATCACGCAAGACGGGCGCCGCTTTACCGTCCCGGCGCGGAACGCCCGCCCTGAACCGCCAAGACAGAGCGCCGCAGGGGCGAAAACGTTCCCGCGCTCAGGTTTTGAAGAACGCCGCTTCGGCGGCTTTCCGGGTCGCCTCCTTCTTCGCGATCGCCGCCTCGCAGGCCGCAATCTCCTGTTTCAGTGTTTCGATCCGTTCACGGATCTCTTCCAGGGACATGTCGTCCAAAAGGCGCTTCGCCTTGCGGACTGGTTCGTCGTCAAACATCACGGCGTTCCTTTCTTGCGGGCCTGCGTCCTGTCTTGCGGGTCTGCGTCCTGTCTGCTCTGCTGGCCTCGTTCGCTGGCGCGTGCACGGCGGGCCGGCCCGCCCAACTGTCTTGACCTGCGCCATGCCGGACGCCCAAGACAGACTGGGACAAGAGGCCGGAACCCTTCCGGCGCGATTAAAGACCCGGGAGCGCCAAATGTCCAAATCCGTGATGAAGGCCGTCCACGCCGAAACCGGAAAACCGCTGGTCCTTGCCGATCTTCCCATTCCCCGGCCCGGGCCGGGGCAGGTGCGCATCCGCGTCGCCGCCGCCGGCGTGAACCGGCCCGATCTGGTGCAGCGCGCCGGCCGCTACCCGCCGCCTCCGGGCGCTCCCGCCACGCTCGGCCTCGAAGTCTCCGGCTGGATCGACGAAGCGGGCGAGGGCGCGGACGTCTGGAAACAGGGCGAGGAGGTCATCGCCCTCGTGCCGGGCGGCGGTTACGCCGAATACGTCATCGCCCATGCCGGCTCCGTCCTGCCCGCGCCCGCTCCCCTGCCGCTGGTCGAAGCCGCGGGCCTGCCCGAAACCGTGTTCACCGTCTGGAACAACGCCTTCCACCTCGCCGGGCTCAAACCGGGGGAAAGCTTCCTCGTCCATGGCGGGGCCAGCGGCATCGGCACCACGGCCATCCAGATCGCCGCCGCCTGGGGCGCAAAGGTCTTCGCCACCGCCGGCTCCGACGACAAATGCCGCCTGTGCGAGAAGCTGGGCGCAACCCGCGCCATCAACTACCGCACCCAGGATTTTGAAACCGAACTCCAGAAGGACGGCGTGGACGTGATCCTCGACATGGTCGGCGCGCCCTATTTCGGGAAGAACCTCAACATCCTGAAGGACCAGGGCCGGCTGGCCTACATCGCCTTCCTGCAGGGGGCGAAGGTCGAGGCTGACATCAGCCGCATCATGATGAAACGCCTCACCGTCACCGGCTCGACCCTGCGCATCCGCACCGACGCCTACAAGGCGATGCTGGCCAGCGCCGTCCGCCAGCATGTCTGGCCGATGATCGCCTCCGGCAAAGTCCGTCCGCTGGTGGACGGGGTCTATC
>CAZJZQ010000046.1:0-23035 GCA_964550535.1 uncultured Rhizobium sp.
AATGCGCTGTTCGTTCTCGACCAGCGCATTCGCCAGGCCGCCCGCAACCTCCGCAAGTTCATGGAAGCGAACGGCGTGAAGGTGAAGCCGGAGAAAGAGCCCAAGGCCAAGCCGGATATCACGCCAGCGCAAAAGGCCGCAGGATGATCGCGGCGCACGCCTTCACCGCCCATCCCGGCGAAAGCCGGGACGGGCGAAAAATTTCATCTCACCAATAATCTGATCGAATGGTTTTCCTATGCCCAACAGCAAGACACTCAGGCTTGGCATTGCCGGTCTTGGCACGGTGGGCGGGGGGCTGCTGAAACTGCTGGAGCGGCAGGATGAACTGCGCCTGCCGGGCAAGTTGGTCGTGAGCGCCGTTTCGGCGCGCAGCAAGAACCGCAATCGCGGCGTCGAGATCTCGAATCTGCGCTGGGTGGATGATCCTGTCGAACTGGCGCTGGCCGATGACGTTGATGTCGTGGTCGAACTGATCGGCGGATCGGACGGCCCTGCGAAGCGCACCGTGGAAGCCGCGCTGCGTGCAGGCAAGATGGTTGTGACCGCCAACAAGTCGCTGATCGCCGAGCATGGCATTGAGATCGCCCAGCTTGCGGAAAAGCAGAATGCGCACTTCCTGTTTGAAGCGGCGGTGGCGGGAGCGATCCCGATTGTGCGGGCGGTCAAGAATTCGCTCTCCGGCATCGTGGTGAGCCGTGTGGCGGGCATTCTTAACGGCACATGCAATTACATTCTCAGCGAGATGCTGCGCACGGGCGCTGCGTATGAGTGCGTGCTGGCCGAGGCGCAGCGGCTGGGATATGCGGAATCCGACCCCTATCTCGACGTGTCGGGCATGGATGCGGCGCACAAGGTGCTGATCCTCGCCTCCATTGCGTTCGGCGCGAAGCCGGATTTCTCGAAAGTGTCGGTCGAAGGCGTGAGCGCCATCGAGGCCATGGATATCGCGCTGGCCAACCGGTTCGATCATCGCATCAAGCTGGTGGCGGAAGCGTATCGCTCCGGGGGGCAGGTGATGTGCCGTGTCGCGCCGGTTCTGGTGCGTAACGATCACCCGCTGGCGCAGATCGGCGGGCCGCTGAATGCGGTCGTGGTGGAGGGTGAGCCGGTGGGCCGCCTGACCTTCACGGGTCCGGGCGCTGGCGCTGGCCCCACGGCTGCGGCCGTGATGGGTGATCTTGCGCGCCTGTTTGAAGGGCCCGCGACGCCGCCGCTGGGCAAACCGTCGGGCGAGCTTCAGCCGCTCATTACCGAAGTCCGTGCGGACAGCGATCACAGCGCCTTCTTCATCGGCGCCAAGCTGGCCGACAAGCCGGGCACGTTCGCGGGCCTGACCGAGCAGCTTGGCGATGCTGGCGTTTCCATCGACAAGCTGATCCAGGAGTCGGCGGGCGATACAGGCGCCGCGCCGATCGTCATCATGACTCATCCGTGTCCGCGCGCTTCGGTTGAAAGGGCGTTGGCCCGTATCGCCGAACTGAAGATCACCGCAGATACGCCGCGTCTGATGCGGATTGAAACGCGGGCGTGAGGCGCGCGCTCGCCATCCTCGCCTCCCTGCTCGTTGCAGGGTGCGCGCACGGGCAAGCGAACGACACGCCAGCGGCTTCCATGGACCGGTCCGGTTTCGTTGATGCGGCGAGCATCGTGCCGGGTCTGGCCGTTGATATGCGTTATCATGGCGGCGAGAATTTTGTCGGACGGCGTATCGCTGGATATGAACAGCCGGTCTGTCTGCTGACGCGTTCCGCCGCCGTGGCTCTGGTGCGGGTGCAGGAAGAATTGCAGCCCTTCGGGTTAGGGTTGAAAGTCTATGACTGTTATCGCCCCGTGCGCGCTGTTGCGGACTTTGCCGCCTGGGCGCGCGATCCGGCGGATCAGGAGCGGAAGGCGGACTATTACCCGGCCATCGACAAGTCGCGCCTGTTCGAGTTGGGTTATATCGCGGAGCGTTCAGGGCATTCGCGAGGTTCGACGCTCGATGTCACGCTTGTGGATACGCAGTCCGGCGTGGAGCTGGACATGGGCGGCGGCTATGACCTTTTTGACACGTCGTCCTGGCCGTCGGACCAGACTGTGAGCCCGGCGGCCCGCGCCAGTCGCATGTTGTTGCAGCGCGTGATGACGGCGGGTGGTTTCCGTCCTCTGAAGGAGGAGTGGTGGCACTTCACGCTGAACGGCGAACCCCATCCGGACACGTATTTCGATTTTTTGGTGGATTAGGCTTGGGGCGGCTCGTCGGGGCGCAGGCTGACTCAGAGGCCCTTTGGGGGAAACCCCATTTGACCCGCCGTCCCACAGGGGTATGCCTGTGAAATCGATTCGCAAGCGGAGGGCCAATGCCCGCCAGTTCCATTCTCACCCCGGATCTCGCTTTTGCGATGGGCGGCGTCACCATACGCGCCGCCATCGCCGCGCATGCCCAGGTGGGCAGGGGCGATGAACAGGCGGCCGACGAGGCGGCGGCTGTCGCCATGCTGGATGCGTTGAACCAGGTGGAAATGTCGGGACGCATCGTGATTGGCGAGGGCGCTCACGGCCATGCGGCGGGGCTTTCAGTGGACGCGCAGGTTGGCGCTGGCGGCGGGCCGGAAGTGGATATCGCGGTGGATCCGCTGGAAGGGGTGACGCCTACGGCCAAGGCGATGGCGAACGCCCTGGTGGTCGCGGCTGCCGCGCCGCGTGGCGGACTGATGCGGGTGCCGGACATCTATATGGAGAAACTGGCCATTGGTCCGGGCTATCCGCGCGATGTCGTGGATCTGGATGCGCCGGCGGGCGAGAATGCGCAGCGTCTCGCCAACGCCAAGGGTGTGGATGTTCGCGAGATCACCGCGTGCGTGTTGGATCGTCCGCGCCATGAAAAGATCGTCACGGACCTGCGGCGCGTCGGCGCGCGTATCAACCTGATCCCGGATGGCGATGTGGCGGGCGTGATCTACACAGGTTCGCCAGAGGCTGGCGTTGATATGTATATCGGCCAGGGCGGCGCGCCGGAGGGCGTGCCGGCTGCCGCGGCCCTGCGTTGCGTCGGTGGTCAGATGCAGGCGCGGCTGGTGATCCGCAACGAGAGCGACCGCCAGATGGCGCGCAGGGCGGGCATCGAGACCTTCGACCGGCGTTTCAGCCTCGATGATCTTGTGGCGGGCGAAACCATCTTCGCGGCCACGGGCGTAACCAAGGGCGGCCTGCTGGATGGGGCTGTGCGCGGCAACCATATGGTGACCACATGGACGCTGCTGATGTCGTCGGTGGACCGCGTGTCACGCACCATCAAGACGGCGACGCCCATCTCGGCATGAGCAGCGCGTTCCTCGGCGTATCCCAATCTTTGTCCGGGCGGATATGGCGCGCGCGGGAGGCGGATGAAAAACTTGCGGCGGAGCATGCGCGTAGGCAGGGCGGCGGCGATCTGACGGGGCGGTTGCTGGCCGGGCGCGGCGTCGGCGTCGATGACGTCGAGCTGTTCCTCAATCCCACACTGAAGGCGCTGTTTCCCGATCCGTCGGCCTTCGCCGACATGGACAAGGCGGCGGAGGCGATCCTTGACGCCATCGTCACAGGGCGGCCCACGGCCGTGTTTGCCGACTATGATGTGGATGGCGGTACGTCGGCGGCGATGCTGTCCCGATATTTCCGGGCGTGGGGGCGCGAACTGGTGCTCTACGTGCCGGACCGCCTGATGGAAGGGTTTGGCCCGACGCCCGGCGCATTCGAGGCGTTGAAGGCTCAAGGCGTCGAACTTGTCATCACCGTCGATTGCGGCGCTGCGGCGATACAGGCGCTGGAGACGGCGAACGCCATTGGGCTCGACGTCGTGGTGATGGACCATCACCTGATGCACGATGAACATACGCCGCCGACACTGGCGCTGGTGAATCCCAATCGTCCCGACTGCATGTCGGGCCAGGGGCATCTGGCGGGCGCCGGCGTGGTGTTTGTCCTGATCGCTGCACTGAACCGTCTTGCACGACAGAAGGGTGTGGCGCCGCCGGGCGGCTTGCCGGATGCGATGACGTGGCTCGATCTCGCGGCGCTGGGCACGCTTTGCGACATGGCTCCGCTGAAAGGCGTGAACCGTGCGCTGGTGGTGCGCGGGCTTGCGGTGTTGGAGCGGCTGGAGAACCAGGGGCTGCGCGCGCTGTCCGAAGTTGCGGGGATCGAGGCGCCGAAGAGCGTCTATCATGCGACATTCGTTCTGGGGCCGCGTCTCAATGCGGGTGGGCGGATCGGCGATCCGTGGATCGCGGCGAAGCTGCTGGCCACGGATGATCGCGGCGAGGCGATCCGGCTTGCCGAACAACTGCACCATCTCAACGCCGAGCGGAAAGAGGTGGAGTCGAACATTCTCGACGCCGCGATGAAGCAGGCCGAAGTACGGCTGAAGGAGAAGCCCGATGCGGGGGTCATCGTTGCAGGCGGCGAGGGCTGGCACCCCGGCGTGATCGGCATCGTGGCCGGGCGGTTGAAGGAGAAGTTTCACCGGCCCGCCGTGGTCATCGGCTGGGGCGAGGGGCTGGGGCCTGTGGCGCGCGGCTCTGGCCGCTCGGTGACGGGCGTGAACCTTGGCGATCTGATCTCGCGTGCGGCAAAGCAGGGAATTCTGCTTTCAGGCGGCGGGCACGCGATGGCGGCGGGGCTGAGCATCGATCCCGCTCGCATCGGCGAGCTGCGGGAGTTTCTGGAAGCGGAGACGCACGGCGCCACAGCCGAGTTGGCAGAAGCGAAGGTGCTGGAGATCGATGGAGCCCTGGCGCCGGGCGCGGCCAACTCGGCGCTGTTGCAGATCGTGGAGCGGCTGGGGCCGTTCGGGGCTGGTGCGCCGGAGCCCGTGTTCGCCGCCCCCAATGTCCGGCCAGCGGGCGTGCGGCGGGTAGGTGAGAACCATGTGGCTTTCGATATGGTCGGCGAGACTGGGGCCCGCCTGCGCGCCATCGCTTTCCGGGTCGCGGACGGGCCGGAGGGGCTGGCGATCCAGCGTGGGGGGCCGCTGCATGTGGCGGGGCGGCTGCGGCCGGATACCTGGCGCGGAAACGGGGCGGTCCAGCTCGAAGTGGCGGATGTGGCCGACGCCGGAAAATGAGGCCGCGATCAGGCCTTGCACCCCCCGGCGCATACGGATATATCCGCGCACTCTGCCGGAAGGGCCCTTCGTCTATCGGTTAGGACGTCAGGTTTTCAACCTGAAAAGAGGGGTTCGACTCCCCTAGGGCCTGCCAGCGGATTTCCATGATGATGATGCAGTTCGGTGCGGCGCTTCTGCCGCATCCCGGCTCTTCTCGTTCCACGATCTGGCCAAGCGACCTGAAAGGTGAATAATCGCCTGCGGGGCTATGTCCGAAGAAATGTCATGGTAGAATAAGCGGGCCAGGGGAGCCGTTGGGTGGATGCAGCTGCAACAGTCTGAAAAAACAGACCCAAGCACGGTGGACGGCGAAACCATTGTCCGTGTCGAAGGCCGGGTGAAGTGGTTCGACAGCGCCAAAGGCTATGGCTTTATCGTGCCGGATGCTGACACGGCGAGCGGAGCCGCGCCGCGCGACGTGTTGCTGCACATCTCCGTCATGCGCAAATTCGGCCGGGACAGCGCGCCAGAGGGCGCCCGCATCGTGTGCAATGTGGCGCTGCGCGACCGGGGTTTGCAGGTCTGCGAAGTGCTGGAGCTGTCGGCCAACGAGAATGATTCCATTCCGGATGAGGACGGACCGCTCGAAACCGTATTAGTGAAGTGGTTCAACCGGTCGAAAGGGTATGGATTTGTCCAGCGCCGGGAGGATCCGGAGGACATTTTCATCCACATCGTCGTGGTCCGAAAAGCGGGAATGGAAGACCTTACCCCCGGGCAAATTCTGGACGCCGCTATCGGCAAGGGCTCCAAGGGCCGTCACGTGGTGACCATACGGCTCCCTGCCAGCGCCTGATCCACTGCAAATGACCGTTCGGGCAAGCATTCGGGATGCCGGCCGCACTTGGCGTTCGCCCTGTGGCGCCTTATTCCGGCGGATATGAAACATCTGTTCCGCCATTTCCTCGCCGCCCTGGCCCTGGTTTTTGTGGCCGCAGCTCCGGCCTGCGCCCAGTTGCCGGCCAACCCGCAGGGGCCAACCCAGCCGCTGACGATCGTCAGCGGCGACAAGACCCACACTTTCCAGGTCGAACTGGCGGACACCGAGGAAGAGACGGCCCTCGGCCTGATGAACCGCACAGAGATGGCGCGCGATCACGGGATGATCTTTGACTTCGGCGCGCCGCGGGAAACCGGCATGTGGATGAAGAACACGCTGATCCCGCTGGACATGCTGTTTCTCGACACGGACGGCACGGTCGTCGCGGTGGCGCACAACGCCCGGCCGCATTCGCTGCGCCTGATCACGCCGGGCTTCGCCGTGAAGGGCGTGCTTGAGCTGAATGGCGGCGTCGCGAAGGAATTGGGCCTGAAGGCCGGCGATGTCGTGAAGCACGGGATGTTCGGGAACCTGTAGGCCGATGGGCGCAGGAGAAGCCTCAAGCTCCGCTCCGGCGGGTTTCGAGTTCATGGCGCGTGCGCCGTTCGTGAACCATGTCGGCCCGATATTCCAGGCGACGCACAATCCCTCCGGAACCATGTGCCTGGGGCTGCGCGTCGAGGAGGTTCACTGCAACACGCTGGGCTTCATGCATGGGGGCATGATTGCCACCATTGTCGACAGCGCGATGGCGCGGGCGCTGGCCGCGACGCTGGAGCGGCGCTCGGTCACGCTGAAGATGGAGCTGGAGTATTTCGACACGCTCAATCGTGGCGACTGGCTGGAGGCCCATGGCCGCCTGCTGTCGCATGATGACGAGGTGGGGCTGACGACCTGCGAGGTCCGGGTGGGCGGCAAGGTTCGCGCCCGCGGGAGCGGGGTTTTCCGGCTGTTGCGGAAGAAGGGGTAGGCCGGGAATCCGCTGAAAATCCGCCTGCCGGGATGGCCTTCCTTATGCCGCCTTTTCGAGTATATACCCGGCTCCCCGGTTCGGAGTGTAGCGCAGTCTGGTAGCGCATCTGGTTTGGGACCAGAGGGTCGGGAGTTCGAATCTCTCCACTCCGACCATTTTTCCCCGCACGTACTGCGGGTTCGCCCTGTCGCGCTGACCGGGCGTCCCCTAAGAGGGGGGCATGACCACTTCCCGCCCCGTCATCCTGCTGGCCGCCCATGGCGAGCGTGGCGGTGTGGCCAATAATGCGCGGTTGGCGGCTGTGGTGGAGGCCGTGGCGGCCAGCTTGCCGGACGCGGATGCCGGCTCGGTTCTTGTGAATGTGGAGGGCGTGGTTCCGGCGGCGCTGGCGGCCTGTGGGGCGCGGCCGGTCGTGATCCTGCCCCTGCTGTTCTCTGACGGTTTTTTCTTCACCGAGCGGCTGGCCCGCCATGTGACGCCGGAGACCCAGCTTCTGGCGCCGCCCATGGCTCTGTGGCCGGGGTTTGTGTCGCTGCTGGCGGACAATCTTGCTCATCGGCTGATCGCCCGCAGTCCGGATCCGCGGGTGGTTCTGGTGGCGCACGGGTCGAAAAAGCCGGGCAGGTCGGCCGCCTGCGCCCGCATCGTCGCCGCCCAATTGCAGGCCCGTTATGGCCGGGTCGAAACCGGGTTTCTGGAGGAGGCGCCTTTCGCCCGCGATCTGGTGGCCGGCGCCGAGCCGCCCTGGTCGGCCGTTGGGCTGTTTTTTGGCGAGGGCATGCATGGCGGCGAGGATTTCGACGTTCTGGTGTCGACCGCCCCCCGCCCGCCGGAAGCGGCGTTTACAGCGGGCGAACTGCCCGGATTGCCCGGACTGGTCGCAGCGGAGGCGCGGAGCCGGCTGAACGACCTTTTGCGCAGTTGAATTTTCACGGTTCCAGAGGCAGATGGGGCCTGAAACGGAGTCGTCCGATGCTCGCCAGAATCTACCGCCCGGCCCGCAACGCCATGCAATCCGGCCAGGCCAAGTCCAGGGACTGGGTGCTGGAGTATGACACTGCCGGTTCACGCCGGGTTGAGCCGTTGATGGGCTGGATCAGCTCGACGAACACCAACAGCCAGGTCCGGATGACTTTCGACAACCGCGAGGACGCCATCGCCTTCGCTCAGCGTCAGGGCATTCCGTTCCAGGTTATGGAGCCGCGCGAGCCCAGGCGCGTGATCAAGGCCTATGCCGATAATTTTGCGGCCAACCGCAAGCGGCCGTGGACGCATTAGCCGCGCGTCACGAGATTCCCAGCTTCTCGGCGAAATCGCCGTAGTCGATGGTGATTTCCTCGCCTTGGCCGATATCGCGCAGGGCGGTGAACGAGACCGTGCGCGCTTTTCCGTCCACTGCGAACGAGGCGTCCGGCGGGCGGTGGTGGTTCACGAAAGAGATGGGGCTCATGGCCAGCCCGGTGACCGCCTTGTCCGGCGCGACCGCACAATCCTCGATGTGAAAGACATAGTGCGCTGCGGCCGTCCGCTCGATAGCGTCGGCCTCGCCGCAGTCGAACACGAGCAGGTGCGCCGTGTGGAAGGTCTCTCCCTTCCGGATAGGGCCGGACGCAAACGTCCCCCGTCCATGGATGGGCGATTCTCTGACTTCGATCATGGGCGGGCCCGCAGGGCGGCGCGGGGTTGGTGGGGCGGCCGCCTCGGCCGACCACAGAGCATTTCCAGCCCGGAGCGCGCAAGATGGGGCAGCGTTGTTTCCATGTAATCTGGCGCCGGGGCCGGAAGCCGCTTAAGAGGCTGGCTTGCTATGATGATCCCGTAGCTCAACTGGATAGAGCATCCGCCTTCTAAGCGGACGGTTGCAGGTTCAAGTCCTGCCGGGATCGCCACCTCCCATCTTTTGACAGATTCAGATTTTGACAGATTCAGCCCGATTTGCCCGCAGCCGCGTGCAACGACTGAGTCGCGCCGGCGTTGAGTGTCCGTGGGGCGAGATGCGCGCGTCCGCATCAATTCACAATCAGAAAACCGGGAGATAAAAATGCCCCAGGGATACCCTCGTGAGAACAGGGGTCGCGATGAGGAGCGCGGCGGCTATCGCGCCGAGCAGGGCTGGAATCGCAGCGGAGGCAATGATCGCAGCGGGAGCGATGAAGAACGTTTCGGGCAGTACTCCCGCGACGAAAACACAGACGAAAGCCGTTATGGCCGAGGCTATTCCTCAAGCCAGCAGAACGACCGCTATCAGGATGACAACAGCCGCTACCTGCGCGATCGCGATCCGGGCGGACGTCTGGGCGGTTATGGCCGGGGCCAGCAGTGGGGCGGCGGCTATAACGAAGGTGGTTACGATCAGGGGGGGAGTTGGGGCTATAGCGGCGGCTCTGGCGAGCGCCAGTGGACGAACCAGCAGGGCTGGGACGGCCAACGCGGACGTGGCCAGCGTTACGAAATGAACCGCGACTATCCCTACAGCGGCCAAGGCCGTGGCGAGTCCTATGGCCGTGGGTATGGCCAGTATGGCGACTACGGCCAGTCTTACCGCCAGGGGAATGAGAGCAATCAGGAGCGGCGCTTTGGCCAAACTGGCGCGCGGTTCGATAATGACTACATGTCGTGGCGCGACGACCAGGTCCGGAAACTCGACGACGACTACGACGCCTATCGCCGGGAAAGGCAGACCAAGTTCAACGCGGACTTTGAAACCTGGCGCACAAAGCGCTCGTCCGACGTGAAGACCACCAATGAGAACAAGAACACGAACGAATCCAAGGGCGGCACGAAGCAGTAAGCCGATCTTACGACAAAGCGTCACGAGGACCGGCGGCCGTCATGGCCGCCGGTTTTTTTGCCGGTAACCAGTTCCAATTTGGTGCGTTTAGCTTCTGAGGCGGCGTGTGAGGGGATTTTCCCGCGCGCCCGAAGCAGACACCGAGGTTCAAATGGCTGACAAAATGCAGCTCGATGGCGATGGTAATGGCGTGGGCCGGAAGCCCAACTGGACAGACGCCTTGCCGCACGACTTCATCGGATGGGGACCGCAAACGCCAGATCGTCCCTACTCGTCGCCCGAGCAGGCGCCGTTGGCGTGGGCGCGCAGCGGCGATGCTCATTGGGATGAGTTCCCGGATGGCGAGGCCGATGGCGGCCGCATCGGTTTTGGGCAGGGCGCTTTCAGCGTTGCGTGGGACGCAGAGCTGCAACGTGCGGACAGCCATGCGCCTTACCGTTACTGGTGCGGGAACACCGAAACGAGCTTGCAGCGCGCGAACTAGAATCGCGCGCCAGGCCGGCAAGGGTGAGCCCGGCAATGTGGGAACGATTATGGCGGGACGTGGGAGATTGCAGCACTCAATCGCATGTGGCGCCAGCGAAGGCGCGATTGTGCTGCGGCGCAAGAATGTGCCCCGCGCTCCGTCTCAGTCGCCCGGTTCTCACATCCGGGTGAAAAGCAGCGTTCAACTTGCACAATTCGCGTGTGGCGAAGACGTCACGCGGGACTCTAACTGCGCCCACATGAGGAAATGATGCTGATTGGTGGAGGCAAAACCCCGATTCTTCTGTAGTCTGATTCATGCGTCGGGGAGTTTGAGCGCAGCCGCCCTCTTCCATTTGTCGCCTGCAAACCGACATCTGGTGGAGAGTGTTCCTCGCTGTACCCGCCTGGGCGAGCGCGACCGCGCTTCTTCCGCGGATCGCGTTGTTGCCGAGACAGGGTGCGGACCGGGGAACCGGAGGCGGCGCTGGCACGCCAAGCCGGTGCGACGTGCCTCTTGATCCAGGGAGCTACGATGTCGCGAGATCTGTTCGACAGCTACACCAAGAACTTTGAGACGCGCCGCGAAACGGTGATGTCTCTGGGCGAGTATCTCGAAGGCTGCCGGAACGATCCGCTGATGTATGCGGGTCCACATGAAAGGTTGCTGGCGGCCATTGGCGAGCCCGAGATGGTGGACACCTCGAAGGATCCACGCCTTGGCCGCATCTTCTCGAACCGCACCATCCGCATGTATCCCAGCTTCACCGAGTTTTACGGGATGGAGGAAACGATCGAGCGGATCGTCGCCTTTTTCCGGCAGGGGGCGCAGGGGCTGGAGGAGCGCAAGCAGATCCTCTACCTGCTGGGCCCCGTGGGCGGCGGCAAATCCTCGCTGGCCGAGCGCATCAAGGCGCTGATCGAGGATCAGTACATCTATGTCCTGAAGGCGGGAAACGAACTGAGCCCCGTGTTTGAAAGCCCGCTCTCTCTGTTCGACCCCGAGCAGCAGGGCGCGCAGCTGAAAGAAGACTATGGCATTCCGCGCCGCAGGCTTACCGGCCTGATGAGCCCGTGGGCGCTGAAGCGGCTGGACGAGTTCGGCGGCGACATCGCCAAGTTCAAGGTTGCAAAGGTGAAGCCATCGCGCATGCGCCAGATCGGCGTCGCGAAGGTGGAGCCGGGCGATGAGAACAACCAGGACGTCTCGTCGCTGGTCGGCAAGGTGGATATCCGCAAGCTGGAGCTGCACTCGCAGAACGATCCGGACGCATATTCGTATTCAGGAGGTCTGAACCGCGCGAACCAGGGCGTTCTGCAATTCGTCGAGATGTTCAAGGCGCCGATCAAGATGTTGCATCCCCTGCTCACGGCGACGCAGGAGGGCAATTATGTCGGCTCCGAGAATATCGGAGCGATACCTTTCACCGGCATCGTCATGGCGCACTCCAACGAGAGCGAGTGGCGGCAGTTCAAGAACAGCAAGACCAACGAGGCCTTCATTGACCGTATCTATGTGATCAAGGTGCCGTACTGCCTGCGCATCACGGAAGAGACGAAAATTTACGAGAAGCTGGTTTCGGGGTCTGAATTGTCGAAGGCGCCGTGTGCGCCGGGGACGCTGGAGATGCTGGCGCGGTTCTCGGTGTTGTCACGCCTGAAGGAACACGAGAACTCCAATCTCTACGCCAAGATGCGCGTTTATGACGGCGAGAGCCTGAAGGAAGTCGATCCCAAGGCGCGGACGTTGCAGGAATATCGCGACGCCGCGGGCGTGGACGAGGGCATGGAGGGCATCTCCACCCGCTTTGCGTTCAAGGCGCTGTCGGCGACGTTCAACCATGACACGGAAGAAGTCGCCGCCGACCCTGTTCATCTGATGTACGTGCTGGAGATGGCGATCAAGCGCGAGCAGTTCCCAGACGATATCGAGGGGCAGTATTTGGAATTCATCAAGGCCGATCTGGCGCCGCGCTATGCGGAGTTCATCGGTCACGAAATCCAGAAGGCGTATCTGGAGAGCTATCACGACTATGGCCAGAACCTGTTCGACCGTTATGTCGATTATGCCGATGCGTGGATCGAAGATCAGGATTTCAAGGACCCGGACACCGGACAGCTGCTCGACCGCGAGCTGCTGAACCAGGAGCTGTCGAAGATCGAGAAGCCTGCCGGCATTGCCAACCCGAAGGACTTCCGCAACGAGGTGGTGAAGTTCACCCTGCGCGCCCGCGCCAACAACAAGGGCCGCAATCCGAGCTGGACCAGCTATGAAAAGATCCGTGAAGTTATAGAACGGCGGATGTTCAGCCAGGTGGAAGACCTGCTGCCGGTGATCTCCTTCGGCTCGAAGAAGGACTCCGAGAGTGAGAAGAAGCACGACGAGTTCGTGCAACGAATGGTGGCGCGGGGCTACACCGAACGTCAGGTCCGCCGTCTGGTGGAGTGGTACATGCGGGTCAAACAGGCTTCGTGAAGCAGCAGGTTGCTGCTGCACGGGCTTGGCGCGGACTCAACACTGGCGTTAGCTGAGGCGCAATGCACGTAATTGATCGCCGTCGTGATCCGGGTGGGAAATCGTTGGCCAACCGCCAGCGGTTCATCCGCCGCGCGCGGGCGCAAGTGCGGCGAGCGGTGCGTGAAGCCTCGGCCAAACGCTCGATCAAGGATGTTGAAAAGGGCGGCGACATCAGCGTGCCGGCCGATGGCGTGCGCGAGCCGGTGCTGCGCCGCGGATCGCAGGGCGGCAGACGTGAATATGTCCTGCCGGGCAACAAGGAATATGTCGAGAACGACACCATCCCGCGCCCGGACGAGGGGGGCGGCGGAAGCGGAGCCGGGGCCGATGGCGATGGTGAAGACGATTTCCAGTTTGCCCTTTCGGACGAGGAGTTTCTCGACCTCTTTCTCGAAGATCTCGAACTGCCCGATCTGACCAAGCGCCAGGTGCTGGGCGTCGAGGAGGAGAAGCCTGTTCGCGCGGGATACACAACGACGGGCTCGCCAGCCTCGCTGTCGGTTACGCGCACGCTGCGCAACAGCCTGTCGCGCCGCCTCGCCCTTGGCCGCCCGAAGCCGTATGAGGTCGCTGCGCTGGAGGCCGAGGTGAAGCGGCTGGAGGATGACGGCGACGAACCCGCCGCGCTGGCCGAAGCGAGGGCGAAGCTGGAGCGGGCGCAGCGCAAGGTGAAGCTGGTGCCGTTCATCGATCCGATCGACGTCCGCTATCGCCGTTATGACACGACGCCGGTTCCGGTGGCGCGCGCTGTGATGTTCTGCATCATGGATGTGTCGGGCTCGATGGACGAGCACATGAAGGATCTGGCGAAGCGGTTTTATAGCCTGCTCTACCTGTTCCTCAAGCGACGGTACAAACGGCTGGACGTTGTTTTCATCCGCCATACGCACGAAGCGAAGGAGGTGGATGAGGACACTTTTTTTCACAGCCGCGAGTCCGGCGGTACGGTGGTTTCGACGGCGCTGGAGGAGATGCAGCGTATCGTGCGCGAGCGCTATCCGGCGAACCAGTGGAACATCTATGGCGCGCAGGCTTCGGATGGCGACAACCTGCCGATGGATAACTCGAACACCGTTGTGATGCTGAAGCAGGTGATCCTGCCGATGTGCCAGTATTACGCTTACCTTGAAGTCGGCCATCCGCGCGACGAGCCGGGCGATCCCACGTCGCTGTGGCGTTCGTATGAGCTGGTTGCGGCGTCCACGCCGCACATGGCGATGCGCAAGGTAAGCCACCGCCGCGATATTTTTCCGGTGTTCCGCGAGCTGTTTGAAAGTCGTTCCGGCGCAAAGGCGGAGGCGTAGGCATGGCGCGCGCACCCCGCTCTCCTGGCCGTTCGTCCGGCGCCGGCGCGCCGCCACGCGCACGCGCCCGCACCGCCGGGAAAAAGTCGCTGGCGGCTGGAATGCCGGGCCAGGGCTCCACGGCGGCGCGCGCGCCGGTAACGTCGACTGGTCTGCTCTATACCGGTGCAGACTGGGACTTCGACATGCTGGGGCAGATCTTCGACGCGGTGCGCGAGATCGGCGAAGGCGAGATGGGGCTTGATACCTATCGCACGCAGGTCGAGGTGATCACGTCCGAGCAGATGCTGGACGCCTACTCCTCTGTCGGCATGCCGCTGTTCTACAAGCACTGGAGCTTCGGCAAGGATTTCGCGCGCAACGAGGCGCTGTATCGCAAGGGCTGGCAGGGGCTAGCCTATGAGATCGTCATCAACTCCGATCCCTGTATCTGCTACATCATGGAGGAGAACTCCGCGACGATGCAGACGCTGGTGCTCAGTCACGCAGCGATGGGGCACAATCATTTTTTCAAGAACAACTATGTGTTCCGCCAGTGGACGGATGCGTCGGGCATCGCGGATTACCTCGCCTTCGCCAAGAGCTATATCGCGAAGTGCGAGGAGCGGTATGGCGTCGAGGCGGTGGAGCGTCTTGTCGACGCCGCGCACGCGTTGCAGAGCCACGGCATTCACCGCTATCCCGGCAAGCGTTCGATGGATCTCAAGGGCGAAGAACGTCGCGAGCAGGAACGCCGGGCGCATGGCGAGGCGTTGTTCAATGACCTGTGGCGCACGGTGCCCGTGGCCAAGGGAAAGAAGGCCAATAAGAAGACTGAAGAAGACCGCCGCCGCGCCATTCTGAAACTGCCGGAAGAGAACATTCTCTATTTTCTGGAGAAGACGGCGCCGCGCCTTGCCCCGTGGCAGCGGGAAATCCTTCGGATCATCCGGCTGATCGCGCAGTATTTCTATCCGCAACGCCAGACCAAGATGATGAACGAGGGATGCGCCACGTTCGTTCACCACCGCACGATGACGCGGCTGCACGAGAAAGGGCGGATCAGCGACGGGGCGTTCATGGAGTTCCTGCATTCGCACACCAGCGTGGTGATGCAGCCGGACTTCAATGACCGGCGCTATTCCGGCATCAACCCGTATGCGCTGGGCTTCACGATGATGCAGGATGTGGAGCGTGTGACGCTGGAGCCGACCGAGGAAGACCGGCAGTGGTTCCCGGATATTGCCGGCAACAATGATCCCTATGGCACGCTGAGAGAGATTTGGGCGAACTACCGGGATGAGAGCTTCGTCTCACAGTATCTGTCGCCCAATGTGATCCGGAAGATGGGGCTGTTCCAGATTGTGGACGACCATAGCGAGGACGACATGGTTGTCTCCGCTATTCATAACGAGCGCGGTTATCGCGAGGTGCGCCGTGCGCTGGCGCGCAACTACGATGTCGCGCGGCGGGACCCGGACATTCAGGTGGTGGATGTGGATCTTGCAGGCGACCGTCGGCTGGAGCTGCGTCACAATGTGATGGACGGCGTGACGCTGGAAGAACGTGATGCGGACCGCGTGTTGCAGTACCTCGCGGATCTGTGGGGCTATGAGGTGCGGCTGGTCGAGGCGGACGACGACAGGATCTACGCCGAGCACAACGCCGAACCGATGCGGCCGTTTGCATAAGCCCGCAAAAGCATATCACAAAAGCGAACGGCCGGGGATGTCTCCCCGGCCGTTCTTCGTTGGGTTAATGGAAGCGGCTCAGGCCGCGCGTACGGTTTCGATGAAGCTTTCAAACTCCTGACGAAGGACAGAGGCCTGTTGGGCCAGATTGTCGGCTGCACGTTGCACCTGGCCCGCCGCCGTGCCCGTATCGGACGCGACCGAGCTGACGCCGGTGATGCTGTGCGTGACTTCGGATGTGCCGGATGAGGCCTCCTGCACGTTGCGCGAGATTTCCTGCGTCGCGGACGATTGCTGGTGAACCGCCGAGGCGATGCCCGACGAGATCGAGCTGATCTCTTCGATGCGCGCGCTGATGGCGGCCATGGCTTCAACCGATTTGCGGGTGACGTTCTGGATGCCGTCGATCTCCCGGGTGATTTCTTCGGTGGCGCGGGCGGCCTGTTCGGCCAGCGCCTTCACCTCGCCCGCCACGACGGCGAAGCCCTTGCCGCTGTCGCCTGCACGCGCGGCCTCGATGGTGGCGTTCAGGGCCAGCAGGTTGGTCTGGGCGGCGATGTCGGCGATCATGCCTACCACGTCGCCGATCTTGCGGGAGGCGACATCGAGTTCCTTCACCATCGCGTTGGTTTGAGACACTTCGCCCACTGCCGAGCGGGTGATGGTGTGCGAGTCCTGCGCGCGGGCGCCGATTTCGCTGACCGAGGCGGCGAGTTCTTCGGTGGCGGAGGCGACCGAGTTGACGTTCATCGCCATTTCCTGAGCCGCGGCGGCGACCGAACTGGCCTGCTCCGACGCGGACGAGGCGCTGGACGTCAGCGAACCGGCAGCGTGCTGTAGATCGCCAGCGGCCGACGACACGTTGCGCACGATGTCGTTGGCGGCGGCCTGGAACTTCTGGATCGCATCGTTCACCGTCGATTGACGGCGTTCGCGGCGCTCACGGCTCTTCTCCTGTTCGTCGCGCAGCTTTTCGGCTTCGACGAGGTTGTTGCGGAAGACCTCTGTGGCGGCGGCGATTTCACCGACTTCATCCTTGCGGTCCGTACCGTAAACTTTCACGTCCAGCTTGCCGGCGGCGAGCGATTTCAGCACGTCCACGATCTTGCGGAGCGGGGTCACGATGCCCTGGCGCGAGATCATCACGCCCATGAGAAGGCCCAACGCAATGCCGATGGTTGCGCCGGCGATCATGACGATGCTGGCGAGGTTGAAGAGGCTTTGCGTCGATTCACGAACAGCGCGGGTTTCTTCCAGCGAGCGCTGGACCAGCGCTTCCATGCTGTCTTCGAGGGAGTTTGTGGTGTCGCGGTTGGATTTCGCTGAATCGACAACGCGTGTCTGGTTGGGATCGGGTGAGACCGTGCCGGATACTTCCTTGGCGGTCGTTACCGTCCTCGACAGGTCGTCGAGGTAGGACATGTAGATGAACTCGATCTCGTCGACGGCCGAGGTCATCGATTCCGGCAGACCGGCGCGGGCGTTGGCGAGATACGCATCGAACTCGCCTTTCGTTTTCACGACTGACGCTTCCACATCGGCAAGGTTCTCGGCTGACGAGTCCGCCGCGGCCCGGAATTCACCCCGGTTGAGCGCCAGGATGCTCTGGCGCAGGCCTGCGAAGGCTGTGGCGCGGCGCGCCGCGTCGTCCATCCGGGCGGCCGCCCGGTTCAATTCCGACAGAGCGAAGACGCCGCCGGCAGCGACGCCGACAGACACCACGCTCAGAACGGCGATGACGAGCATCACCTTCATCGAGATTTTCATATTGCTCAGATTCAACATGCCGGTCGTCCTGCGCTTCCTGCCTGCAACGCTGCCCCCCGTCCGTCCGGACGATGCTTTAGCGTTAAACGAGAGGTCCCATTCCTCTGTAGAGAGCGCGGAATCCGGCTAAAAGCTGGTTAACGTCAGCACGTTCCCATACCTGGCGGGGCTGAAATGAGAGTCAAAACGGGGCGGCCCCGAGGAATCGCCGCCTTTGACGTTGGGGCAAAAAGCGCCGGATCGGACTGGCGAAAGACGGCGGCAAAGCTGTCGAACCCGTGGCTTGAGGCGATTGTTTCGGGGACGGGCGGAGTGTCGCAGGGGTATGGCCGGACCGGGGCGGTAACATAGTGTTGAGCATGGGCCGGGCGGCCAGCCCAACGGCTTCCCTTCGGCGCTTCAGAGAAGGTAACCTCCCGTCCAGATAGCCGGGCCGCGTGGGTTGAGCGTGAGCCGGGGGGTAGTTCTGGGAGGACGCCACATGACTCGCATCGCCCTTTGGGCGTTCGCGGCGCTTTTTGCCGCGATCGCGGGACTTTCGATTTACGGGCTTGTTCAGGCTCTTCCCGCGGCCCCGCCCGAGGGCGCGCCGCCCCCGCCATTGCCCATGCTGACCATCGCCTTCTACGTGGTGACGGCGCTCGGCATGATCGGGGCCGCGCTTTGGACAATCGTGCTGGGCCTGAGGGGCGATCCGGGCAAGGCGCTGGCGCAGGGGCTGAACGCCGCCTTTGCGGCTGCGCTGGTCTCCATCGGTCTCTACCTGCTCGTCATGGGCGTGCAACTGATTCAGCTGGAGGGCAGCTTCTACTACGCCGCCGCCGGTGTGGTGACGATCGCCGTCGCTGTCCTTCTGGTGCTGCGCAACAAATGGGCGGCGCGGCTTTATGCGATCCTGCTGGCGGTGACCGTTGTCTGGTCGGTCTATGAGAGCGGGCTGGATCTGATGGCCAACCTGCCGCGTCTGGCGGCCTGGATGGTGTTCGGGCTGTGGTTCCTGACCCCGTGGCACGCCGCTGCGATGCGCAGGGATGACGAGGAAAAGCGCAAGGGCGAGGCTCTGTGGGTGCTGGCGCCGCAAGTCGCTGGCGTCCTGCTGCTCGCGGTCGCGGCTTTCCAGGGCTATCGCGTGGAAGAGTCGAACTACGCCAGCATCGCGGAGAACGGCGTCACCGACTGGCGCCACTATGGCAACGCCACGGGCGGCACGCGCTTCGCGGAAGTCACACAGATCAATGCGGAGAACGTGGGGCAGCTGGAAGAAGCGTGGCGGTATCGCACGCGCGTTCCCTATGACTTCAAGAACACGCCGCTGATGGTGGGCGGGCTGGTTTATATCTGCACGGCCGGCAACACGGTCATCGCGCTGAATCCGGAATCCGGAGAGGAAGTGTGGCGCACGGATACCGGCACCGAAGTTCCCGGCGCTGGCGGCGAACGCGGTCTGGCTGGAGCGAGCACGTTCGCCCGCACCTGCCGCGGCCTTGGATACTATGATGGCGCAGCGGGCCCTTCGGGCCAGTGCGCCAAACGTATCATCACCGGAACGACGGACGCGCGCCTGCTGGCGCTCGACGCTCTGACGGGACGCCCCTGCACCGATTTCGGTTTCGACGGTGAAGTGAACCTGAAATCCGGTCTGGGCCCCAACACCCCCGGCGAATACATGTTCACGTCCGCTCCGCTGATCGCGGGCGATGTGGCCGTGCTCGGCGGTTGGGTTCAGGACAACCAGCAACTGGGCAACGTGTCGGGCGTTCTGCGCGCCTACAACGTCGTCACCGGCGCGTTTGTCTGGGCCTGGGACATGGGCAATCCGGGCTATAACGGCCTGCCGGATGAGGGCGGACAATACACGCGCGGCACGCCGAACGTGTGGTCGAACACCGCCTATGACCCCGAGCTGAACCTCGTCTATGCGCCGACCGGCAATTCGTCGCCCGACTATTACGGGCCGAAGCGCCGCGAGTTCGATGAGGCCTACTCCGCTTCGATCGTTGCGCTGGATGCGGCCACGGGCCAGCTGCGCTGGTCCTACCAGACCGTGCATCACGACATCTGGGACTATGACGCGCCTTCGCAGCCGACGCTGGTGGACATCACCAAGGACGGCGTGAAGATTCCGGCCGTTCTACAGCCGACGAAACGCGGCGAAGTGTTCGTGCTGGATCGTCGTGACGGCACGCCTGTGTGGCCGGCCACGACCTGCCCGGATGGCTCGGCCGCCGATGCGGCGGGCGAGTGCGCCGTGCCGCAGAATCCGGCGAAGGGCGAGTGGACGGCCGCGACGCAGCCCTTCTCCGGCCTGCCGCACTTCCGGCCCGACCGCTGGGAGAAGGACATGTGGGGTCTGACCCCGCTCGATCAACTGCACTGCCGGATCGAGTACAAGAAGATGCGCTATGAAGGGCACTTCACCCCGCCGATGGAAGGCGGCGGCGGACAGGGCGGACAGGCTGCCTTCGGCGGCACGTTCCAGTACCCGGGCAACGCCGGCGGGTTTAACTGGCCGAGCGTGTCGGTCGATGCGGACAACGGACTGCTGGTCGCGCAGCCGATGCTGATGGGCAACCGGATCGTGATGATCTCGCCGGGACAACGCCCGCAGCGTCCCGGCGGCGCGCCCGCGCCCCGGACGCCCCCGCAGCCGGTTGACGATCATGCCGGCGTTGCGGCTCCGGACGATCAGGCGCGGCCGCAACGGCCGCTGACGCCCGCCGCCACGCGCGACACGGGCCAGGGCGAATGGGATGCCGACGCTCCGCGCATCGGTCTGACCTCGCCCTTCATGTCGAACTGGCGCATGCCGGTGTTCGGCCTGGAAACGATGATCCCGTGCTTCGAGCCGCCTTATGGCGTGCTCGCGGTGATCGACCTGAACGCCAACAAGCTGCTGTGGAGCCGCCCGATCGGCACGATGGCGGAAGTGGGGCCGTTCAACATCGGCACGGGTCTCGGCTTCCATGTCGGCACGCCGATCTATGGCGGCACGATGACGACGCGCAGCGGCCTGATCTTCCAGGTCGGCACGATGGATTCGCGCATCCGTGCCGTGGACGTGCGTAATGGCGACATCAAGTGGGAAGGCAAGCTGCCCGGCACCGCCAACGGCACGCCGATCACCTATGTGGCGGAGAACGGCAAACAGTATGTCGTGATCTCTGTGCCGAACCCCGGCTTCCGCTATCCGCGCGACGGGAATACCGCGCCGTCTGACGATCAGGGCGGTTGGGTGATCGCCTATGCGCTGCCGGACGGGGCGCAGTAAACGGATGCTTCGGCCCTCGTCCTTTCCGGGACGGGGGCCAGAGGCCGCAAGGCAGACAAAGCAGCAGACAAAGCAAAAGGCCCGGAGCGACGCTCCGGGCCTTTTTGTATTCACTGTCGTCGAAGGCGATCCTACTTGATCTTGCCTTCCTTGAATTCGACGTGCTTGCGCACGACCGGATCGTACTTTTTCAGCACGAGCTTCTCGGTCTGGGTGCGCGGGTTCTTCTTGGTGACATAGAAGAAGCCGGTGTCCGCCGTCGAGTTCAGGCGAATCTTGATGGTAGCTGGCTTGGCCATTGTCGTTGGTCCGGACTGGGCTGGAATTTCTAAGAACGGTGCTTGGACACGATGGCCGGGAGCAAGTCAAGCGGCGTGACGCCGCCCCCATGTAAATTATTGGAAAACCTGACATTATCGGCGCCGGGAGGGCGGCCATGCGCGTTCTGGTTCTCGGCGGATACGGCCTGATCGGGCTGGAAATCATGCGCGTCCTGAAGGGTGCGGGGCATGATGTTATCGGCTTTGGCCGGTCGGCCCCGCGCGGGCGGCGGCTGGCTCCGGATTTCCCGTGGACCGAGGGCGACATGGCGCGGATGAGCGCCGGCGACTGGATGGCGCCGCTGGCCGGAGTGGAGGCCGTGGTGAACGCCGCCGGCGCCCTGCAGGACGGATCGCGGGACAGCGTGGAGGCGGTGCATCACACGGCGGCCGTGGCGCTGCTGGCGGCGTGTGCGCGGCGCGGAGTGACGCACTTCGTGCAGGTGTCGGCGCCGGGCGCGACGGTGGAGGCGGACACCGCCTTTCTGCGCACCAAGGCTGCGGGCGATGCGGCGGTGCGCGCCAGCGGGCTGGACTGGACGATCCTGAAGCCGGGTCTGGTGATTGGCGCGGGCGCCTATGGCGGAACGGCGCTGGTGCGGATGCTGGCGGCCTTCCCGCTGGTGCAGCCGGTGGTGCTGGCGGATGCGAAGATCCAGACCGTGGCGGCGAGCGATGTGGCGGATGCGGTGCGCGCCGTGCTCGGCGGCGAGGTGGAGAGCCGGCGCGATTACGATCTGGCGGATGGCGAGGTGCACACCCTCTCCGCTCTGCTGAAGAAAATGCGCAACTGGTCGGGCCGCGAGGATGCGCTGTGGGAATGGCGACTGCCGCGCGCGGCTGGTTATGCGGTGGCGCGGCTGGCCGATGTGGCGGGATGGATGGGGTGGCGCTCGCCGCTGCGCACCACGGCGCTGAAGTCGCTGGAGGCGGGTGTGGTTGCGGATGTCTCCGCGTGGCGGGCGGCGGGTGGTGCGCGGCTGAAGTCGCTGGACGAGACGCTGGCGGCTTTGCCCTCGACCATGCAGGAGCGGGTGTTCGGGCGTGCGCAACTGGTGTTTCCGTTCCTGGTGCTGACGCTGGCGGCGTTCTGGATTGCGTCGGGGCTGATCGGCGGCTGGCGGCGCGAGGAGGCTGCGGCGGTGCTGGATGGCGCGATGCCGCGCGTGCTGGCGGACGGGTTTGTGATTGGCGGCGTTGTGGCGGATCTGCTGATCGGCTGGGGATTGCTGTGGCGGCGCTGGACGCGGCGGGCGGCGTGGGCGTCGATTGTTGTGTCGCTGGGCTATCTGGCGGCGGGAACGGTGTTGACGCCGCATCTGTGGCTCGATCCGCTGGGCGTGTTCGTGAAGGTGTTTCCGGCGATGGCGCTCGCCCTCGCCGTGGCCGCGCTGGCGGAGGAGCGGTGATGGAAATCGAGTGGGTGCATGTGCTGCGCTGGGCGCACATCATCGGCGCCTGCGTGCTGCTGGGCACGGGCGCGGGCATCGCCTTTTTCATGGTGATGGCGCAGCGCGCGAAGGACGCGCGAGTGATCGCGCATGTCGCCGGTACGGTGGTGATCGCGGACTGGATATTCACGGGAACCTCGGTGCTGGCGCAACCGGTGACGGGCTTTCTGCTGGCGAGCGAGATGAGCTGGCGGCTGAGCGAGGGATGGATCGTGCTGTCGCTGGCGCTCTATGTGTTCGTCGGCGTGCTGTGGCTGCCGGTGGTGTGGATCCAGCACCGCCTGCGCGATCTGGCGCGCGAGGCGGCGGCGGGCGACGGCGTGCTGGGCGCGGAGTATCACCGGCTTTACCGCGTGTGGTTCGTGGCGGGCTTTCCGGCGTTCGCGGGCGTGCTGGCCATTGTGTGGCTGATGATAACGCGGCCGGTGATCGCGTTCTGAAGACGGCGGGCGGCGGTTAGAGTTGCTGCCAGACCTTCGCCTTCCGGGACGCCGCCTGCGCTTCGGTGCGCGCCGCCGGAACGCATGCGTCCGCGATCTCGCGGGCGGGGGCCTGCGAGG
>CAZJZQ010000047.1:0-22959 GCA_964550535.1 uncultured Rhizobium sp.
GAGACCAGCTCCGGCCAGCCCTGAAAACAATCACCGGGGCGCGTGAATGCGCACCGAACTACGAACTACCCCCGGCGCTCAGCCCTCAAAAAGCTGACCGCCACGCCTACAGCGCATTGCGCGCCCCGCTCCCTCATGCCCGGAGCTAAAAACTGGCAACATCCCGCAGGGCTCAAGGCCCGTGCGAAGGAGAGATCACGCCCGCCGCCATCTTCGCTTGTCGCGCCGAAGTGCAGCGAAGGCGGATGGTCGAAGGACGAGCCGCAACGCCCCCTCACCCCAAAGCCCGCTCCCGGAACGCATTCATCAGCCCGGCGAGTTCATCGGCATCCAGCCCGTACGTCTCCGGCAGCATTCCCGTCGCACCAATCAGCGCCCGGTTCGCTGCGGACAGCTTTGGCTTCTCGCGCTCATCCGTAGCCGACGAGAAGGCGACGAAGCGATTGCCGGACATGGCCACCGGCACGAACGCGGAGCAGTCATCCCACCGCCGCCGCCAGGTGCGGAACAGCGTGCGGCAGGTGAACCCGTCAACATCCAGCGACAGGCTCGCGCCCATCCCTGCCATCTGCGTCGCCGCAATGATTGCGCAAACCAGAAAGAACCCGCCGGCGCCCCAGAACACGACCGGATCCGCTCCCGGCCCCAGCCACGCAGCAATCGCCACAAACCCCGCCGATATCGCGAACACCCCCATCCATTTGAACCGCCCTGGCTTCAGGTCGATGCGCTGGGGGAAAGAGCTGCTCACCCCGCCCGCCGCATCACCGCGACGAAGAACCCGTCCGTGCCTGCGTTCTTCGGCGTCAGCCGCACGGAGCCATCAGGCCGGCGAGCCTTGCGCACGAGCTTCGCGCCCGCATCCGTCAACTGCCCGGACCGCACGGCCGCTTCCGCCGCATCGTCCATGATGAAATCGCCGCGATCGGCGAGGAAACCCGCCACCTGGTCTTCGTTCTCTTCCATCAGGAAAGAGCACGTCACATAGACCAGACGCCCGCCCGGCTTCACATAGTTGCACGCCGTGCGCAGGATCATCGCCTGATCCTCGCGCCGTTTTTTCAGCGCGCCTTCATTCACGCGCCACTTCGCATCCGGCTTGCGCCGCCATGTGCCCACGCCCGTGCACGGCGCATCGATCATCACCAGATCCATCCTGTGAGACAGATCATCCAGCGACGCGTTCTCCTTCGGATGGCGCAGCTGCACATTGCGAATGCCCGCCCGCTCCATGCGCGGGATCAGTGCGGAGAGGCGCCGGCCGTCCACATCGTGAGCATAGATCTGTCCCTTGTTGTCCATCATCGCGGCCATCGCGATCGTCTTGCCGCCGCCGCCCGCGCAATAGTCCAGCACCTGCTCGCCCGGCGCCGCACAGCTTACCGCCGCCGCGATCTGGCTGCCCGCATCCTGCACCTCGACCCAGCCCTTGGAATAAGCCGGGATCGCCTCGACATTCTCGCCGCGATCCGCAGATTCCGGCGCCGGGATGCGGAAGCCGTTCACCAGTTCGGGCAACGCCTTCGCCTTCACGCTCTCCAGCGCGCGGCCCGCCTTCTCGGCGTCGGACTTGAGCGTATTCACCCGCAGATCAACCGGCGCACGCAACGCCATCGCCATCGCCTCCGGCACAGCATCGGGCCCGAAGGCGCGATCCAGATGCGGCGCCAGCCAGCCGGGATAATCCCCCCGCACATGCGCGGGAGCCGCAGGATCCGGCGCCAGCAACAACGCCTCGCGCTCCTGCCCGGAGAGAGCCTTGGGCGCATGCTCGTCCTTGAACGCCTCTTCGATCCGGCGGATATCCCAGCCCCACGCATGCTTCAGCGCGCCGATGGCCAGCGCGCGCGAGGTGTCCGCCTCCATCGCGTGAGCAATCGAATTCTTCCGCCGCAGCGCGTCCAGCACCAGACCGGAAATCCACGCCCGGTCGCGCGCGCCGGCATAGCGGTTCCGCTTGCCCCAGTCGCGCACCGCATCCTTCACCGGCGTGCGCTGCTCCAGCACATCCCCCAGCACCTTGATGGCCGCATCGATTTTACCGCCGTCACGCATGATAACCTGCAAAAGCAAAAGGCTTCGGAGTTCTCCTCCCCCGAACGGGGGAGAAGCCGCACACACCGGTCGCGATACATACACGAAACAGGCGGGGGACCACTGCGGCGGTCACGTCATGGAGTCGGCCCCCACCCAAATCCCCTTGAACAAACAAGCGCGCGTGACGCCTCTCCCCCGCTCGGAGGAGGGAAGGCCGTCTCTGACCAGCACTCCTCACGGATGCGGCCCCGCGCCGCCGTGGCGATGGGCCAGCGCGCGGCCGATGGCGCTTACATTCTGCAAGATCGCAAACTCGCCCACCGCGATCGCATCCCCCGGCGCGCCGTCCTTCGCCATCACCAGCATGGGGCAGCCTTGGAAATCCGGTCCGATCAGATCGGCGATCTCCTTTCGAGGACGTGCAAAAGCGATGCGCCGGACTTCGATCCGCTCATTCCAGTGCGGATTGGTCAGCAGCGCGCCTTCCAGCGCCGAGCAGTCATTGCAGTACCACTCGAAACCGCCATCCTGAAACGGCGCGGCAAGGATAAAGAGAATGTCTTTCATGCCGCCGTCTTAGCGCCGCCCCGCGGCCCTGTCTGCCCCTGCCAGCCGCTCCGCGCGGGCGCCGGAAAACCTCGAACCAGCCGGGCATCGGCGTCAGCAGACCCGCGATCGCCAGAATGGCGCCCCACCCGGTCAACCGTATCGAACGTCCCCGGCGTTACCCCGTCGGCAGCGAGTAGTTCGGCGCCTCGCGGGTCATCTTCACATCGTGCACATGGCTCTCGCGAAGACCAGCGCCCGTGATCTGGATGAACTTCGCCTTCTGGTGCAGCTCAACCACCGTCCTCGCGCCGACATAACCCATCGCCGCGCGCAGGCCGCCAGCCATCTGGTGCAGGATCGGCCCCACCGGGCCCTTGTATGCGACCTGCCCCTCAATGCCTTCCGGCACGAGTTTCTGCGCCTGCACTTCCTTCTGGAAATAACGATCGGCCGACCCCTGCGCCATCGCGCCCAGCGAACCCATGCCGCGATACGCCTTGTAGGCGCGGCCTTCATACAGGAACACCTCGCCCGGGCTCTCTTCCGTGCCCGCCAGCATCGATCCCATCATCGCGCACGACGCGCCCGCCGCCAGCGCCTTGGCGAAGTCGCCGGAAAATTTGATGCCGCCATCGGCGATCACCGGCACGCCCTGCTTGCTGGCCGCATTGGCGCAGTCCGCGATGGCCGTCAGCTGCGGCACGCCCACGCCCGCGACGATGCGCGTGGTGCAGATCGAGCCCGGCCCGATCCCCACCTTCACCGCATCCGCGCCCGCATCGATCAGCGCCCGCGTACCCTCGGAGGTCGCGACATTTCCCGCGATCACCTGCACGCGGTTGGACAGTTTCTTCACCCGCGCCACGGCGTCGAGCACAGATCTGGAATGCCCGTGCGCCGTATCGATCACCAGCACGTCGACGCCCGCGTCGATCAGCGCCTGCGAGCGTTCAAAGCCATAGTCGCCCACGGTCGACGCCGCGCCCACGCGCAGGCGGCCCTGTTCGTCCTTGCAGGCGTTGGGGTTCGCCTGACTCTTCTCCATGTCCTTCACAGTGAGCAGGCCGACACAGCGGCCATCGGCGTCCACCACGATCAGCCGCTCGATGCGATGCTTGTGCAGCAGACGCCGCGCCTCGGCTGCATCCGTTCCCTCGCGCACCGTCACCACATTGCGCGTCATCAACTCGGAAACCGGCGTCGCATCATTCTCCGCGAAGCGCACATCGCGGTTGGTGATGATGCCGACCAGCTTGCCCGGCACGCCTTCCGGCCCCGGCTGCACCACCGGAATCCCCGAAACCTTCAGCCGGTCTTTCAGGACGCGCAACTGGCGAAGCGTCACGTCCGGCGTCACCGTCACCGGGTTCACCACCATGCCGCTCTCGAAGCGCTTCACCGCCTTCACCTGCTCGGCCTGTTCCTCGACCGTCAGATTGCGGTGGATCACGCCCATGCAGCCGAACTGGGCCATGGCGATGGCGAGCGGGGTTTCCGTCACCGTGTCCATCGCCGCCGAAACCATCGGCGCGTTGATCGCGATGTCACGCGTGAGGCGCGAGCGGATGTCCACGTCCGCCGGGATAACCTCGGACGGACCGGGCTCCAGCAACACGTCGTCGAACGTGATGGCCTGACGGATTTGAAGGGGGGAGAGGTGCTGTTCCATAGACCCGTCTAGCGATTCTTCTGGGCCATGGGAAGGGGCAGGAAACGCAACAGCGCCGCACCCCGGGCAGGGATGCGGCGCCGCCGTCAAATCAGGGATTTACCCTATTGCGTGACGTAGCACTTGCCGACGGCGCCGGTGAACGCCTTCGACCCGGCCTCGTCCACGCCATTCCCTTCCAGCCAGCGCTTCGACCGGCTCTGGGCGATGGAGTTGCGCTGGACATACGCCTCCCAGACCCAGGTGTAATAAGCCTGAGCGCCCAGCGTGCCGGTCGTCGCCTTGCCCACGCAGTCGCAGACCGTGGCGTCGAGCGGCACGGCGGTGCACGCGGCGGTCCATTCCGCTTCGCTGGCGTAGGGCGCGGTCAGGCCCGGCATGCCCGCCGGCGCCGGTTCCGGCTCGGGCGCCGGAGCCGGAGCAGCAGCAGCAACCGGAGCCGGTGCGGTTTCAGTGGACGAGCCGCTGTCGCAGGCGGCCAAAGCAAGCGCGGCAACAGCCGCGAGTACCAAATGTTTCATGAGCGCCCCTCCAAGAGCATTGCGGCGGACGGTGTCCGTCTCGCGCGCCCAAGTCTCTAGCGCATTTCAAAGACGATTTCAGCGGGCCGCCAACCTGAAAAGTTGGTTATCCGCGCCCTTTGAAGCCCATGGCGATCACAAATGTCTCCGGGCTCTCCTGCCGGCTCGCCGGGGGTTTCCAGTGCCGCACCTCGCGGAAATTGGTGCGCAGGGTTTCCAGCAACTCCCCTTGGGCGCCGCCCTGGAACACCTTGGCGACAAACGTTCCGCCTTTTTCGAGATGGTCCACCGCGAACTGCGCCGCGATCTCGGCCAGCCCCACAGTGCGCACATGGTCCGTCTGCTTGTGCCCGATCGTATCGGCCGCCATGTCGGACAGCACCAGCGTCGGCGGCCCGCCAATCGCCTCGACCAGTTTCTCGATCATGCCCGGCGCCGCCACGTCGCCCTGGATGAACGTCACCCCGCCCAGCGGATCGACCGGCAGCAGGTCCACCCCCGCAATGGCCGTCGCCCCCGCCTCCAGCACCACCTGCGCCCATCCGCCCGGCGCGCAGCCAAGATCGATCACCCGCGCGCCCCGGCGCAGCACGTTGAATTTCTCGTCGATCTCTTTCAGCTTGTAGGCCGCGCGCGCGCGATAACCCGCCTCCTGCGCCCGGCGCACATACGGGTCGTTGAGCTGCCGCTCCACCCATTTGCGGGACGACTTGCCCAGCGTTTTCTTGCGCACCTTCTGCTTGCTGGCCATCGTGCGGCCGCCATCGGGCGGGCGCGTGTCGGCTGGCGGGCGCCAGCGCCGCTTGCCGTCCTTGTCTTCTTCCACGCTCACGGCCGCGCCTCCGCTTTTTCACCCGATGCCGGCCCACCCGATCCAGGCCCACCCGATCCAGGCGCCGTGCTCCCAGCCTCGCCCGGCGCAACATCCGAAGGATGTTTCGGCTTGCGGCGGTGGTGCGGCTTCGGATCAGCGGCCCCGTGCATCATCGACAGCAATATTCCCTCGCGCAGCCCCCGGTCGCCGACCCGCAGCCGGTTCGCCGGCCACACCGACCACACCGCATCCAGGATCACGCAGCCCCACAGAACCAGATCCGCCCGCTCCGGCCCGATGCAGGGCTCGGCCGCGCGTTCGTCACGCGTGGCGGTCAACAGCCGGTTGCGCGCCTCGACAGCGCCCTCCCGCGTCATCCACGTCCCGTCCACCGCCGCACGATGATAACGTTCGAGCCGCAGATGCACGCCGGCGAGGCACGTCACCGTTCCCGAATTTCCGATCAGCTGCCCGCGGCCCGCACGGAACAGCGGACCGAACCGCGTCGCCGCGTCATGCGCCAGCAATATCTCGCGCACCCGCTCCACTTGCCGCTCATACCACCCGGAACCGCCTTTCTCGTCCGCGCTTTCGGCCAGCGTCACCACGCCGATGGGGAAGGAAGCCCAGCCCAGAATCGGCGGCCGCGTCGCACACCCCGACACGCCACGCTCCATCGCCGCCCGCGCATCGATAAAGCACAGCTCGGTCGAACCGCCGCCGATATCGATCACCAGCGCGAAATCATTCCCCTTGTCCACAAGATCGAGCGAGCCGAGCAGCGCGTACTTCGCTTCTTCCTTCGGGCTGATCGTCTCCATGCGCAGGCCGACGCTGCGCCGGACTTCGTTGAGGAAGGCGCGGCCATTCTCCGCCGCGCGGCAGGCCTGCGTCGCGATATAGCGGGCCTGCACCGGACGGTGACGCTTCACCTTCTCCATGCAGCGCTTCAGCGCCTCGATCGCCCGCGCCATCGCCGCGTCCGACAGGCGGCCCGTGCGGGCCAGCCCCTCGCCAAGCCGCACGATCTGCGAATGCGAATCGACAACGCGCAGCCCGCCCGAGCCGGAACGCTCAGCGATCAGAAGGCGGCAGTTGTTCGTGCCCAGATCCAGCGCTGCATACAGCCTGGATGCGCGGCTGGGCTGGCCGCCGCCGGCCTTGCCGCGACGTCCACGCCTGGAGTTTGCCATTTGGCGATCCGTAACTTGTTGCCCGCAGGATAAACCCTTTCGGCGCCGAAAGCACGCACCAAGGCGCTGTGCAGAATCCGGGCAGTCTCACTGTATGGTCTGGTTGCGGGCCGGGGGGATTGCGCCAATAGGAACGTGGGGCTGGCGGTTCTCCGGTTTTTCGGGCCGCAGGACGGGCTGCGTCAGCCGCAGAAGCATACCGGGCGCGGACAGATCAGGGCTGGATCACGTGATCAGGGCGGCGAAATTTTCCATCGGACAACAGGTCCGGCACCGGGTTTACCCGTTCCGCGGCGTGATTTTCGACGTCGATCCGGAATTCGCCAACACCGAAGACTGGTGGACCTCGATCCCCGAGGAAGTGCGCCCGGTGAAGAACCAGCCTTTTTATCACCTGCTGGCCGAAAACGACACATCCTACTACGTGGCGTATGTGTCCGAGCAGAACCTCCTGCCCGACGATGGCGTCGAGCCCGTGAACCATCCGTCGATCCCCGAAATGTTCGAGATCGACGACCACGGCATGTATCGCGCCCGCGCCCCGGACCCGCACTGACCATATCCGCTGAACCGCCGGTCTGGCCAAATCCGCGCACCGGCGTAGTCTGACGGCATGACCGGCAGCGCTTCTCATGAAGCAGGCGACTTCGTCATCGACCAGAACTGGGCGGGTTATTCGCGCGACGAGCACGCCGTCTGGGACGAGCTTTATGCGCGCCAGCGCAACATCCTCCAGACACGGGCGGACGCCGCCCTCCTGAACGGTCACGCCGCGCTCGATCTTGGCGCAGGCGGCATACCGGACTTCCGCGCCGTGAACGCCGGGCTTCAGCGCCTCACCGGATGGACTGTCGTGGCTGTGCCGGGTCTTGTGCCGGACGAGGTGTTCTTCACCCACCTGTCCGAACGCCGCTTTCCCGCCGGACAATTCATCCGCAAGCGGCGCCAGATGGACTACATCCAGGAACCGGACATCTTCCACGATGTCTTCGGCCACGTGCCGCTGCTCACCAACCCCGTCTTCGCCGGCTACATGGAAGCCTATGGCAAAGGCGGCCTGCGCGCGCTGAAGTTTGGCCGGCTTTCCAACCTCGCCGCGCTGTACTGGTACACGGTGGAGTTCGGCCTGATCGAAACGCCGGAGGGCCTTCGCATCTATGGCGCCGGCATCTCGTCATCGGCTGATGAATCCGTCTTCGCGCTCGACGACCCGTCTCCCAACCGCATCCGGTTCGACCTGGAGCGGGTGATGCGGACGCGCTACCGGATCGACGACTTCCAGCAGACCTATTTCGTCATCCGGTCGTACGACGACCTCTTCCGGGCGACGGTGGATACGGAATTCGCCCCTCTCTACGCCCGGCTCGGCGACGGGGTGTCCTATGCGCCCGAAGCCGTCCTGCCCGGCGACGCTCTCCTGAACCGCGGCGCGCAAGATCACGCGCATAGCCAAGTCTGATCCAGTTTCAGCGGGCCTGCGTAAACGCCCCTGACAACAACACCGGCCCCAGGGCCCCGGAAGATCAACATGACCAGAGGCCGCAGGCGCATCGCCATCGTGGGTGGAGGCGTCGCCGGGCTGGGCGCGGCGTGGGCCCTGCGCCAGACGGCCGACGTGACCCTGTATGAGAGCGCCCCACGCCTCGGCGGCCACGCCTGGACCGTCGATGTTGATTATGACGGCGCGCGGATGCCGGTGGATATCGGCTTTATCTGCTTCAACCAGCCGAACTATCCCAACCTCACCGCCATGTTCGAGGCGCTGAACGTCCGGACGCACTGGACGGACATGAGCTTTGCGGTGTCGGACCCGGACGGCTACGAATGGTCATCCGATCCGCTTGGCCTGTTCGCGTGGAAACGCAACGTCGTTGACCCGCGCTTCCATGGCCTGATCTCGGAAATCCTGCGTTTCAACACCATCGCCCGCCGCCAGATCAGCCAGGACGGCCTGCCGGACATCAGCCTCGGCGACTGGCTCAACGCGCACGGCTTCTCCCAGACATTCCGCTGCGCCTATCTCCTGCCGATGAGCGCCGCGATCTGGTCGACGCCCGAGCAACTCATGCTCGACTATCCGGTCGGCAGCTTTCTGCGCTTCTTCGACAATCACCGGCTGATGCACGCGGTGCGCCCGGTCTGGCGCACGGTCGCAGGCGGCAGCCGCACCTATGTCAACGCTATCGCTCGCGACCTCGGCCTCTCCGCCCGCGTCTCGTCGCAGATCCAGAGCATCACGCCAGCGCGGGACGGACGCGTCCGCATCCTTGAGAATACGGGCGCGAGCTTCACCTTCGACGCCGCGATCATGGCCTGCCATGCTGACGCCTCGCACCGCCTGCTCGCTCCCCAGTATGAAGACCAGCGCCTTGCGCTCGGATCGGTGCGCTTCTCGCCCAACACCGCATGGCTGCACCGCGACACGTCGCTGATGCCATCGCGGCGCAACGCCTGGGCGTCGTGGAACGTGCTGAAGGGCCCCGGCGGTCATGTCTGCGTCACCTACTGGATGAACCGGCTACAGAAACTGCCAGGCGACAAGCCGCTCTTCGTCACGCTGAACCCCGTGCGCGCCCCCGCAAAGGACAAGGTGTTCGGCGTCTATGATTTCGACCACCCGATCTACGACGCCGCCTCCGGCGCCGGCCGGCGCGCGCTCCAGCGCGTACAGGGCGATGACGGCCTGTATTTCGCCGGCGCCTGGCTGGGCGACGGCTTCCACGAAGCCGGTCTGCGCTCCGGTCTCGAAGCGGCGATTGCGCTTGGCGGACGCACGCCGTGGACGCCGGTGCTGCAACATCATCATCCAGCGCCTCGCCGTGCAAACCGGCGCGAACCGCTGGTCGCGGCGATGGCGCAATGACCGCGTCGCCACCCGCGCGACCACCCGCCCGGTTATGGATCGGGCGCACGATCCATGTGCGCGAGCAGCCCTTCCGCCGCGCCTTCAGCTACGCCGTCGCAATGATCGAAACCGACATCGACAGGCTGGAAGAGGCGAACGGCCTTTCGCGCCTCTTCTCGGTCAACCGGGTAAACGCTCTGGCGCTTCATACGCGCGATCATGGCGGCCGCCTTCCCGGCGCGTCCCTGCGCGACTGGGCGGAGGAACGATTTTCCCGCGCGGGCGTTGAAGCCGGAGGCGCGCAGATCCGCCTGCTCAGCTTTCCGAGGGTGCTCGGGTACGGCTTCGCACCGTTGTCCATCTGGTTCGCCACCGACCGCAATGGGGAGACCTGCGGCGTGATCTACGAAGTCCACAACACCTTCGGTGGAACGCATGCCTATGTCGCCGCGACCGGCCGGCGGCAAGCGCGGGGTGTCGCGCCGAAGGAATTCTACGTCTCTCCATTTTTCGGCGTCGATGGCGGATATCGCTTCACGCTACGGAATGCCGCAAACCGTCTTGAGCTGATTATCGAGAACACCTCGGATGAAGGCCGCAGCCATATCGCCAGCCTTCTCCTGCGCCCCCGGAATCTGACCAGCGGCGCCATACTGCGCGTTCTGGGCGCGATGCCGTTCTCCGGCGTCGGCGTGATGATCGCCATTCACTGGCAGGCCCTTGTTCTATGGCTGCGAGGGGCCAGATTTCATGTCAGACTGCCCGCGCGGGCGAACGCGGCCACAATGGTGGAGCCGGCCGCAGCGCCGGCCACTGTGGAGGAACGACCGAGGAAACGTGCATGACCCGTCTTGAACGCATGATCGTGCGCATCGGCCCGAACGACATGGGCCAGCTGAAAGGCCTGCCGGCCAGCCTGCGCCTCACCGCCATGTTGCTGGCCCGCCTGCGCAATGGACGGCTCGATATCGTTCTGCCGGACGGCCGCACGCTGCGCTTTCAGGGCGGCCAGCCGGGCCCCGAAGCCGAAATCCTCGTCAACGATCTCACCTTCGCCCGCCGCGTTCTCGAACGCGGCGATATTGGCTTTGCTGAAGTTTACATGGACGGAAAGATCGACACGCCCGCCCTTGCCGACGTGCTCGAATATTTCGCGATCAATTTCGACGACGCCGGAAAGCTGGCGGTGGGCGGCGCCATCGCCCGGTCCCTGTACGCGCTGCGGCACTCGCTGAACGCCAACACGAAACGCGGATCGAAGAAGAACATCCTGGCCCACTACGATCTGGGCAACGACTTCTACGCCCACTGGCTCGACCCGACGATGACCTATTCGTCCGCCCGCTTTGAAACGCCGGATCAGCCGCTCGAAGACGCCCAGCTGACCAAATACCGCGCCATTGCCCGCAACCTGAACCTCCAGCCGGATGACCATGTTCTGGAGATCGGCTCCGGCTGGGGCGGCTTCGCGGAAGTCGCCGCCCGCGAGTTCGGCGCCCGCGTCACCTCGGTGACCATCTCGGACGCCCAGCACGCCTACGCCGTGAAACGCATTGCCGGCGCCGGACTCGCTGATCGCGTGAATATCGAACTGCGCGATTATCGCGACATCCGGGGCCAGTTCGACGCTGTCGCCTCCATCGAGATGTTCGAGGCGGTGGGAGAGGAGTACTGGCCTGCCTATTTCGGCAAGATCGCCAGCGTCCTGAAACCCGGCGGCCGCGCCGCCCTGCAGGTCATCACGATCGAGGACCATGAATTCGAGGCGTACCGGAAGCGCATAGATTTCATTCAGACCTACATATTCCCCGGGGGCATGCTTCCGTCGGAACAAAGGCTGCGGGAGGAGAGCGTCCGCGCCGGCCTTGTGTTTTCGATCGATGCGATGTTCGGGAAGGACTATGCGCGAACCCTGGCGATCTGGGCGAAACGTTTCGACGCCGCGTGGGAATCAATTCGCGGCGGACAGTTCGATGAACGCTTCCGCCGCCTGTGGCTCTATTATCTCGCTTATTGCGAAGCGGGTTTCCGCCGCCATCGCATTGATGTTGGACAGTTTATTCTCGAAAAACCGCGCCGCTGACGCCAGCGGCGCCGCAATTTACGTGCGCGCAAGGGGCTGACGCGATTTACGCGTGTTTTCAGCATAAGCGCCCAATTACCGTTCGGGTCCGCCTTTCTGGCGAGCCGCCGAGGGGCGGCAAATTTGTCTCACCAGGCCGCCAAAACGAAACAAACACGCGTGACGCTACGAAACGGCGATCAAAATATTCTTCGCATATGTTGACGGCCGCTCGGCGAAAGTTTTGTTTTATAGGCAATAGACCCGGCGCGCATTTTTTGCGTCCTCGCGGACAACGGCATTTGTCCGCTCAGGCCGGGTGGGGTCAGCACGAGGAGAGACTTTGCATGGCTAGGGGTTCGTACGGGAGCCGGCTTCGCCGGTCCGGAGCTATTGGTGCGCTTCTAACCGCCCTTGCGGGACAAGCGCTAGCACAAGAGGCGACAACAGGGGTCATCCAGACCACCCCGCCGGCGGAAGAAACCGCCGAAACTGTCGAACGCGTCGTCATCACCGGCACGCGCCTGCAAAGCAGCGCCTACACCAGCCCCTCGCCCATGACGGTGATCACGGCTGACGAGGCCGACGCTCAAGGCATCACCGACATTGCAACGCTGCTGCAGAACAGCGCGGCGGCGGCCGGCTCGTCGCAGGTCACGGCGGCGATCTCCAGCGCCCTCGCCGCCCCTCCCGGCGGTCTCGGCACGCAAACCATCTCGCTTCGCGGCCTCGGCGCCCAGCGGACCCTCGTCCTGCTCAACGGCCGCCGCGCCGGTCCGGCCGGTACGGGCGGCACGGTTGGTCCGTTCGACCTGAACGTCATCCCGCTGTCCGCCGTCGAGCGCGTTGACATCCTGAAGGACGGCGCTTCGTCGCTGTACGGCTCGGACGCCATCGCCGGCGTGATCAACATCATCACCAAGACGGATACCGGCGGGTCTATCGACTTCTCCTTCACGCGCCCGCAAGAAAGCTCGGCGGGGCAGGACCTCCAGGTCAGCGCGACCTATGGCAAGGACTTCGACCGCGGCTACTTCCGCATCACGGCTGACTATTTCGAGAAGACCGAATTTGACCGCGGCGACCGCGATTACTTCCAGTGCGGCCAGAACTATTTCTTTTCCCAGGCCACGGGCGAACGCGCGGACTACCTTGACCCCCGCACGGGCAATTACCGTTGCAGCATGGACGCCGTCTGGGGACACAACTGGGTTTACAATTACCAGCCCGACCTCGACAACACGACGCGTCGGCCCTGGCGTTCGATCCTGGGCTGGTATCAGTATGACCACTTCGGCAACCTGGGAGACTACGTCCCAGCCTTCGGCCCTGACTCAATTCCCGATCCTTCGGGCCTGATCACGCCGCCCAATTGGTATCCGGTGAACTACAACACCACGGCGTTGATCAACAACCCGGCGCTGGACCCGGTGTTCGGCCCGTCAGCCTACAACTCGGCCGCCGTGTGGGACTATTACCACCCCTTCCTGGATGAACTGACGCTGTCTCCGAACATCGAACGCACCTCGATCTTCGCCAATGGCGAGTATTCGTTCAACGACAGCGTGACGGCCTACGGCGAAGTTCTGTTGAACCGCCGCACGACGCACAATGACAGCTACACGCAGTTCTACAGCTTCCAGGAGCTCTATACCGACGGAAGCGGTACGATTTATGGCGACCCGGTCGCGGCCGATGCCGGCTGGACCTTCCGGAACGACGGCAACGTCTATGACGTCGTGATGAGCCCCACCGGCCTCACAGATAACGCAGATGAATCCGTAGAGGTCGACTACACCCGCTTTGTTGGCGGACTGCGTGGCGACCTGGGTGAGACAGCGCCGGGCTGGACCTGGGATATCGCAGCCCAGTACTCCAAGTCCGAGGGCACCTACACGGAAGCCATCCTGTGGGTCGATGCGATTGATGACTATGCTTTCAGGACAGATTACTGCGCCAATGTGGATAATGGCGCCGGCGTCGGCCTGACCCGTTATCGCGGCATCCCCTGCGTCGATATCAACTGGTACAGCCCGAGCGTCATGTTCGGCAATCTGACGCAACAAGAGCAGGACTTCCTGACGGGCTCTTCGACCAGCAGAACGGAATACGAGCAGATGTCGGTGGAAGGTTACGTCACCGGCCCGCTCGTTGACCTGCCTGCCGGACCGCTCGATGTCGTGCTCGGCTTCCTCTACCAGGAAGACTCGTTGAGCGATCAGCCCAGCCAGGAGTTCCTCGACGGCGAAGTCTGGGGCGGCGCCGGTCCGGTCACCCGGCTTCCGACAGCAGGCTCGGATATCACGCGTGCGATCTTCGCAGAAATGTCGGTGCCGCTGCTTGCGGATATCCCGCTTATCCAGAACCTCGATCTGTCATTGTCGGGACGTTACACGGACGTCCGCTCCTATGGCGGCGATTCGACCTACAAGGCCGGTCTGAACTGGCAACTGAATGACGCATTCCGCATCCGGGCCAGCAACGGCACTTCGTTCCGGACGCCCGGCCTGTACGAGCTTTATCTGGCCCGGCAGTACTCCGGCGCGTTCGCCCAAGGCAACGACCCATGCGCTCAGTGGGGCGACAAACTGGCTAACGCCCAGATCACGCAGCGTCAGGCCGACAACTGCGCCATCGACCCGAAAGCCGGCGGCGCGATTGCTCCTGATCAACTGCTGACCGCAGGTATTCAGGCCCGGGTCTATTCCAATGGCGGCTTCGGTTCGCTCGGTGCAGAGACTTCGGAATCGAACACGATCGGCGTGGTCTGGACCCCCAGCTTCGCTGACCTGCAAATTTCGCTCGACTATTTCGATATCGAAGTGTCAGGCGAAGTGGGCCGCGTTTCCGCGGGCTACATCATCAACGAGTGCTATGACTCGCCGAACTTCCCGACTGATCCGCTCTGCGCCCTCTTCACACGGTTCCAGCCGGGCGAAGGCAACCCCTCGCAGGAGTACACCCTGCAGGACATCAACCTGAACTACCTCAACATCGCCTCGCAGACGAACTCGGGCATCGATCTTGAGGCGCGCTACCGGACCGAAATCCCGTGGGGCGACCTTGACGTCACCCTGCGCGCATCCAGACAGCTCGAGTCAGGCCGCATCCTGCAACCGGGCAGCCCGGTTGAAGACGAGAACGGTCAGGCCGGCGAACCGAAATGGGTCGCCCAACTAAACACCGCCCTCTCGACAGGATCGTGGACGTTCAACTGGGGCCTGAACTACATCGACGCCACGTCGGAGTCGGAAGAGTACTGGGACGGACGGACCACCGCGCCGCTGTTCCTCGGCCAACCAGTCGTTCTCGACCTGACGACGCCGCCCATGTTCTATCATAACCTGGCGGTCGGCTATGACTTCGAGAACATCGGCGTGTCGGCCATGTTCGGCATCCGTAACGTATTTGACCAGGAGCCTCCGCGTGTATCTTCGGCGGCGCCTGACTTCCTGCGTGTCGGCAACGCCGTAATTGAAAGCCAATACGACCCCTACGGTCGCACGTTCTTCTTCAACGTGTCGAAAAGGTTCTAAGGTTTAGGCTTCTACAGAACTAAAGCGGGCGGCGGAGCGATCCGCCGCCCGTTTCCATTTGCAGCGCCGGTCCGTTTGTGTTGCCCGAACGGAACCCGCCTTCTATCTAATAGGGTCACTTGTCCGCGGAGACTGCGAACCATGCCGACGATCACGATGAAGGCGGACAACCTGAATGAACGAAATGCCGAGTTTATCCAGACGCCCCTGGAGCGCCCGGTTTTCCTGAACTCCGTTCCCAAATGCGGCACCCATCTGATCCGCAACATCGTGCGGATGTTCGTGCCTGTGGCGCAGCAATACCATCCGGTGTTCGTCCAGATTCCCAACCTGCGCCAGCACGGCCCGGTCGCATTCTCAAAAACGGCTCCGAAGCTCTCCTGGGGCCACCTGCTGTTTTCGGACGACAGCGCGGCGCTGACGCAGCACGCGCGTCACATCCTGCTCGTGCGTGATCCCTATGACTGGGTGCTGTCGCGGGCGCGCTTTTTTCTGTCCGAGAATTTCGAGGGCGACACGAAACACCTGAAATCCGGCGCCTACTCCGCCGCGCAGATCCTCAACATGATGATCCTCGGCATTTATCGCAAAGCGCCGGCGATGGAGGAAATTTTTCGGCACAACGCCGCCGGCTGGATCGGAACGGATGTTCACCTCCTCCGCTATGAAGAACTCGTCCAGGCCGTGAAGACAGTCGATACGCTGGAGGCGGAGGTCTATTTCCGGAAGCTGTTCGCAGCCTGCGGCATAGCCGTGCCGGATGACTGGCGTGAACGCGTGCGCATCGGTTCGGACCGCAAACAATCATCGACAGCGCGCGAAAACCTTGCTGGCGAACAACTTGAGCTGCCCAACGAACTGCCGGAGGCCCAGAAGCGCCTGGTGGACTACGCCTGCCCCGGTCTTCGCGCATTGCTTGGCTACGCCTGAGCGTCAGCGGCAGGAGACGCCTTCATTGGCGGGATCGTTGTGGGCCCAATAACCGGCTTCGCCGCGCACCGCCGGCGCCATGCCGGCCAGCTTCGCAGTTTCGCAGTGCGGCGCAGCCGCAAGATGGCGCGCGGCCAGCTCGATTGAACCCATATCGGCGGCAAGCACGCCAAATGCCCCGCCGCCGCCGATGAAGGCGGCAATCAGCAGGAAGTAACCGGGCCCGCGATCAAGGCGGAAGCCGTCGCCGCCGCTTTGCCGCCTGCGCTGGTTTGGTTGATTGCCGCGTTCGGCCAGCCATTTTTCGCGTTCCGTAAGCGAGGGCTTGTCCTTGCCGCGCCCTTTACCGCGCGCAGGCTTTTCCTCGGCAAAGGCGGACTTCGCCGTCGCCGTGGCGCGCCTGTCTTCGCGTTCAGCAGGTTTGGAACTGGTGCGGAGCTTCTGGCGCATTTCAGCGACACGCTGGTTGGCGCCGGCCGTCTCCAGTCGCTTGCCGGCCTCGCCAGTCATGCCCCACCGTGCGCGCGAAATCCCACGTCAGCATCAAACCACAAAGGGCGTAAGCGGCGGTTAGCCCAGCGCGGCGAAATTCAGCACCGCCGTTAACCGCGCCTAAGCGTCGAAGTCGAGGCCCATGGCCGTGAACTGCTCGCGCGTTTCCTGCCAGCGTTCCGACACCTTCACACGCAGGAAGAGATGCACCGGCCGGCCCAGAATTTCGGCCAGCTCCTTGCGCGACTCCATGCCGATCGCCTTGATCGACGCGCCGCCCTTGCCCAGCACCATGCGGCGGTGGTTCTCGCGCGCCACATGCACGACCTGCTCGACCTTCACCGCGCCATTGTCGTGCGGCTCCCACGTCTCGGTCTCGACAGTGAGGTGGTAGGGAATCTCCTGGTGCATACGCAGCATCAGCTTCTCGCGCGTGACTTCCGCCGCCAGCAGGCGCACCGGCATGTCAGCCGCCTGATCCTCCGGGAACAGATACGGCCCCGCTGGCATGCACGCGGCAAGATGATCGGCCAGCGCGCCGACGCCATCGCCATTGAGGCCCGAGATCATGAACACGTCGGAATAGACGCCCTCGCCGAACAGACGCTGCGTTACGGCAAGCAACGCATCGCGTTCGACCAGGTCAATCTTGTTGAGCGCGAGGATCGCTTTTTTTCCCAGTTCCTTCAGGCGAGCGATGATGGCGACGTCATCGGTGTGACCGCTGGCTGGCGGAACCCACGGCCGCACATCGACCAGATGCACCGTCGCGTCCGCATCGCCCGCGCCATCCCATGCCGAACGCACCATGGCGCGATCCAGCCTGCGCTTGGGCGCGAAGATGCCCGGCGTATCCACCAGCACGATCTGAGACGAACCATGCATCATCACGCCGCGAATGGGGAAACGGGTCGTCTGCACCTTGTGCGTGACGATGGAAACTTTCGATCCCACCAGCCGGTTCACCAGCGTGGACTTCCCCGCATTGGGGGCGCCGATAACAGCGGCGAAACCCGCGCGCGTTGACTCACTCATCATTCTCACCTTGCCCAAGCATGATCAGCAGCGCACGCGCCGCCGCCCGCTCGGCTTCCTGTTTGGATGCTCCGGCGCCCGAGGCCTCCGGCGCGCCATCGACCACGACGACCGCCGTGAAAACGGGCGCGTGGTCCGGCCCCGTGCGGCCTTCATGACGATAGGTGGGAGCCTTGCGGCCCTCGCCCTGCGCCCACTCCTGCAAAGATGTCTTGGCGTCCCGGGGCCGCGCTTCGGCGGCGGCGAGGCGGGATTTCCAGTGCAGCAGGATGAATTTTTCCGATGGCTTCAGCCCGCCATCGAGATAGATCGCGCCCAGCACCGCCTCGGTCGCATTGGCCAGAAGGCTGGGCTTCGTGGCGCCGCCCGTCGACCGCTCGGCGCGATCCACGATCAGCCACTCGCCAAGGCCGATTTCCGCACCGACCTTCGCGCAAGTGTCGCGGCTGACCAGCAGGTTCAGGCGCGGCGCCAGTTCACCCTCGCGCGAAGTAGGAAAGCGCAGATACAACGCATCGGCGATCACCAGGCCAAGCACGCGGTCGCCCAGGAACTCCAGCCGCTCATTGCTCCATTCCGCCGCCTTGCCTTGCGTGGCGGACCGGTGGGTCATCGCGCGGTCGAGCAGCGCCCCGTTCTTGAAGCGATAACCGATAGCCGCCTCGCAGGCTTCGCGCTGCTCGTGTGACAGATGAGGCGGCGTCTCGGCCCCGCGCGCGCGGTTCTTGCGGCGCTTTCCGGTATGGCTGGAATTGGGTCGCATCAGCCCCGCCCACCCGCAGCCAACGCCTCGATAATCACGAAGGCGTCCGCATAGGGATATTCATCGGTGATGGTGAGGTGGACCACGCAATTCATTCCCTGCGGCGTCAGCGTGGCGAGGCGCGTGGCGGCGCCGCCGGTCAGCGCCATGGTGGGTTTACCCGTCGGCAGGTTCACGACGCCCATGTGTTTCCAGTGAACGCCCCGGCGCGGCACGCCGGTGCCCAGCGCCTTGGCGCAGGCTTCCTTGGCGGCGAAACGCTTGGCGTAGGTTTCCGCCCGCGTGGCGCGACGGTCAGCCAGCGCGCGCTCCACATCGGTAAACACGCGCTGCGTGAACCGTTCGCCAAAACGCTCCAGCGTTTTTTCGATGCGCCGGATATCGCACTTGTCCTGGCCGATGCCGATGATCAAGTCCGCGCCTCGTCGATCTCCTGCCGCATGCGGCGAACAGCGGCGTCCAAGCCTACGAACAACGCCTCGCCCATGATGAAGTGCCCGATGTTCAATTCCTGCACCTGCGGGATAGCCGCGACCGGCCGCACAGTGTCGTAGGTCAGACCATGGCCGGCGTGAATTTCGAGGCCGCGTGACGCGCCCTCCTCCGCCGCATCCTTCAACCGGCCCAATTCTTCTTCGGCGCCCGCCTTGTCGCCGGCGAAGACGAGTTCGACATACTTGCCCGTGTGAAGTTCGACCACCGGCGCGCCCAGCGCCTCGGCCACCGCCACCTGAACGCGGCTGGGTTCGATGAACAGCGACACGCGCACTTTTGCGTCGACCAGCTTCGTCACGAAGGGCTGCACATGGTTGTGCAGACGGGCGACGTCGAGCCCGCCCTCCGTCGTGCGTTCCTCGCGCCGCTCCGGCACGAGGCAGGCGGCGTGCGGGCCGTACTCCAGCGCGATGGCGAGCATTTCGCCGGTCGTCGCCATTTCCAGATTGATGGGAAGCTTTACCGCAGAGCGCACCGCCGCGAGATCCGCGTCGCGGATATGGCGGCGGTCTTCGCGCAGGTGGATGGTGATACCGTTGGCGCCGGCGGCTTCCGCGATTGCAGCGGCCTTCGCGGGATCGGGGTGAGCCCCGCCGCGCGCATTCCTTATGGTCGCCACATGGTCGATGTTCACGCCAAGACGGGCGCGCGAAAGGCTCATGTCAGGCCCCGGCTGCCGGGCTTCACCGCAGGGATGGCGGCGAGTTCGGGCGGCAGGTCGCCGGCGTCGTAATCCGGGAAGTCCACGGCGGCGAGCGCGACCAGTTGCAGGCCGCCCGTATCCGCCTTGCCATTGGCGCGATCCACGATACAGCCCGCGCCGGCCACATTGGCGCCGGCGGCCTGAAGACACGCCAGAGTCTCGCGCATGGAGACGCCGGTGGTAACGATGTCCTCCACGATCACGACCCGTTCGTTCGGCTCGATGGTGAAGCCGCGGCGCAGGCTCATCACGCCGCCCTCACGCTCCGTATAGACCGAGCGGCAGACCAGTTGGCGCGCCGTTTCATACCCCGGGATCAGCCCGCCGACCGCCGGACCGACCACGACGTCGATCTTGCCGAACGCCGCCTCCAGCTTGCGGGCCAGAGCGGCGCACAGCTTTTCGGTGGTGCGGGGATGCGAAAACACCAAAGCTTTCTGAAGAAAAACAGGGCTGCGCCGCCCCGAGGAGAGGATGAAATGCCCCTCCAGCAGAGCGCCGACCTTCCGGAATTCTTCGAGAACGTCGCTGGTCTTCATGCCAGTCCCCTAGCGCTTCCCGAACCCGGGCTCAATGTCGTTTCAAACGGTGAATCGCGCAACAGGCGACCAAGGCCGTCACGGTCCGCCGCCTAACCCCTGATCCGGTCCGCGCGATCCACAACGGACAGTGCACGGAGGGCGGCGACGATCTGGGTAAGGCGTTTGGAATCCTCGACTTCGATATCGAACTCGAAATCGAAAAAGTCGGCTGAACGCTTCAGGGTTTTCACGTTGATGATGTTGCCCTGAGCCTCCGACACGGTGCGGGCGAGCGTGGCCAGCGCGCCGCGGCGATTGGCCGTGGTCACGTGGATACGGCCCACCGCCATCACCTCGCCATCTGCGTGCGGCTTCCAGCGCAGGTCGATCCAGCGATCCACCTCATCCTCGAAATCGGCGAGGCGCGCGCAGTCGATGACGTGAACCTCGATCCCCTTCTCGGGACGCAGCACGCCGACAATGCGGTCGCCCGGCAGAGGCGAACAGCACTCCGCCAGATGCAGCGTGACGCCGGGCGTGAGATCGCCTCCGGCGATAAGGCTCGGCGCCCCATCAGCGTTGGCGTTCAGGGGCGCCTGCCGGCCCGGATCATCAACGCCGGGGAAGGCGCGTTGCAGCATGTCGGCGGTCGATATCCGGCCACGGCCGACGGCTTCAGCCAGGGCGTCCACCTTCTCAAAGCCCGCACGCTCCGCCATTTCAGACTGGTTCACCTCGGACGGCTCCAGCGCAACACGGCGCAACGCGTGCTCGATCAGACGCTGGCCGATAGCGATGAACTCGCCACGTTCGGCGGTGCGCGTGAGACGGCGGATGGCGGATCGGGCGCGGCCCGTAATGGCGAGGCTTTCCCAGTGCGGTTGCGCCGCCGGCCGCTGCCCGCGCAGGATTTCCACGACGTCGCCGTTTTCCAGCGCCGTGCGCAGCGGACGTTCCACATTGTTGATGATGGAGCCGATCGTGGTGTCGCCAATCTCCGTGTGCACGGCATAGGCGAAGTCCAGCGGCGTTGAGCCAGCCGGCAGTTTCACCAGCTGGCCCTTGGGCGTGAACACGAACACGCTGTCGCGATACATCTGCAACTTGGCGTGTTCGAGGAATTCCTCGGGCTCGGCGCCGTGTTTCAGCATGTCCGCGAAGGCCGTCAGTTCCGCCTCGGCGTCGAGGCCGCCTTCACGCGCAGCTTCAGCGTCGAAGCCATAGCGCTGGTCCTTGTATTTCCAGTGCGCGGCGACGCCACGATCGGCAATCTCCTCCATCTCCCGCGTGCGAATCTGGAGTTCCACGCGCCGGTTGCCCGGACCGAGGAAAGTCGTGTGAATGGAGCGATAGCCATTGGGCTTGGGAACGGAGATGTAGTCCTTGAAGCGCTCGGACAGGGCGGACCATTGCTGGTGCGCGGCGCCCAGCGCGCGATAGCAATCCTCGACGTCCGGAACGATGAAGCGGAAGGCGAAAACATCGCCAAGATCGCGGAAGGAGATCGATTTCGTTTCCAGCTTCCGCCAGATGGAATAAGGCCGCTTCACTCGTCCGCGCAGCTCGCCCTCCAGGCCGCGCGACCGCATTACCAGCTCGATATCGGACTTGATGCGCTCCAGCATCTGGCCGTCGTCGGTCATCAGTTCTTCGAGGCGTTTCACGATGGCGTCGTGCGCTTCGGAATTGATGACGCGGAATGCGAGGTCTTCGAGTTCGCCCGCAAACACCGCCAGACCGACACGGCGCGCCAGCGGGGCATAGATGTCCAGCGTCTCGCGCGCGATGCGTTCGCGGCTTTCCTGCTTGGGCATGAAGTCGATGGTGCGCATGTTGTGAAGCCGGTCAGCCAGCTTCACGATCAACACGCGAATGTCCCTGGTGGTCGCGAGGATGAACTTCTGGAAGTTCTCCGCCTGTTTCTGACGTGGCCCTTCGCCCGACAGACGAGGCAGCTTTGTCACGCCGTCCACGAGATCGGCGACGGCGTTGCCGAACATCTCGCGGATTTCGGCGACCGGGGTGTCCGTATCTTCCACCACATCGTGCAACAGGCCGGCGATGATTGTCGCCTGGTCCATCCGCAGGTCGGTGAGCAGGCCCGCGACGGCGACAGGATGCGCGAAATAGGGATCGCCGGAATGACGCAGTTGCGCGCCGTGTTTCACCGTCGCGAAGACATACGCCTTGTTGAGCGCGTCTTCGTCAACGTCCGGCTGGTACGCCTTTACCTTGTCGACAAGTTCGTATTGGCGCAGGAAGCCGCGCGGCTTTGCGCCCTTGCCGGTTCTGGCGGGTTTGGCTGTGCTCGTGCTGGTAGTGCCGGCTTTCGCCGCCGCCCCGGTTGCGTCAGGGGCCGCCTCAACGGACTGGCCCATGGATTACGCTCCGTTAAAAGCGTTCTTCGCGCGCCGACTCGAGCTCGACCTGGTAAGCCTTCAGGACTTCTTCCTCGGAAGCGGCCGGTGCAGCCACCAGAGCGCGGCGGTCGGCTTCACGCTCGACTTCCTCGTTCGGGCGGACTTCCTGCAGGTCGGCGACCAGGCTGTCGCGCACGGTTTCCAGATCGATCGTCTCGTCCGCGATTTCGCGCAAGGCCACAACCGGGTCCTTGTCGTTGTCGCGGTCGATGGTGATCGGCGCGCCCTGACGGACCAGACGCGCGCGGTGGCCGGCCAGCAGAACCAGCTGGAAGCGGTTCGGGACCTTCTCCACGCAGTCTTCAACCGTCACACGCGCCATTCGGAATCTCCTTTGAGAACCGTGATATATCCAAGAAGCGGTTCGCGGTTGC
>CAZJZQ010000048.1:0-14490 GCA_964550535.1 uncultured Rhizobium sp.
CGATGTCTTCCAGCATGGCCTTGCGGCGGTCGCCGAAGCCCGGAGCCTTGACGGCGGCGACTTTGAGGCCGCCGCGCAGCTTGTTCACGACGAGCGTCGCGAGAGCTTCGCCTTCAACGTCTTCCGAGATGATGATCAGCGGGCGTGCGGTCTGCACGACAGCTTCCAGCACCGGGAGGAGCGGCTGCAGCGATGTCAGCTTCTTCTCGTGGAGCAGGATGAGAGCGTCGTCGAGGACGGCTTCCATCTTGTCGGCGTTGGTGACGAAGTAGGCCGAGAGATAGCCGCGGTCGAACTGCATGCCTTCGACGACTTCGAGCTTGGTCTCGATTTCCTTGGCTTCTTCGACGGTGATGACGCCTTCGTTGCCGACTTTCGCCATCGCTTCAGCGATCATCGCGCCGATTTCGGATTCGCCGTTGGCGGAGATCGAACCGACCTGGGCGATTTCCTCGTTGGTCGTGACCTTCTTGGACTGCTTCCTCAGGTTCTCGATGACTTCAGTCACGGCTTTCTCGACGCCGCGCTTGAGGTCCATCGGATTCATGCCGGCGGCGACGCGCTTCATGCCTTCGCGAACGATGGCCTGGGCGAGGACGGTGGCGGTCGTCGTGCCGTCGCCGGCCACGTCGTTGGCTTTCGAGGCCACTTCGCGCAGCATTTGCGCGCCCATGTTCTCGAACTTGTCTGCGAGTTCGATTTCCTTCGCGACGGTCACCCCGTCTTTCGTGGAGCGCGGAGCGCCGAAGGATTTTTCGATCACGACGTTACGGCCTTTCGGGCCGAGCGTGACTTTCACCGCGTTCGCGAGAATGTCGACGCCGCGGAGCATGCGCTCGCGCGCGTCCGCGGAGAATTGAACGTGCTTGGCAGCCATTGTTCAGTTGTCCCTGAAAATTGGAATGATGATGGGTGGAGCGAGCTGGCGATTACTTCTTCGCCGGCTTGTTCTCGACGACGCCGAGGATGTCGCTCTCTTTCATGATGATCAGTTCTTCGCCGTCGATCGTCACTTCTGTGCCCGACCATTTGCCGAAGAGGATCTTGTCGCCGGGCTTCACGTCCAGCGCGACGCGCTTGCCGCTGTCGTCCAGCGTGCCCGCGCCAACGGCCAGGACTTTGCCTTCCTGGGGTTTTTCCTTGGCGGTGTCGGGGATGATAATCCCGCCCTTGGTTTTTTCTTCTTCCTTGACGCGTTTCACGAGAACGCGGTCATGAAGCGGACGAAAGCTCATGGGTGTCCCTCTGGCTTGCGGTGAATAGGGCCGGCGGCCCTGACAAACGGCTCGCTGGCACTCATCTGACTGGAGTGCTAGCGATGGCCGGGAGATAGGGGCCGAGCCCCCTGACCGTCAAGCCAAACCCCGGGCAAGACTGCACCTTTTTTGGCGGTATCCGCCTAATCCCGCTTCTGCAGGGCCTCCATCGGCCGGATCGCCTTCCAGGCGATAACCTTGGCGGCGATCTTGCCGTTGGGCAGCCGCCAGTCCGCCTCGACATACCCTGTTGTTCTGGAACGATTTTTCACCCACGCTTCGATCTCGATCAGGTCGCCGCTGACGGGCCTGAAGATCTTCACTTGCAGGTCCTGCGTGGTGAACCCTTCGCCTTCTTCCAGCGCTGTCGCCATGCACAGCGACACCACATTGTCCGACAGCCCGGCGATCCATCCGCCAAACACCCGGCCCGACCCAATGTCGCGCGACCCGTCATTCGGCCACCGGTAAAGCACCCGGCCGACCTCCGCCTCCTTGAGCCACAGGTCCGGCCTGATCCCCATATTGCGGTGCGCCGGGGGCAGGTCGCCGGTCATGAACCGCGCCAAGCGCGCGTTCGCGTGCGGTGGCAGGGAGGGAAAACCGGGGAAGGGCGTAAGGGGCGCGTCTGTCATGGCGCCTCTCTGCCGGCCCTGGGTTAGGGAGTCCAGCACCCAAAGCAGGGTGCATTTCGCTGCGCTCAATGCACCCTACACGTCTCACCCCGCCACGAAATTCAGCGCCACGCCGTTGATGCAGTAACGCAGCCCGGTGGGCGGCGGTCCGTCCGGAAAAACGTGGCCCATATGGCTGCCGCAGGTCGCGCAATGCACCTCCGTCCGCACCATGTCATGGCTCACGTCCCGCGTTTCCCCGAGCGCCCCTTCGATGGGCGTCGTGAAGCTGGGCCAGCCCGTGCCGCTCTCGAACTTCACCGTGTTGTTGAACAAGGGCGTATCGCAGCCCGCGCAGACAAATACCCCAGCGCGTTTTTCATAGAGCAGTGCGCAGCTCCCCGGCCGCTCCGTCCCGTGTTGCCGCATCACGGCGTACTGCTCGCGCGTCAGAAGCTCCCGCCACTCGGCGTCGGTGCGGGTAACGGGGAAGTCGTGTGGAGACATGAGACTACCTTTTCCATCTTGAGTTCGCACCAGTTGAGTGCAGGTTACAATGGCCGTTGCTGGTGGGTAATTTTCGGTGCGGGCAGAGCCGGGGCAAACCCGAGAGGGAAGATGGGGGTGGCCACGATGAGATACAAATTCTGGCTTGTTGTGACGGTCCTTGGTGCAGCCTTGGCGGCGGGGGCCAGCGCAACCCCGCCAGAAGCCCAGAATCCGCCGCCGCTGAATGCGCCTTCGACACCCTCGGATGGGAAAGAGGCCGACGGGGAGGCCACGAGCGTGGAGGGCCAATACTACACCGTCACGCTAACGATGTGCGTCGAGACGGATGGCCGGCCCAGCGAAGTGAAGGTTGCCCGAAGCTCGGGTCAGCCGAAAGTCGATGCGGCTGCGCGCGAAATGATGGGTCGGACACGGATGAACCCGCCGATCGACGCCAAAGGACGTCCACGGCGGGTTTGCAACTACCGGCTCGACGTCGACTGGAACTTGCTGGACTGAACCGCCCCCCCGACAGCGGCCTCAAACCGCCGTCACGCCGCCATCACCTTCGATGTCCAGCGCGACGCCCTTGCCACTAATACCCTGTGCTTCGCGCGGCCCCATCGTCGGGAATGTCGTAATAGTCGCCTTTGTCCGCGACAAATGTATGCTTGGAGATACGCATCGCCGTCGGACCATCGAAACAGCCCAGCGCCACTGCGACGTGGCGGTAACCGTCCATCACGGGAGCCCAGAACAGAGTCGATCCGCAGGTGGAGCAGAAGCCGCGGCGGACCTTGTCCGAGGACTGATACCAGGCGACGCGATCTTCGCCGTCAACCGTCAGGTCCGCTTTCAGGACATTCACCGCCGCCAGATAGTGGCCGGATTGTTTCCGGCACATGCCGCAATGGCAGGCTTCAGGCGGAAGCTCCGGCGCGCTCGCGACCGCGATCCGCACGCCGCGGCAAAGGCAACTGCCCTTTAGCATGTCATCCCCCAAACGGCTTCATCAGACCGGGAGGATCGGGCCGGTTGCGAAAATCCGCAACCGGCCTCATCGATCAAACCGCCGTCACGCCGCCGTCAATGACGATGTTCTGTCCCGTCGTCCACGCGCCCGCGCGCGAAGCGAGGAACACTGCGGCGCCCGCGATATCGTCCGGAACGCCGATGCGGCGCAGCGGGGTTTCTTCCTCGCGTTGTTCGCGCGTGTTGTCGTCCGACCACAGCGCCTTCGCGAAGTCCGTTTTTACCAGCCCCGGCGAGATGCAGTTCACGCGGATATTGTGCGGGCCCAACTCGGCCGCGAGGTTGCGCGCCAGCTGCACGTCCGCCGCCTTGGAGATGCAGTAAGCGCCGATGACGGTCGACGCGCGCAGGCCGCCGATCGACGAGATGATGATAACCGCGCCGTCCTTCCGTTCCACCATCTGCGGGGCGACCATCTGGATCAGCCAGTTGTTGGAGATGATGTTGTTGGACAGGATTTTCGCGAACTGGTCATCGCTGACGCCGCTCATCGGGCCGTAATAGGGGTTGGAAGCGGCGTTGCAGACCACCACGTCGATCTTGCCGAAGGCCGCGTTGGTTTCGTTCACCAGGCGTTGCAGATCTTCCTTGGACGAGATGTTGGCGGCGCAGGCGATGGCCGTGCCGTCGCCATACTTCTGGTTGATCTCGGCGGCGACGTCCTCGCACGGACCGGGCTTGCGCGAGGAGATGGTCACGCGGGCGCCCTGCGCGGCGAACTGCTCGGCGATGGCGCGGCCGATCCCTTTGGTCGAGCCGGTGATGAGGGCGTTCTTACCCTTGAGGTCAAACAGGGACATGGCGGTTCCTTCCCGAGTGGATCGCTGAAAATGCGGTATGTTGTGGTCCAGCGTTCTAGGCGGTGAAAACGGGGAAGGGAAGCAGGCTGTCGGGCCTCATGACTTTCGCGCGCGATAGACGTGGCCATAGTACTGCATGCATATGAATATCCATATCATGTTGGCTCCGGTCAGGCGTGCATCAAACACGTCAAACAAGCCTCCCGCAACGAGAGCGATCGCGAGGCTTACGATGCAGCAGACCAGCGCCGCCTCGACAAGCACCCAGCGCCGCTGGACCCTATGTTTGGCAAACACGTCGAGCAGTATCACGCTGATCCCCCCTTCGCCTCGCGGCGCCCCGCTGACCGGGCGCAGCCTGCGCCCCGGACGTGCGTCTTACGGCTTGTACGGGTTCTTTTTCACCCACATCCACTTCGCGGCGAGAACGAAGACGAACATCAGCCAGCTGACGGCGATCACCGCGATCCCTGCCGGCAGCATCCAGTCCGGAACAGCGTCCGGCACAAAGCGCGCCGACAGGATCATCGCAACGCCGGTCGCGCAGCCGATATAGCCCGCATACCGCTTGTTGCGATGCATCTGTTTCACCTGGTTGATCCAGGCGAGACGCGGATCGGTGCTGGCTGCGGGATCGGTCATTGGTGCTGCGCCCTACTTCGACCGGTCGGTCAGTGCGTTATAGACGAGGTTGTACGACATCGCCCGCACCTGCGGCGTGCCCGCGTCGGGGCGCGAACCGTCGCGGTTCTGGATCATGCCGACAAAGACCAGGTCGTTGGCCGGGTCGATCCAGAACCAGGTGCCGAACGCGCCGCCCCAATAGAAACTGTTCAGCCCTTGGGGCGTGTTCGCTTGCTGCGGGTTCATCACAATGGCGAAGTCCATGCCGAAGCCGATACCGTCCTGGCTCGGACCATAGAGATCGACCTTCGCGCCCGGCTGGAGAACGTTGGTGCGCATCAGCTTCACCGTGTCTTCCTTCAGGATACGCTTGCCCTTCAGCGCGCCGCCGTCGAGCATAGCCTGCGCGAAGCGCCAGTAGTCTTCAGCGGTGGACATCAGGCCGCCCGACGCCGACAGGAATTGCGGCTTGGCGGTCACGACGCGGTTTCCGGCCTGCGTCGTGATGTTTCCCGCGCCGTCATAACTATGAATCGCGACGACGCGCCCGGCCTTGTCTTCCGGCATCCAGAAGCCGGTATCCACCATGCCCAGCGGTCCGAAGATGTTGTCCTGCAGATAGACGTCGAGCGTCTGGCCCGAAAGTTTCTCGATCAGATAGCCCTGAATGTTCACCACCGGACCGTAATCCCACGCCGTCCCCGGCTGGGTTTCGAGGGGCAGGGCGGCCAGCTTGTCGATCATCCCCTGCAAGGTTCCATCTTGCAGTCCCACATTGTTATAGACCGCGCTGACGCCGAAGCCGGCCGAGTGGCTCATCAGCTGCGCCATCGTCATCGGCGAGAGCTGCGGCTCGGTCCCGCCGCCGGCGCGCTTCACCTGAAGGTTGGCGAATTCCGGGATATGTTTGGACACCGGATCATCCAGCTTCCACTTGCCCTGTTCCCACAGCTGCATCATCGCCGCGCCCGCGATAGGTTTGGTCATCGACGCAATGCGAAAGATCGAGTCCGGCTGTAGCGCTTCACCTGTCGCGGTATTGGCTTTGCCGTAGGTGTCGAAGTGCACCACCTTGCCGTGTCGCGCGATCAGCGTGGTGATCCCGGCCAGCTTGTTGTCGTCCACCAGTCCACGGAACTGCGCGTTCAACGCATCCAGTCCCTCAGCAGAGAAGCCCTGCGCGGACGGCGATGAGAGCGGAACGCCCAGCGAGCTGGCTTGCGATGCGTGGGTGGGCGAGCCGCCGCCAAACGTCGAGCAGCCCGGAACAACGGCCATTGCGGCGGCGACAGTCGAAGCAAGCAGAAGCCTGCGCATTCCGATGGTCATGGTCGTTTCCCCTGGCGGCCCTTGCTGGCCGGTATCTGACCGCCCATGTCCGGCGGCCTGTTTCTGGCTGCCGGAAGGTTTTCACTGGCCGCGCCGGCCGTCAACGCATTCGGCGGCGCATGCGCGCTACAGGTTCCAGTCCCTGGCGAGATGACCGATCAGCCGGTCGCGCCGCTCGCGGACATCGTCCGGCGTCCAGCGCGACTTGCCGCGCAGATCTTCGGTCATCGGGAAGGAGGGCCTCTCGTTGCGGAAGTAGATTTCCATCTTCTCCGTAAACGATTTCCGGTCCGCTTCCTGGTTCTCCGCGTGGGTGAGCAGCGAGAAATTGCCGATGCATTCGGTCAGTTCGTCGATATCGCGCGCCTTGCTCCACTCTTCGTACCACTCCGACCCCTTCGGCGGGGTGCGCGGCAGGATGTGCTCGACCGTTGAATCGCCGTCCGCATCCAGCGGCTCGCCGCCCGGCACGGCGGCGCAGATCCGCATAAGCAGGGCGCGGCGCTGCTTGAAATTGGGGAACCGCCCGCGCAGCCGCTCCAGGAACAGCGTCTGGTCGTCTCGCGACAGGTTCAGCGGAGAGTTTTCCGCAAACAGATCGACGCCAGCGTCCATCGCATCCAGCACCCTGCGGTAACGGCGGTGACGATATTCCCGGTCCTTCACGGCGTATTGGAGCATGTAGGCCAGCCGTTCCAGCGCGGCGAAGAACTTGCCCGTCGTTTCCTTGTCGTTTGGATAGTGGACGAGGAAATGGATGGCAGGGGCGCGCCAGCTTTCATGGTGGATCACCTTCAGCAGCTTCAGGCTGCGCAGGGCGGACGGCCCCGGATCGATCCGCTCGACCTTGCCTTTGACCACCGCATCATACGCGTCGACAAAACGCGGCAGCAGATCGTTGATGAACGTCGCCACCGGCGTGCGCATGATGATGGAATGCATGAAGCCGTCGATGAACTCGCCGCGCATCTGCCGGTCGTACAGGAACCGGATCTGCTTCAGCATGCCCTCGAAGTCTTCGGCTCCCAGCTGGTTGGCGAAGGAGTTCCAGCGGCGCGAATGCTCGATCGCCTCCTTGGTCTGGAAGCCGGCGCGCTCGAACAGGGCGGATTTGAGGATGTCGTGGTCCGACAGCGGCTTGCCGCGCTGGTTCAGGACGAGGAAGACCTTGTAACCGATGCCGTGTTCGGTGACGCGCACCTTCACGAACGAGACTTCCTCGGTCAGCCATTTCACGAAGCGCGAGCGTTCCTCATCTCCCAGATCGCTCAGTTCGTCGTAGATCAGCCGCGCCGCCGCCGCGAGCCGCATCTGGGACTCGGAGCCGGAGTCCTTCGCCGCCTGCATCATCTGGTCGATGTTGCGCAGGGCGCCCCGGGTCTGGATATGCTCGCGGAAGAAAGGGGTATCCTGATCGTTCAGGGTCATGCGCCAGCGTTGCCAGTCCACCCAGCGCAGCGTTTCGTGTCCGATCAGGCTGTGAAGCGACGCGGCCTCGTCCTGCGAGGTGGTAAGATCCCGCAGTACGGCGAGCAGGATCGTCAGCGTGGTCAGGCGCTGCTGGCCGTCCACCACGTCCGAGGCGCCGCGCGCCTTGGGCTGGATGAACACCATCGCACCGAGGAAATAGATGGCGGTGAGTTCAAACGCCTCGATCAGGTCGCGCATCAGCGCGCCGGTTTCGCGGTCCGTCCAGGCAAAGCCGCGCTGATACGGCGGAACGCGAATATCCGCCGCCGAACTGAAGACATCGCGAATTCGCAGAACGTCTGCGGTGATCGCCATGGTGCGGTCCGCCCCGTGTACTGAACTTTTCGGTTACTAGTCATACAAGCGCCCGCGGTCCAATCTCGAAGCGCAGAATTGATCGGGAGCGGCCATGAAGCTTGCGCGGTTTGAAACGGCGAACGGGCAGGGCGTTGGGCTGGTGGAGGGCGACGAAATCCTCGACCTGCGCAGCGCAGCGCCGTATTTGTCCCTGAATCCTGTGGATATTCTCGCTGCGGGAGCGGAGGGGCGGAAGCAGGTCGAACTGGCCGCCCGCAACGCGGCGCGTCTGCCGCTGTCCGGCGTTCGCCTTTTGGCTCCCGTCGCCCGGCCCGGAAAGATTCTCGGTATCGGCCTCAACTACCGCGACCACGCCGCGGAAACAGGGCGGGAGCCGCCCTCGGTGCAGATGTGGTTCAACAAACAGACGACCGCCGTGAACGATCCTTTCGCTCCTGTGCATCTCCCCGCCGTCTCGTCCGCACTGGATTATGAGGTCGAACTGGTCGTGGTCATCGCCCGTCACGGCCGTCATGTCCCGCGGGACCGGGCGCGAGAGATCATTGGCGGCTATATGTGCGGATGCGACTATTCGGTTCGCGACTGGCAGCGGGCCACGCCGACCATGATTATGGGCAAGGGCTTCGACACTCACGCTCCCGCAGGTCCTTGGATCACGACGCCGGACGAGGCAGGCGACGTCACGAACATGCGCCTGCGCTGTCTGGTGAATGACGAGGTGAGGCAGGACGGTTCCGCCGGCGACATGATTTTCGACATCGGCGCCCAGATCGAACACCTGACGCGCTCCTTCACTCTGGAGCCGGGCGATCTTATCTTCACAGGTACGCCTGCGGGGGTCGGCGTGGCGTACAACCCGCCGCGTTTCCTCAAGGCAGGCGACAAGGTGCGGGTCGAGATCGACCGTCTGGGCGCGATCGAGGCGCAGATCATCGCGGAGGAGGCGGTTACGCGAATAGGTTAACTGGGCCGTATTGAGTGAGAAAGCGGGTCATGAAACAGACCCCTGAAACGACAGGCGGGGTTCCGATCAGAATCGGAACCCCGCGCTCCCCGGTCGCCCCCGTCACTGATCCGCCGGTCCGTGAAAACCGGCTCTCGGCGGTCAGCAAGTCGGAATAAGGCGAATTAAGGCCAACTCTCGCGGCCTGTCCATGTGCGAAGATAGTGCTAACGGTTAAGTCCCAAGCCATGTTGCCAGAAATCCACATTGCCGGGACGAGGGCGCCACACATGCGGGTTTTGACTGGGAATTCTCCGAACTGGTGTGAAAACAGAGGAGCGCCGTCGCATCAAGCGTCACTACGTGCGGGCAGTAGGCCGGGCGCGCTACACTGATCACTTGTCAATTGCCGCGGATGGCAACAGAAACAAAGCTGTGTGAGTCTACACACGAGGGGCTGCTCCAGACGTCATGCCTGTTATCGCCCACATCATGCTGGCGCTTGTGTACGTGACCGCGTCGGCTGTCGGCGCGGTGGCGCTATTCCAGGAGCTGAATTTCGACGCCGTCACCGCCGGACTCATCGGCGGCGGCTGTGCGCTGGCGATGATTCAGGCGCACATGGCCATCTCCCGAATCGGGGGCGACAGCGAGATCGAGAAGCGCCTGCTTGACGTGAAAAACGAGCTGCGCCGGATGACCTCCCGCGTCGCCCAGGCCGAGCAGAGGGCCGAGGAACTCAAAACATCCTTCGAGAAGGAGGTGTCGGCCCGCCGCGAAACCATCGTCAACGAGATGCGCGGTCTCGAAGACATGATCTCGAAACTCGGCAAGAAATTCGAATCCCGCCTACAGGTGGTTCGCTCCCAGTCACCCGAGTCTTCGCTCGATGGATCGACGGCGCTGGATGACGTGCGTGAGGCGCTTCGCGAAAACCGCGTTGATCTGCACCTGCAACCGATCGTGAACCTGCCGCAGCGCCGCGTTTGCTTCTACGAAGGCTTCACCCGCCTGCGTCGCGCAGACGGCAAGCTGATCATGCCCAACGAGTTCCTGGTTGCGGCCGAGCGCGCCAACCTGCTGGGCGTCATCGACAACATGCTGTTGTTCCGCTGCGTGCAGATCGTGCGCCGCCTGTCGGAGCGTGATCGCCGCGTCGGCGTGTTCTGCAACATCGCAATGGCGTCGCTGGAAGACGAACAGTTCTTCCCGCCCTTCCTTGAGTTCATGAAAGAGAACCGCGACCTCGCCGGTTCCATGATCTTCGAACTCGGCGTCCGCGTCTTCAATGCGCGCTCGGATGTCGCCGCGCGGAACATGGCCAAGCTGCGCGATCTCGGCTTCCGCTTCTCGCTCGACAAGGGCGATGGTCTTGTCCTCGACCTGCCCGAACTGCAAGCCGCCGGCGTCCGCTTCGTCAAAGTGAATGGCGAGCGTCTCCTGGAGGAACTGACTCCCGGCGGCGAACGCCCGATCACCTCCATCGTGCGCGAGGTTGCGCCCGACGAAGTGCCGACGCTTTTCATCCGCTATGGCGTCGATCTGATCGCCGAGAAGGTCGAGAGCGAGAAATCCGTGATCGAGCTGCTCGAATTCGGCATTCCCTATGGCCAGGGCCACGTCTTCGGCGCCCCGCGGCCGATCAAGGGATCGCTGCTCGAAGAAACCGCGCCGCCCCCGGATTTTGTCCGGCGTGTCAGCCTTGCGGCGGCGATGTAGGCTGGCCTCTGGCTATCCAGTGAAAAGGAAGCGCCATGGCGGCTCCCGTCCTGCTCGATGGGCTTTCGCGGATTGCTGACCGCTACGATGCAGTGTTCTGCGACGTGTGGGGCGTGATCCATGATGGCCGGAAGGCTTTCGCGACGGCCTGCGAGGCGCTGAAGCAGTTCCGGGCGGCGCGCGGTCCCGTGATCCTCGTCACCAATGCGCCGGTCCCCAAGCATCGCGTAACCCGCCTGTTCGCGCCCCTCGGCGTGCCGGACGACTGTTTCGATGATGTCGCCACATCCGGGGACGCCACCCGCCGCGAACTGCTGAAGCTGGCGCCCGGTCCGGTCTATCGCATCGGGTTGGGCGATGATTTCTCCCTGTACGACGATCTCGGGCTCGCCTTTTCAGCCGACCCTGCACAGGCGGCCGTGATCTCCTGCACCAGCCTGCGCGAATATCCTGACGGTCTGCCCGAAACCTATCGCGAAGAGTTGCGGGTGTTGGCCGGGCATGGCGCGCCGATGGTGTGCGCCAATCCGGATATCCAGTTCCGGCAGGGCGACCGCTTGATCTGGGCGGCAGGCGCGCTGGCTGCGATCTATGAGGAGTTCGGGGGCAGGGTGATCCGCCCGGGCAAGCCTGACGCGCCGATCTACGAACTGGCCCGCGCGGCCGCCGCCGCTGTTTTGGGGCGGCGGATTCCGCCACAGCGCATCCTCGCAATCGGCGACGGGCCGTCGACCGACATTCTCGGCGCAATGCGCGAGGGCATGGATTCGCTGTTCATCGGTGGCGGCATCCATGGCCACAGGCTGGATCAGGCGGACGAGTTCATCGGCGCCGCCGCGGACATACTCGCGGAAGAGCAGGCCGAGGCGAGCTACGCGATGCCAGCGTTGACCTGGTAGATTACGGCAGGATCAGCCGAACAGGGCGTCGATATCGTCCTGCGTCGTGGCCGGGCCGCCGACGGCGGGTCCGTTAAGCAGCAGGTCGTGCTTTCGCTTTTCGTCGGCCGACATCTGGGTGGCCGCATCGCGCACGCCGAGCGCGTTGGCGAACTGGCCGACGCGGGTTTCGATGTGGCGCAGCGTGCTGATGACCTTGTTGACGCGCTGACCCGTGAGGTCCTGGAACGAGCAGGCCTCGATGATGCGCAGCATGGCGTCGTCCACCATCGCCTTGTAGGCGGCCGGGTCGGTGGCGTCGGCCGCCAGCAGGCCTTCCGCCTCGGTCATGATCGTGTGCGTCGCATTTTCGGTATCACGCACGACCGCGTCGAGTTCTATGGAGGCGCCGGGGATGCGCTCCTGCTGGATATCGTTGGGGCGAAGCTCGGCGATCTCGTCACGGGTCTTCTGGATGTATTCCGCGATGTAGCGGAACTCGCCCATGATAGACTGGTCGAGCGAGCTGAAGAAGGCGGTCATCGCCTCCGCCATCTGGTTCGACAGGGCCAGCACGTCCACCAGCGGACGCTGGCGAAGGTCGCCCTTTTTCAGTTCCTCGATCGCGCTGCGAACTTTCGCCGCTGCTTCGTGCGCCGCCATCTTGGGGTCCCTCCCGAGGGTATCGTTATATTTGGATCAGAAGTCGCCGAGGACAGAGACGATCTTGCCCTTGAGCGTGGCGGCGTTTAACGGCTTGACGATGTAGTTGTTCACCCCGGCCTGTTTGGCGGCGATCACGTTCTCGGTCTTCGACTCGGCCGTGACCATGATGAAGGGGGTGTTTTTCAGCTTTTCGTCGGCGCGGACCTCCCGCAGAAGCTCGAAGCCGGTCATGGGCTCCATGTTCCAGTCGGAGATGATCAGGCCGAAATTATTCGTGCGCAGCTTGTCCAGAGCGGCCTTGCCGTCCTTGGCTTCTTCGATATTCCGAAACCCGAGCTGCGTCAGCAGGTTGCGGATGATACGGATCATCGTCTGGTAGTCATCGACGACCAGGACGGGCATGGACAGATCTACGGCCATGAAAAGGCTCCGGAAAGGCTCTTGGACGACTTTCGGGAACCGTACCTGAAACGGCCAAATAAATGGTGAACAACGTCGCCGGATAATCTAAATCGTCGCGCTCCGGGGCGGATTCGTCGCCCGGGCTACGGAAGGACCAGGGATGAAGAAGGGCAAGACATTCGCGGATCTGGCGGTCGGAATGACTGTCTCCGTCGAGCATACGGTGACGGAACAGGATATCGTCGACTTCGCCCGCATATCCGGAGACTACAATCCGCTTCATATGGACGAGGAATACGCAAAGCAGACGCCGTTCGGGGGCCGTATCGCCCATGGAGCGCTGACCGCTTCGTACATCTCCGCCATCCTGGGCAATGACCTGCCGGGGCCGGGGGCCGTCTTTACGGACCTGAATCTGCGTTTCAAGCGTCCCGTTCGCATTGGCGACACGGTCACGGCGATCGCCGAAGTGATCGAGATGATCGAGCGCGGCAACCGCGTGACGCTGGCCGTGAAATGCCTGGTGAACGAAAAGCCGGTTGTGCAGGGCGAGGCCAAGGTGATGGTGCCCAGCGGCAAGCCGGAATAGCGCTCCGCTTATGCTGACCGTGTCCGCCCTCGAACCCGTGCCGCCGCATATTCGCGGCGCATGCGCGGCGTTGGGCAATTTCGACGGTCTGCACGCCGGGCACCGCGCCGTTGTCGCCAGCGCGCGGCGCGCGGCTGAAAAGGCCGGCTCCCCTCTGGCGGTCGCGACGTTTGAGCCTGCGCCGCGCCGGTTCTTCCAGCCTGACGCGCCGCCTTTCCGCCTGATGACGCCCCGCCGCCGCGAACTGACGCTGGAGGCGCTGGGTGTCGATCTCTGCGCTCTCTTGCCCTTTGGCGCCGAGATGGCGGCGATGACGCCGCGCGAGTTCTGCCAGCGTATTCTGGTCGATGCGCTTGGCCTGCGATCAGTCAGCATCGGCGCGGATTTCCGCTTCGGTCACAACCGGGCGGGTGACGCCGCCGTGCTCCGCACGCTGGGCGCCGAACTGGGCTTTACGGTCGATGTCGTGGAACTGGTGATCGACGGGCCCGAAAAGGTATCGTCCTCCCGCATCCGCGAGCAGATCGAGACGGGAGATATGGCGGGCGCCCGCGCCGCGCTGAAAGGCTACTGGGCCGTGGATGCGGTGGTGGAGCCGGGGGAGCGGCGTGGCCGCACCCTGGGCTTTCCCACGGCCAATATGAAACTGGGCGAGATCGTCCACCCGGCCCATGGCGTTTACGCCGTCTGGTCCCGGACCGAGGCCGAAACCGTCTGGCGGCCCGGCGTCGCCAGCTTCGGCCGGACCCCCACCACGGGACTGCGGGACGCCTTGCTGGAGGTGCATGTCTTTGATTTCGCGGGCGACCTCTACAATCAGCGGCTGCACACGGCGTTCGCCAAATTCCTGCGGCCGGAGGCGAAGTTCGCCTCGCTGGAGGAATTGACCGTCCAGATGAACAAGGACGCGGCGGAAGCCCGCGCCATCCTGCCCGGCCTGCCGGCTCCGGCGCAATGAACCCTTGGCGGAATGCCTCCGCCGCTGCTATCCAGCAGCCCATGACTCAGGGCTTGGCCACACGGATTTCGCAGCGAATTTCGGCGCGAATTACAGGCCCGGCGCGCGGCTGAATGGTCGCGTCCGCCGGGATTGTCCTATTCGCCCATGATCCAATTCTCTGAACGGCGCCCATACCGATGAGCAAAGACGCACCCGAGTCCGCGAACCCCTACAAGGACACGATCTTCCTTCCGAAGACCGGATTCCCCATGCGCGGCGGCCTGCCGCAGCAGGAGCCAGGCCGCATTGAACGCTGGAACTCCGAAGATCTCTACGGCCGTCTGCGCAGAGATGCGCAGGCCCGCAAGGCGCCCGCTTTCATGCTGCATGACGGCCCGCCCTATGCGAACGGCAACATCCA
>CAZJZQ010000048.1:14500-16003 GCA_964550535.1 uncultured Rhizobium sp.
GGCCTGCCCATCGAATGGAAGGTCGAAGAAGCGTTCCGCGCCGCCGGCCGCCAGAAGCGCGACGTGCCGCCATCCGAGTTCCGCAAAGCCTGCCGCGACTATGCGCAGAAGTGGATCGACGTGCAGCGCTCGGAGTTCAAACGCCTCGGCGTGGTCGGCAACTGGAACGATCCCTACCTCACCATGGCGTACGCCTCGGAAGCGGCGACCGTGCGCGAGTTCCTGAAAGTGGCGATGAGCGGCCAGCTCAAGCGCGGGGCGAAACCGGTGATGTGGTCGCCGGTGGAGCAGACAGCGCTCGCCGAAGCGGAAATCGAATACGAGGATCGCAAGGCGACGACTCTCTGGGTGAAATTTCCGGTGGCCGCTGGGGGCGATGCCGGCGTGTCGGTCGTCATCTGGACGACCACGCCATGGACGATCCCCGCCAACCGCGCCGTCTCGTTCAGCCCCGTGATCGATTACGGCCTTTACGAATGCACTGCGCTGGAAGAAGGGCTCGCCTTCGCCCCGTGGATCAAGCCGGGCGACCGTGTGATCCTCGCGGACAAGCTGGCTGAAAGCGTCATGAAGGCGGCGAAGGCGTCGTCGTGGACGCGGGTGTCGGATGTGTCGGCGGCGCAGCTTCAGGGCATGACGCTGGCCCACCCTCTGCGCACGGCAGGGCTTGGCGGCTATGACTACGACGTGCCGATGCTGCCTGGCGATCACGTCAGCGACGACACCGGCACGGGTTTCGTCCATACCGCTCCGGGTCATGGCGATGACGACTACGAAGTCTGGATGCGCAATGCGAAAGACCTCGAAGCGCGCGGCATCGACATCTCCATCCCGAACACGGTCGATGCTTTCGGCCGCTATACCTCCGAATGCCCCGGCTTCGAGGGACTGGAGATCATCCGTCTCGAAGGCAAGAAGCGTGGCGAGGACGGTGACGCGAACAAGACTGTCATCGCAAAGCTGATCGAAACGGGCGGCCTGCTGGCGCGCGGCTTGACCACCCTGCGCGATGCGCACTCGTGGCGGTCCAAGGCTCCGGTGATCCGTCGCGCCACGCCGCAATGGTTCATCGCGATGGACCGCAAGCTGGACGATGGCCGTACGCTGCGCGAGCGCAGCCTCGCCGCCATCGAAGCGACCACCTTCACGCCCGCGCGCGGCAAGGAACGCATCCGCTCGATGGTGAAGGATCGCCCGGACTGGCTGATCTCGCGCCAGCGCGCCTGGGGCGTGCCGCTGACGCTGTTCGTTCATCGCGAAACGGGTGAGATACTGAACGACGACGCGGTCAACGCCCGCATCCTGGACGCCGTTGAAAAGGGTGGGGCGGACGCATGGTTCTCCGGCGACGCCAGCGTCTTCCTTGGCGAGACGTACAACATCGCCGACTACGACAAGATCAACGACATCCTCGACGTCTGGTTCGACAGCGGCACGACGCACGCCTTCACGCTGGAAGATCGCGGTCTGAAATGGCCGGCGGACCTTTATCTGGAAGGTTCG
>CAZJZQ010000048.1:16013-22727 GCA_964550535.1 uncultured Rhizobium sp.
TCGCGGCTGGTTCCAGTCCTCACTGCTGGAGAGCTGTGCAACGCGCGGCCGCGCGCCCTATGATGGCATCCTAACTCACGGCTTCGTCGTGGCGCAGGACGGCCGCAAGATGTCGAAGTCGCTGGGTAATGTCGTTGCGCCACAGGAGGTCTGCGACAAGTACGGCGCCGATATCCTGCGTTTATGGGTGGCTTCGTCGGACTATGGCGACGATCCCGCGTTCGGACCGGATATCATCGGCTCCAACGTCGAAACCTATCGCAAACTGCGCAATACGCTGCGCTACCTGCTCGGCGCGGTGGATGGAATCACGGACGCCGAGCGCGTGCCGCATGACCAGATGCCCGGGCTGGAACGCTGGGTTCTGCACCGGCTCGCCGAGTTGAACGATCTCGTCGTGAAATCCTATCACGCTTACGATTTCAAGGCGGCCTTCCACGCGCTGATGAACTTTTGCGTGGTTGACCTGTCGGCCGTCTATTTCGACATCCGCAAGGACAGCCTTTATTGCGATGCGCCGTCCTCGCTGCGCCGCCGCGCCTGTCGTACGGTGATGGATGAGGTGTTCGCGCGTCTTGTCGCCTGGTTCGCGCCGGTGATGCCTTTCACCTGCGAAGAGGCCTACGAGTATCGCAATCCAGGCAAGGGCTCCGTTCACCTCCTGCAATTTCCGGCGACGCCGGAAGGTTGGCGTGATCCTGTTCTGGCTGAGAAGTGGGAGCGCATCTTCACCGTCCGCTCCTCCGTCACCGCCGCACTGGAGATCGAGCGCCGCGAGAAGCGTATTGGCTCGTCGCTCGAAGCGCGCGTCGATGTCGCCATCGCTGACGCCGCCTTCCTCGACGCGTTCGAGGGCGAGTCGCCCGCCGATATCTTTATCACCTCGGAGGCCAATCTGGGCGAAGCCGCCTTTGATGAAAACGGCGCCGCCGTCGCCATGTCGGCCGGCCAGATCCTCGTCGGCACCTCGCGCGCGTCGGGTGTGAAGTGCGCCCGGTCGTGGAAATACTTCGACCCGGATACAGCCGACCCGGAATTCCCCGAGATCACCCCGCGCGACGCCGCCGCCGTTCGCGAATATCGCGGCCTGCCGCAAAGGACCGGAGCATGAGCGCCGTGACGGACATCCTGTCCCGCGACAAGATCACGAAGCACTGGATGTGGGGCGTTCCGCTGGGCGTCGCGATTGTCGTCGCTGACCAGATCAGCAAGGCGATGATCCTCAACACGCCGCGCTTCAACGCCCTGGGATGTCTGCCTGGCGCGGAACCGTGCGGCCGGATCGAGGTCGTGGGGCCGCTGCTGAACGATTATCCGTTCTTCAGCCTCACCATGGTCTGGAACCGGGGCGTCAGCTTCGGCTTCGCCCAGTCGGAGGGGTGGGCGCGGTGGTTGCTGGTGGCGATGACCGCGGTGATCGCCGTGGGATTCCTCATCTGGCTGCTGCGCGCCAGCCGCTGGATGACCGCCCTGGCGCTGGCCCTCGTGGTCGGCGGGGCGATCGGCAACAATCTGATCGACCGGGTGCGGTTTGGCGCGGTCGTCGATTTTCTCGATTTTTCAGGACTTTACTTTCCGTGGGTGTTCAATATCGCGGATGCGGGGATTTCGGTTGGCGCCGCTGTTTTGCTGCTGGATCAATTGCTGGCGGGACGCAAATCTCCGGGTTAAGACGGGCTTGCAGGAATCTTCCCTCAGGGAGCTGGTAACGTGAAAACTCTCTCAGCCATCGGGCTTGCCGCAGCCGCACTCAGCGCGGCCGCTTGCGCGTCGAGCGGCCCCCGCACGCCGGACGAGTTCAACGTCGTCCGCAAGGCGCCCCTGTCCGTTCCCCCCGAATTTGCTCTGCGCCCGCCCGCTCCCGGCGAAAGCCGCCCGCAGGAACTGGACCCGGAACAGCAGGCCCGCGTCGCCATTTTCGGCCAGGATACCGGCCGTGAAGCCTCGGAAGGCGAAAAACTGTTCATTTCCGCCGCCGGTGGGGACGCCGTTTCCCGCTCGGTTCGCGCCAGCATCGATTTTGAATCGGCCCAGGTGGTTCGCAAGTCGCGCAGCCTGACCGACGCCATCCTGTTCTTCAACAAGCCGTCGGCCCCCGGCGAGCCTGTCGTTGACGCCGCCGCCGAGGCTGAGCGTCTGCGCGTGGAGCAGGAAGCCGTCGCCGAAGTGACTGGCGGCGGTGCTGTGCTGATCAAGCGCCGCCGCAGCGGAAAACTGCCGGGCCTCTAGGCTCCGGCGTTTCCGCCATCCACTGCTTTAAACCGCGCTTCGGGCAGCCCTTCCGGCCAAGGTGGGGTAGTGTTTGAACAATGGCCGAATCAACGCTTTCACCCCCGCCGAACGGCCGCATCCGCCGTCTGCCGCCGGATGCGGTGAACCGCATCGCCGCCGGCGAGGTGGTCGAGCGCCCGGCCGCCGCCGCCAAGGAACTGGTTGAGAACGCGCTGGACGCCGGCGCCCGCTCCATCCGCATTCGTGTCGAGGGCGGCGGCCTGCGCCGCCTGCTCATCGAGGACGACGGCCACGGCATGTCGGCGGACGATCTGGCGCTGGCGGTGGAGCGTCACGCCACGTCCAAGCTCGCACCCGGCGATGACGGCCATGTCGATCTGCTCGACATCCGCACCATGGGCTTCCGCGGAGAGGCGCTGCCCTCTATCGGCTCCGTCTCCCGTCTCGCCATCCTGTCGCGCGGCGAGGGCGCGGATGCGGCATTCCAGATTGATGTGGATGCCGGCGCGGTCGATGGCCCCCGCCCCGCTGCGTGGACGGGCCTGACGTCCAGCGGCACGCGCGTTGACGTCCGTGACCTTTTCTTCGCGACGCCCGCGCGGCTCAAATTCATGAAGGCCGAGCGCACCGAGACGCAGGCCATCGCCGACACGATCCGCCGCCTCGCGCTCGCCCGGCCGGACGTGGCTTTCCATCTGGAAAGCGATGAGCGCACGCTGTTCCGCGTGGCGGCGGAGCAGGGTGATCCCGCCGCCGCCAGCCTCGCGCGCCTCGGCGCCGTGCTGGGCCGGGAGTTCCGCGAGAACGCGATCGAGATTGACGCCGAGCGTGAAGGCGTGCGTGTCCGTGGTTTCGCCGGTCTGCCCACCTTCAATCGCGGCAGCGCGCAGCACCAGTATCTGTTCGTGAACGGGCGCCCGGTGAAAGACCGGCTGCTGACCGGCGTGATCCGCGCGGCCTACATGGATTTCCTCGCCCGCGACCGGCACCCGATGGCGGTGCTGTTTGTCGATCTCGACCCCTACCATGTCGATGTGAACGTGCATCCCGCCAAAACCGAAGTACGGTTCCGCGACTCCGCCATCGTGCGCGGGCTGATGATCGGCGCGCTGAGGCACGCTCTCGCGGCTGCGGGGCATCGTGCTTCTACGACAGTGGCGGACGCAGCGTTGGGCGCGGTGCGCAGCGGCGACATGCCCGCGCCAAACCTGCCCTGGAACGGACCCGTGCGATCCGTTTTCTCGCCGGTGTTGCCGGAATCCGTGCTCTCCGCCCGCGCCCAGATGGGCGAGGGCCGCAGCGCTTCGTTCGAGGCGTTCGCCGCCCAACCCAGCGCGCGGGTTGAGCCTGCGGCGCCCGTAGCTGACGCGCCGGACCTGCCGCTCGGCGTCGCCCGCGCGCAGCTCCACGAAACCTACATCGTCGCGCAGACCGCAGACGGCGTCGTCATCGTGGATCAGCACGCCGCCCACGAACGCCTCGTGTACGAGCGTATGAAGGCCGAGATGGCGGCTTCCGGCGTGCGCCGCCAGGCGCTGCTGATCCCCGAGATTGTGGAATTGTCAGAAGAAGAGGCGGAGCGTGTTCTCGCGCGCGCCGGAGAGTTGATGGAGATGGGGCTGGAGGTCGAGCCCTTCGGCCGTGGCGCGCTGGCCGTGCGGGCGACACCGGCCCTGTTCGGTCCGATGGACGTGAAGGGTTTGATCCGCGATCTGGCGGATGACTTCGCGGAGTATGACGCGGGCCTCGCGCTCAAGGGCCGGATGGAAGACGTCATGGGCAATATGGCCTGTCGAGGCTCCGTGCGCGCCGGCCGCCGCCTCACCGCCGAAGAGATGAACGCGCTGCTCCGCCAGATGGAGGCGACGCCTCACTCCGGCCAGTGCAACCACGGCCGTCCCACCTACGTAGAACTGAAACTCGCAGACATCGAACGCTTGTTCGGGCGGCGTTGACTTATAGCCGCCTAAACCGCTTTCAACCGCGCATGCCGCTTCTTGCCGACCGACAATCGCGCCGAGCCTTCCCCATCAAGCGCAGCCTCAGTCAGCACCAGCTTCTCGTCCGTGACGGTTTCGCCATTCAGCTTCACGGCATTCTGCTGGATCGACCGGCGAGCCTCTGATTTCGACTCCGACAGCCCCGCCGCCAGCAGGGTGTCGGCAATGGGCAATCCCGCGACGAACTTCGCGCGGCCGATCTCCACCGTCGGCATGTCCGCCGAAACGCCGCCGCCAGAGAAGACAGCCTCAGCCGCCGCGCGGGCCTTCTTCGCTTCTTCCTCGCCATGCAGCATCGCGGTCGCTTCATCGGCCAGACGCTTTTTCACATCGTTGATGGCGGCGCCTTCGGCTTTCTCCAATTCCGCGATCTCGTCGAGCGGCACATCCGTGAACAGGCGCAGGAAGCGGCCCACATCCGCATCCTCCGTATTGCGCCAGAACTGCCAGTAGTCGTAGGGCGAGCGCATGTCGGGATTGAGCCAGACGGCGCCTTCCGCCGTCTTCCCCATCTTGCCGCCGGACGCCGTCGTAATCAGCGGCGTGGTGACGCCGAACACCTGCGTGTCGGCGATACGGCGCGTCAGGTCGATGCCGTTGACGATATTGCCCCACTGGTCCGATCCGCCAAGCTGGACGCGGCAATTGTGCGTGCGCGCCAGCTCAAGGAAGTCATACGCCTGCAACAGCATGTAGTTGAATTCGAGGAAGGTGTACGGCTCCTCATTGCGCAGCCGGCGCGCGACTGTCTCCTGCGCGATCATCTTGTTGATCGTGAAATGCTTGCCGTAGTCGCGCAGGAACTCGATCCACTTGATCTGGTCCAGCCACTCCGCATTGTCGATCATGATCGCGTCGGTCGGGCCCGAACCGAATGTCAGGAACGGTTCAAAATTCTTCCTGATCCCCGCCAGGTTCGCCGCGATTTCCGCTTCGGTGAGGATGGGGCGCGACTTCTCCTTGTCGGTCGGGTCGCCGATCTTGGTCGTGCCGCCGCCCATCAACACGATCGGTTTGCCGCCCGCCTTCTGTAGCCGGTGCAGGTTCATGATCTGCACCAGCGACCCAACGTGCAGCGACTTCGCCGTGGCGTCGAAACCGATATAGGCGACCGGAATCTCACTCGCGCAGTAGGCGTCCAGCCCCTGCGCGTCCGTCATCTGATACACGTGGCCGCGCCCGATCATGTCGGTCAGGAAGCGCGATTTGGGCTGGAAATCGTCAAGGGTCACGGTTCAGGCTCCGGTACGGGACACGAGGGTCCACGGCTGGTCTTATTGTCCGGAGGCTGGGTGCTTGTCGAGCGTGTCGCCGCCGGAGGGCAGGCGCATGTCACACGCTCCGCCCGCTATTTCAGCGTGCGGTAATAATAGTTCGCGAGGGCGAGGCGGTTCGACATAGGCGCTGGATAGGCCCCGGCGGGGTTGGACGTCAAGCCGTCCTGCTTGCCCCGCTGCTCCGCCAGCGTTGCGCAGGAGCAGGCCTGCGAGGCGCCTCAGTCCAGCGGGTCATAACCATCGGGCAGCGGGCCATAACTGAACTGAACATCGAACGCTTCCAGCTGCGTCTCGATCAGGTCCAGCACCGGGATCATGTCGGCGGGCGGTTCAAACTGCTGGATCACCGCGATGCGCCGCGTGCGGCCAACGGACTCGGGCAATGCGTTCTCGAACTGCCCGGTGTTCAGGAAGCCGAGATATGCGCCGATCTTCTGTTGCAGAAGATTGATGTGCGCAACGGGGTCGTGCCAGTCCTGATCATCCGTGATGACCAGAAGCGCATGGCCGGAGTCCGGATCGATGCCGAGCGCATCAACGGAGTTCGGATTGCCGATCGTCATGCGCCGCTCCTGTCACGGTGCGCCAGCTCTGGATGGGCTGGGTCAAACACCTCATGGCTTGGGCTGTTTCACGCGATGCATCGCACAGATCTTGTTGCCATCCGGATCGCGGAGATAGGCAAGGTAGAAACCGTTCGGCCCGGGGCGCAGGCCCGGCGGCTCTTCGATGGACGTTCCGCCAGCCGCCAGGCCAGCCTCATGCCAGGCATGAACCTGTTCCGGCGTCTCGCAGGCGAAGCCGATCGTGCCGCCATTGGCGAAGCAGGCCTGTTCTCCATTGATCGGGACGGAAACGCCGAACGTGCCGGTCTTGGTGCGCCAGAACACGCGGTGCTTGTCCGGGTGTTTGTCCTCAAATCCCGGCGCGACGCCAAGCGCGCCGAGCACAGAGTCATAGAACGCTTTCGACCGGACGATATCATTCGTACCGAGCATGATATGCGAGAACATATGAGCCTGCCTGATGTCTGTTGGGCGCACCGAACCGTGCGCCCGATCCGAAACTATAGACGGCTGGTTCCGCCGGTTTCAATGCCTGCGGCGTCTCGCAACCGAAGGATAAGTCCGAACGCCCCCAAAATTCTTCGCGAACAAATTCAACTCGTTCGCCCGAAACGCAGAAGAAAAAACGCAGGATAGACC
>CAZJZQ010000049.1:0-2723 GCA_964550535.1 uncultured Rhizobium sp.
GCGCCTGGCTCATCAGGCGCGCCTGAAGACCCGGCAGGCTGTCGCCCATCTCGCCTTCGAGTTCTGCGCGCGGGGTCAACGCCGCGACCGAGTCAATCACCAGCACGTCGACAGCGCCCGACCGCACCAGCGTGTCAGCGATTTCGAGCGCCTGTTCGCCCGCATCCGGCTGCGACACCAGCAGGTCGTCGAGATCGACCCCCAGCTTTCCCGCATAGATCGGATCAAGCGCGTGTTCCGCGTCCACGAAGGCGCAGACGCCCCCGTTTTTCTGCGATTCAGCGATCACATGAAGCGCCAGCGTGGTCTTGCCCGAGCTTTCCGGCCCGTAGATCTCGATGATCCGGCCTTTCGGCAGACCGCCGATGCCAAGCGCGATATCGAGACCCAGCGATCCGGTAGAAATCGCCTCGATATCCAGCGCCTGCTGGGTGCCCAGGCGCATGATCGAGCCCTTGCCGAAATTGCGCTCGATCTGGCCGAGCGCCGTTTCAAGAGCTTTCTGCTTGTCCATGCCGGTATCCACCACCCGAAGCGCTGCGTTCGCCATTTTCATCTCCACATCTGCCACGAGGTTCCGGCGCCAGCAAACTCCCGGCGATCCAACCTGTCCGCACCGTATGTACTACAAATGTTCTCCAGAACAAAGCATGAAAACAGCGTCCGGCCACATTTTCCAGCGGACGCCATATCTAGGGGGCTGAGTTGAGGCGAACCGCTATTTGCGGGCGAAGACCCAGAAGCGGTTGATCAGGAAGTTCACGGTGAACGACGAACCCGCCCCGGTGAAGAAGTAAGCAAAGGCCAGAATCCGTGTCTCCGGCGCATGAATCGTCTCCAGAGTGAAAATGATGGCGAGCCGCACGCTGAGCGCGATGGCGTTGGAGATCAGATTCTTGGTCAGCCGGCCCATGGAGGCGCCCGACCCAGCCCCCCGGAATGTCCAGTATTCATGGCCGAGATAGCTGCCGATCCATGCCGTGACGAAACCGATGGCCGCCGACGCCGTGACCGAAAGCCCGAACACTTCGCGAATGGTCATCACGATGATCAGGTCAGCCAGGAAGGCGGCCACAGATACGATGAAGAAGCGCGCGCCGGTTTTCGCCTCTGCAACAGCGTTCAGCGATTTCGGGGCGGTGGCGTCTGTCACGTGCATTCGGGTCCGGACCGGTCCTGCGGCCTGTTTCGGGCGTCATCCCGTCAGGCGCAAGCGGGGGCTGCAAGGAGCCTGCCATGGTGTAACCATCCTAACGGCCCGGATGGACCATGCTTAACCATCACATCCGTTGGCGCGGGGGGTGAATCTCCTCGCCTCCCTGCCCCGGCATGCTATCAGGTTCGCGACAAACGACAGTGGAGGACATGACATGCGCAACGCCCCGCCCGCCATGCTGGCGGCCGCCATCGGCCTCGCAGCGCTTATCGCCTGCTCGCCCCAGCCTTCGGCAGGAAGCGGCGCCGAGACGAACGCGCGGATCGAAAGCCTCCAGACCCGCGTCGCCGCGCTCGAAATCGAACAACTCGCGGCGACGAAGCCGCATGAGACAACCGGTCCGATGGTCTATTTCGTGAACCTGAAGGACGGCGCAACGGTCACCTCGCCCGTACGCGTGGTGTTCGGCCTTTCCGGCATGGGCGTCGCGCCCGCGCTGATCGAGAAGGAAAACACCGGCCACCACCATCTGCTGGTCGATGCGGAGATTCCCGCCGAAGAGATGGAGTTCGCGATCCCGAACGACGCCCAGCACATCCATTTCGGCGGCGGTCAGACCGAGACGGTCGTGGAACTGTCGCCCGGCCAGCACACGCTGAAACTGGTCTTCGCCGACCTCAACCACACGCCGTTCAATCCCTCGATCGAGTCGGAAACGATCACGATCAACGTGCAGTAACCGCACGTACAGCGACACCTGGCATCTTGAGCTAACGGTAACCGGTCACCACCTATCAGGGTTGAGCGGAACGGGAGACACGATGCGCGGATCGAACCATCTTCGCACTTTCATGTTGCTGGCGGCGCTTACGGCGCTGTTCGTTGGCGTGGGTTATCTCATCGGCGGCGCGGCGGGGATGCTGATCGCGCTCGCCTTCGCCGTGGCGATGAACTTCATCAGCTACTGGAACGCCGACAAGATCGTGTTGTCGATGTACAAGGCTCAGGAAGTTGACGAGCGCCACGCCGACCCGCGCATCCGCGTCTATGCGCAGGATGTGGCGGAGATGGCCCAGCGCGCCGGTCTGCCGCGCCCGCGCATCACCATCATTCCGAACGACCAGCCCAACGCCTTCGCAACCGGCCGCGACCCGCAGCACGCCGCCGTCGCCGCCACCATGGGCCTTCTCTCCATGCTCGACCGGCGCGAAGTGCGTGCGGTGATGGGGCACGAGTTGGCGCACGTGAAGAACCGCGACACGCTGACCATGACCATCACCGCGACGGTCGCGGGCGCGATCTCGGCGCTGGCCAATTTTGCGTTCTTCTTCGGCGGAAATAACCGCGAGCGGCCCGGCGGCTTTATCGGCGTGATCGCGATCGCCATCCTCGCCCCCATGGCCGCCGCGCTGGTGCAGATGGCGATCAGCCGGGGCCGGGAATACGAGGCCGATGCGGGCGGCGCGGAAATCTCTGGCGATCCGGCGGCGCTTGCTTCCGCCCTGCAGAAGATCGACGCCTACGCCCGTCGCGGCGCGGTGAACATGCAGGCGGAACGCAATCCGGC
>CAZJZQ010000049.1:2733-22700 GCA_964550535.1 uncultured Rhizobium sp.
GAGAGCGCGGAGCAAAATCCGGCGACGGCGCACATGTTCATCATCAACCCGCTGGCGGGGCGCGGCGCGGACAATCTGTTCTCGACCCACCCCAACACGGCCAACCGCGTGAAGGCGCTGGCTGAACGCTTCGGTGAGAAAGACGCCTACGTCTCGCCGCTGAACACCCGCACAATGCCGGTGGGCGATACGCAACCGGCAGGCTCGTCCGTGCCGGTTTTCAATCGCCGCCGGCGCCCTCCGGCGAAGGGCCCCTGGGGCTGAATAGCGCCCGCGCCGGCTGCAAGCGTCATCGGGTTTGGGAACGATTGTCCACGTATGCGCGTTGACGCACGTTTTCAGCAGCAGCCTTCCGTCTCACCACGCTGTGAAATGTGCAGGCGAAAATCGCATATCCCTGCGGCCGCCAAATCAGCCGTCCGTCACCGCTTCGCAGAAGCGTGCGTCGTACGATCGAAGAAGGCCGCCGCTCAGGCCGCCTCCTTCTCCCGCGCATTCAGCTCCTGTTTTACGCGTTCGGCGAGCTGGCGCAGCGTGAAAGGCTTGGGCAGGAACGAGATCGAACGCTCTTCTTCCAGCGTCTTGGCGAGATCGCGTTCGGCGTAGCCCGAGATGAACATCACACGGGACTTGCCCAGCCAGGGCCTGGCGGCTTTCAACAGGGCGGGACCATCCATGCCCGGCATCACCACATCGGAAATGAGGAGATCGATATTGCCCCCATTCTCCTTGATGATTTCCAGAGCCTGTTCGCCATCGCCCGCTTCGATCACCTGATAACCGCACGAGGCGAGCAATTGCGCCGCGATGCCGCGTACGCCCTCCTCGTCCTCGACCAGCAGGATGCGGCCACGGCCGGCGAGATCGGCGCCTTTGCCCGGCGTGGAGGCCGAAGGTTCCGGCGGCGCATCGAAGACCGTCTCGGGCGCAGCCTCTTCCGCCTCGCCCGTGAAGGCCGGCAGGAAGATCTTGAACGTCGTGCCGCGTCCGGGGCGAGAGACCGGATAGATGTAGCCGCCTGACTGCTTGACGATGCCATATACGGTGGCGAGGCCGAGGCCAGTGCCGTGGCCCGGATCCTTGGTGGTGAAGAAAGGCTGGAAAATCTTCTCGGTGATCTCCTGCGGAATGCCGCCGCCATCGTCGATCACCTCGACCAGCACATAGTCGCCGTCGATCACCAGGTTGAAGCCGTCCTTGCGCGCCACCGACGCGTCCGCGCGCGAGGTGCGGATGGTCAGCTGTCCGCCGCCGGACTTCTCGATCATTGCATCGCGTGCATTGGTGCACAGGTTGGTCAGCGCGGTTTCCAGCTGGCCCTTGTCCGCCTTGATGCGCGGCAAGTCGCGGCCATGCACGATGTCCAGCTTGATGCGCTCGTCGATGATGTCGCGCAGCAGGACATAGTATTCGGACAGCACGTCCGACACATCGAACACTTCCTGACGGAACACCTGCTTGCGCGCATAGGCGAGCAGCGTGCGCACCAGTTCGGCGCCGCGCGAAGCGAATTCGTTGATCGACTTCAGCTCGAAGAAGGTCGGATCGCCCGGAGGGTGACGGACCTGCAACTTGTTGACGTTGAGAATGATGCCTTGCAGCAGGTTGTTGAAGTCGTGCGCGAGACCGCCTGCGAGCTGACCGATGGCCGAAAGCTTCTCGCCCTGCGCCACGCGCTGCTCCAGCAGCTTTTTCTCCGTCGTGTCGATGACATAGGCGGCGCTGGGACGGCCATTACGGTCCAGCGCAATGAACACGTCCACCGACTTCTGGGATTCGCCCGCCAGCCGCAGGTTGATGGCGCCGTCCAGCGCCTTGGCCAGCTCGTCCGCCAGTTGCGCGGGCCCCTGGTCGGCCACGAACAGGTCGGCGAAGCGCACGCCCGGCTGGGCGCGGCCTTCCGTCATCTCCAGCAGCGCGCGGTTGGCGTCCAGCATCACAGCGCTTTCGACGCCCTCGCCATCAAGGCGCACAACGCCGAACGGCGCATCGACAAACATGGTGTCGTCGCCACGTCCCGCAGAACGCGCCACACTCTCGCCGGCGGGTGCGGCGGCGGAACGGCGCTGCACCGATTCAGCGGCGCTGGCGACATAGACAACCGAACGGGTCAGCGCGTCCGGGCCCTTGCCCGACCAGGTGGTGATCAGCGTGGCGGGCGTTTCAACGCCATCGCGCGCGCGCATCACGACTTCGGCGCGCTGGCTGGCGGCGCCGCGCACTTCGCGGCGCATCAGCTTCAGGCCCTCCGGGCGCAGGATGTCTTCCATGCGCAACCCCGCCGGTTCTTCCGGCAGGCCCAGCATGTTGCGCAGCGTCTGGTTCACATAGACGACGCGGCCATCGCGGCGCGCCGAGAAGAAACCGACCGGCGCGTCTTCGACATACAGCGCCCGCGGATCGACCGAGCCGGCCGTCGCGGCGTTGGCTTCCATCCGGCGCAGGCGCCACAGGGCGCGCGTCGATCCGAGCGGTGCAACGCTCGCCTCGTACTGCACGGGCATCAGCGCATCACCGAACAGGATGGCGGGCAGAACTTCCGTGCGGCTTTGTCCGGCCTTCACGGCTTTCGACAGGCGATAGATCGGGGCCGCCATGCCCGGATTGGCGCCGAACAGACGGTCGATCGACGGCGCATGCCCGCCCTCGCCCAGATCGCGCGCGATCTGCGACAGTTCAAGATAGGGCCCGTTGGCCGACACCGTCGCGCCGCCACGGTCCGAGATCAGGGCCGGTTCGCCCAGCGCTTCTAGCCAGAGCAGCTTGCGGGTCTGGGTGGCGGCCGCCTCGGCCGCGCCGCGCTCGGGAAACACGCCCAGCTTGCGGCCTGCGCCGCGCATCGCCCACAGCACAAGCACCAGCGCCATCGCGCCCAGCGCGATGACCAGCACCGCTCCGGCGGGACCGACGGCCTCGCTCCAGGTCAGGGCCATGCCCGCCGCGCCGCCCGCCACGACAAGCGCCGACCAGAAGCCCAGCTGGAGCCAGTCGAACCCCTTGCCCGCTGGCGCGGCCTCCACGGCCTCGTCCTGAATGATCTCGGAAGCTTCGGTCATTGCGCGATTTCCGTTGGTTGAATCGGCAGTTTATCAGTGATTCGCAGACTTTCGGGGCGGGTCATGCGGGCGCACGCCTCCCCTTTCTGGTTCGCATGACGAAGCTGATAATCTTGGCTACAGCTTCGAAATGGTCGCGGGGAATGGTTCCGTCGACGTCCACGGTAGCGAACAGGGCGCGCGCCAGCGCCACATTCTCCACAATCGGGATATCGTGCTCTTTCGCCACCTCCCGGATGCGTAAGGCAACCGCGTCCACGCCCTTGGCCACGCAAACCGGGGCCGCATCCGTGTCCGCTTCATACCGTAGGGCCACCGAATAGTGGGTCGGGTTCGTGATGACGACCGTCGCCTTAGGCAGATTCGCCATCATCCGCTTCCCGGCCCGCTCCATCCTGATCTGACGCAGGCGCGCGCGGATATGCGGGTCGCCCTCGCTCTGTTTGGTTTCGTCGCGGATTTCCTGACGCGACATCTTCATGCGCTCCATGAAGCTGTAGCGCTGCCAGAGCCAGTCCATGGCCGCGATGATGCCGACGACAACGAGCGCGGCGATGAACAGCCGCCCCGCGATCTGTTGGCCCAACATCATCAGCGCCGCAATGTCGAGACGCCCCGCCTCCGCCAGCGCCAGCCGGTCAGGCCATACCGCGTAGGCCACGGCGGCCGACACGGCGACGAACTTCAGGAAGGCTTTCAACAGGTTTACCCAGCCTTGCACGCCGAACAACCTTCCGAAGCCTTTCATGGGCGAGAGCTTGGACAGGTCCGGCTTCATTTTTTCCGCCGTCCACAACGGCCGGTGCTGGACGAGGTGGCCGAGGAGCGTCGCGACGAAGAGAGCGCCGAAGATGATGATCAACGGAAAAGCCAGCGTCATCACCAGTTCGGACAACAGGCGTTGCCCGCCGCCGTCGGTCAGCCGGAATTCGTGGGGATGGTCCAGCATGGCCGTCAGCGGCCGCGCGATCGCCGCCGAAAGCGGCCCCGCCGCCGCTATTACCGCGGCCGCAGCCGCCAGCAGGAACCAGACGGGCACGTCCTGGCTTTTCGCGATGTCGCCTTTCTTCCGCGCATCTTCCAGGCGCTTGGGCGTCGGGGCTTCTGTCTTCTGACTCTTATCCTGCTCGTCAGCCATGGCGTCCCCCTAGAACGGCGCGGAGAGGAAGCGCGTCTGGCGCTCCATCTCCTCCAGCCAGACCATGAGTCCGCCACCGAGGCCCAGCGCGATAACGGCGAGACCGAGCAGCACTGAAAGCGGCATTGCGATCAGGAAAACCTGCACCTGCGGCAAAAGACGCGCCACCAGCGCCAACCCGAGGTTGAAGATCAGCGAGAACAGCAGAACCGGGGCGGCAATCTGGATGCCCAGCCGGAATGCATCCGCGACCGCGTTGATGACGAATACGGACGAATCGCCGGCCGGCGGCAGAACGCCAGGCGGAAACACGGAATAACTTTCCGCCGCCGCCCCGATCATCACACGATGCAGCCCCGCAGCCATCACGAGCACGACGCCGATGAGAGAGAAGAACGCGGAAAAGATCGCGCCCTGCTGACTTGCGACCGGATCGATCTGTTGCGCGAAACCCAGGCCTGAAGCGATGCCCGCCGTGGCGCCTGCGACCTGCAACGCGCTCATCATCAAGCGCGCACCGGCGCCCAGCACCAGACCGACCAGAATCTCGCCGACGATCAGCGGCAGCCCGGCGACAGCCGTCGCGGGCGCCTGCGGCACCGCCCCGGCCAGCGCCGGCGCCATCGCCGCCGTCACCAGCACCGCCGCCGCAAGACGCAGGGTTACAGGCGCAGCCGTCTCGCCCCAGCCGGGAGCCAGCATCAGCACCGCGCCGAGACGCGCAAACAACAGCGCGCCGACCCATGCATATTGCGTCAGCCAGTCCACGACGCCGTGTTTCCCTCTATCAGCGGCTGCGCCGCCCTGTGGTCTAGAAAGCTGCGATCCGCGCGAAGACCTCGTTCGACAAACCGGCGATCACCGCGCCCATCAGCGGCAGAAAGATGAGAAGCGTGAGGAAGATCGCGAGAATCTTCGGCACGAAGACCAGCGTCATTTCCTGCACCTGCGTCAGCGCCTGGAAGAAGGCGATGACCAGGCCGACGAGCAGACCCACGATCATCACCGGCGCCGACATGAACACCGCCGCCCACAACGCATCCCGTCCAAAGTCGAGAACTTCTTCGCCGGTCATGACGAAACCTCTGGCCGCAGGTCCTGGAACACGGTCGATTGGTGACTGCGGCGTTAACCCTTGCAAAGAAAGGGTTAACAAAAGGTGCTCGCCACGGTTCAGGAGCGAGGAGACTGAGTCCCGCAACCCGGCGACGTGCTTTCCAGGCTCTCCCATTGGGTGGAATGCTGTTGAGCGTGGCCGCGGAACAGTTAATCGTGCGGCAGAGAACAAGACGGCGCAGACCGTCATGAGGGGCCGGACACAGGGTTCGAATGATCGTACGCATTGTTCTATTTATTGCAGGCCTCGCCCTTGCGGGTGGCGGAGGCTGGCTGGCCTGGACGAACCATGCGGCGTCTGGCGAGTTGTTCTCGCCCGGCGCGCCGCTGACGCTGTGGCTGCTGGTCGCCGGCGTCGCGGGCGCTTGCGCAGGCCTCGTGCTTCTTGTGTCAGCCGTTGTTTTCACAGGCGCCAGCCGGGCCAAACAGGCCGAGGCGGCGGAGCGGACCGCGAAAGCGCTCAGCCAGGCGGACGCGTTCTATGCCGAGCGGGCCCGCGCCGCTGACCGCGATTGGCGCTCCGACACCCCTGTTCCGCCCCAGCCCACACCTGCCGCGAAGCCGGCGGGAGGCGTCACAGCTGGCGGCGTAGTCGGCGGCCGTGCGCCGTTCCCTTCGTCCGCCACGCTCACCTCCCGGCCGGGAACGTCCACCACCACGCCGCCGCCTCGCCCGCCCGAACCTGCCGCCGCGGCGCCTGCCGCGCCACCGGTTCAGCCCAGCGCGCAGGCGCCCGTACCGCAAGCCACCGTGCAACCCGTCGTGGCTCAACCAGTCCCGGTCCCGCCTGCACCGGCCCAAGCAGCACCCGCTCAGCCTGCGCCCGCGCCCGCTGAACCCACTCCGGGCGCACCTCAGGACCAGGAGCCGTCGCCTGTAGCCGCACCGGCCGCCAGTAGCGATGCGCCAGAAGCGTCAGAATTCGAGGCGATCCGGGCCGCCCTGCGCGAGCAGCGGCTGGATGAGGCGGAGAGCCTGCTGACTGTTGAATTGCAGAAGTTGAAAGCCGACCCGGCCACGCCACCCGTCTTGATCGCCGAACTCACCACGCTTGCCGGCGACCATGCGCAAGCGGCTGGACGCGAGGGACAGGCGGCTTTTCTATGGAAACAGGCGATGCGCCGCTATCGTGACGCCGGCGCAAGCGAACTCCCGGCCGCCCGCGCGCTTGCAGCAAAAGTGGATTCACTTGGCGCGACGCCGCCCGAAAACAGCAAGCTGCACTGATCGCCGCCTAAAGAGCGCGGCCTTCGACCGCGCGTATCAGACGCCGTTCGCCCCGTTTTGCGGCGTCAGCGTTGGGGTGGATTTCCAGCGCCTTGCGATAGGCGTGCAGCGCGGCGGCGGGCTCGGTCACCGACTCGAAGATCATGCCCAGCAGAATCCACGCCCCGAAATGGCGCGGCTCGTGAGTCAACGACGATTCCAGATCGGCGATCGCCTCATCATACTGGCCGTCATTAAAGAAGATCACCGCACGGCGGGCCCATCCTTCGGCGTAGGCCGGCTTGATCAGGATGGCGCGGTCGAACATGTCGCGCGCCAGTTCGAGATCATCTGTCTCCATCGCTTCGACGCCGCGGCGCATCAGGATGTCGACGGTGGGACTGCCCGACAGCAGCCACGCATCCCAGATTTCTTCCTCAAGCGCGGCCGCGTCCATCGCGTCCTCGGCCTCGGTGAGCTTGTCAATCAGGGATTGGGCGAGATTGTCCTCGGAGGCGCGCGGCGCGGCGGCCGCAGCATCCACCCCGGCGAGCGCCTGAGCCTGCTTTTCCGTGGAAACGCTGGGCTCGCCGCAAGCTGCAAGCGCCGCCCCCGCGAGGACAGCCGCCAGCACATACCGATGCCGTTTCATATCAATGTGTTTGCGGGCAAAATGCATAACCCGACTATGGACAAGCCGGATTTGTGGCGCAAGCAGCCAGTCCACCGGGCGACGCCGCCCGGAACCGTCGCCTAGCCTTGCTTGGCCTTGAAACGGGGGTCGGTCTTGTTGATCACATAGACACGACCTTTACGCCGGACGACTTTGCAGTCGCGGTGACGGCCCTTCAGGGATTTAAGAGAGCTTCTGACTTTCATAACCTGAGGCCATTCCGGAGTTTGAAGAGGGGGCGAGATAGCCGTGGACGCCAGCGATGTCAATCGCGGTTCGGGCCCCGATACCTTCTTCTTTGCTGCTCTGGAACCCGGCCATTTCCTCTCCGTTCATGATGCCGCCGTCATATTGCCTCAACGCAATGTGTTAGCTTGGATTCGCCTGCGAAAACGCGCGCAGGCCGGTGGAGGCGGTCCATGAAAAAGGCCCAAGGTTCCCAGACCCGACCGGTAGCGGGCCGCCAGGCCTCCCGGCGCAGGCTCCCCCTGGCCAAGGCGGCTGCGCTGACCGTGGCGGCCTCCCTTCTGGTCCTGTCTTGCCAGACCACGGAATCCGGCGCCGGGCCCAATCCCGCCCCTCCCGCCCCCTCCGGCGGATCATCGCGCCTCGACTTCGCCTCATCGGGGGACAACGGTTTCGACACGTGGCGCAACGGGTTCGCCGAGCGGGCGCTCGCTTCCGGCCGCAAGACATCCTCCGTGAAACAAGTGCTCGACGGGCTGACGCCCATCGCCCAGGAGGTCCAGACGGCCAACTTCGATAATCAGGCCGAGTTCGTGAAGCCGATCTGGGATTACGCCAAGACCGCCGTGTCGGCGACGCGCGTCACGAACGGACTCAAGAAGATCAGCGACAACAATGTCGCCCTGAACGCCATCGAACAGTCCTATGCCCCGCCCCGCGAGATCGTCGCGGCGATCTGGGGCATGGAATCGAGCTATGGTTCCTTCATAGGAAATATCGACGCGCCCCGCGCCCTCGCCTCTCAGGCCGCGATCGGCCGCCGGGTCGACTTCAACGAGAGCCAGTTGCTCGCGATCATGCAACTGATCGAGGACGGCTCAGCCACGCGCGACCAGTTTGCAAAGGCTTCATGGGCGGGCGCCGTGGGCCAGACGCAGTTCATGCCCACCACCTTTGTTGCGCACGCCCGCGACTTCGACCGCGACGGCCGCAAGGATTTGTGGACCAATGCAGGCGACGCCCTGGCCTCCGCCGCGAACTACCTCACCGCGTCCGGCTGGCGGAAGGGCGAGCCGTGGGCTGTTGAAGTCGCGATCCCGCAGGGCTTCGATTATTCGCTGGGCGATGGCCGCCGGATGAGCGTGTCGGAATGGACATCGCGCGGGCTGAGCCAGGCTTCGGGCCTTGCCGTTGCGCCGGCCAGCGGGCTGAAGGCCGAACTCTTTCTGCCCGCGGGCTCGCACGGGCCAGCCTTCCTGCTGTTCGACAATTTCGGCGTGATCAAGAAATACAATAACGCGGACAGCTACGCCCTTGCCATCGGCCTGCTGGCTGACCGGCTTGCCGGCCGCGCCGACCTGTCCCGCCCCTGGCCCGACAACATCAAGCTGCTGACGCGTGAGCAGGTGCAGACAATGCAGGGCGCGCTGAACCAGCTTGGCTATCCGGCGGGAACGCCGGACGGGCTGATCGGCCGGAACACGCGCGGGGCGCTCCAGCGCTTCCAGAAGGATCGCGGCCTGCTGTCCGACGGTTTCGCCACAACCGAGCTTTACGATCAGGTCGTCGCCGCCGCCCGCGCCTGACGCCTTCAGGGCCGCCCAGGAAAATCACATGCCGGCGCGCATCTTGCGCACCCAAACCGTGCGTGCGCGGCCTCTTTTCTGTGCCTGAAAGAAGCCGGGTTAAATTTATTGTTTTTCGATATCAACTACGCTATTAAGAACAACAGACGCGCAAAAGCGCCCACCCCATGCCCCGCCGCCCAACCGGAACCCAGGACGTCCGGACGGCGGCGCGGCTGAGGCCCCAACAAGACAGGTCATTCAGGAGACCGATATGAGCCGTACCGCCATCCTCCTCTCCCTCGCAGCCGCCGCAGCGGGCGCCGCAGCCTTCACCACCCTCCCCGCAATGGCTGAAACCCGCAGCTTCAACCTCAGAGGCTTCGACGATGTTTCAGCGTCGGCCGGCGTCCGGGTGATCCTGAAACAGGGTCCGTTCGCGATCTCGGCGGAAGAACCGAACGGCAAGTTCGGCAATCTGAAGATCGAGGTGAAAGACGGCGAACTGCACATCGGCCGCAAGGGCATGAATTTCGGCAGTAACGGTCCCCGCTACACCGTCACCGTGACCGCGCCCGAATACGATGAAGTCTCGGCGTCGTCCGGTTCAAGCATTGAAGGCCGCGAACTCCGCTTCGGCGATCTCGGCGTGGAAGTGTCGAGCGGCGCTTCGCTCCAGCTCGCCGGCACGTGCCGCAAGCTGGAGGCCGATATCTCCTCCGGCGCGTCCTTCGATGGCGGCTCGCTGCGGTGCGAGTCCGCCAGTGTGGATGCGTCTTCCGGCGCCAGCGCGGATGTTTACGCCACCGCCCGCGCCTCGGGCGAGGCTTCCAGCGGCGCGTCGGTGCGCGTCCATGGCAAGCCGGCGGATTTCACGAAGGACACGTCCAGCGGCGGTTCGGTGAAAGCGCTTTAGCGCCTCACCGTCCTACGCGGTTTCCAAGGATCACCTGCGCGCCCTGGGGCAAGCCGAGTTCGGCATAGCTCCAGGTCAGCCGCACGCCTTCGGGCGCCAGCGCCTTGCAGAAATCCTCCTGCGTGCGGCGGAAGGTGACGGTGAAGCTGTTGTCGCCGCCATTGCGATCCACCCGCGAGCGGAAATGTTCGCGCTGGGTGCAACCGTTGGAGTGAACGGTGAGGACGACTTCCGGCGCGCGCACGCCGATCTCGGCGCCATAAACCAGCCCGGCCTTGCCATGGCCGTCGCGCCATTTGCTGTCGCCCCGGTTACTGTCGCCATCGGCGGCCACGATCACGCAGCCGCCGAGCGATCCCGCCAGCGCAACAACGCCCGCGAGTTTCAGAAGATGGTTCATTGAAAGGCCCTCCGGTTATCCCGAAGCGGACTTATTGATAAACGATATGAACGACGCGTGAATGGGGCATTCAACAAGGCCCGGCGAAACGGCTCAACCGATCTTGAACTGTTCTGCCTTCCAGCCCGGATCCGGATATTCCGGCTTCATCGTCTCCAACTCGCCGCGGATCAGCCGTGCGGCGATGGCGTCGCGACGCGAGCGGCTGTCCGCCGGCACCACATGCCACGGCGCGTGACCGGTGGAGCAACGCTGGATCGCGATCTCGTAGGCGGCCTGATACTGGTCCCAAAGCTTGCGGTCCTCGATATCGCCCGCGTTGAACTTCCAGCGCTTGGCCGGAACATCCAGCCGCTCCTGTAGCCGCTTGCCCTGCTCGTCCTTTGAGATGTGCAGCATCAGCTTCAGCACCCGCGTGCCGTTCTCCGCCAGCATTTTCTCGAAATTGTTGATCTGCTCGTAGCGCTCCTCGACCCTGTCCGCCGGCGCGAGGTTGCGCACCTTCACCACAAGCACGTCTTCATACTGCGAGCGGTTGAAGACATGGATATAGCCCAGCTTCGGCGTGCGCTGGTGCAGGCGCCAGAGATAGTCGTGCGCCAGCTCTTCCTCGGTTGGCTTGCCAAATGCGAAGACGTTGACGCCAAGCGGGCTGGTGTAGCGGAACACCTCTTTTGTCGTTCCGTCCTTGCCCGATGTGTCGATGCCCTGGAGCACGACAAGAAGAGCGCCCGCCTTGCCGGCGAACAGCGCGTCCTGCAGCTCGTCGATCACGAGGGCGTCCGTCTCCAGCGAGTCCTTCGCGTCCTTCTTGGATGCAAAGATATGGCCGCCGTGCGTTTCGCGATCCTTCAAGGAGAACGATTTCCGTTTTTTCGGATCGACGATTGTGGCGGCGCGGACGGCGTCGATGGAGGGCTGGTCGGACATGCGGACTCCCATGCGTACGGCGCAGGCTAACCCAAGCTGGCGGGGCATGTCCCGCCATTCGCGCGCTGCGCGAAGCCGCAAAGCGCCGGATATAGCCACAAAGCGCCAGGCGAGGCCACAAAGCAAAAGGGCGGCCGGTTGCCCGCGCCGCCCTTTCCAGTGTTCTGACGAACGGGTCCTGAAGCCCGGTCCGGTTACGACGAGTAGAACTCGACCACCAGGTTGGGCTCCATGCGCGCGGCGTACGGGATGTCGCTCAGCGTCGGCATGCGGATGTATTTCGCGGTCATCGCCTTGGGATCGACCTCGACATATTCCGGCACGTCACGCTCGCCAGAACCCATCGCCTCGATCACGAGGGCCATGTTGCGCGAACGCTCACGCACTTCGATCACGTCGCCCGGTTTCACCAGCATGGAGGCGATGTTCGCCTTCTTGCCGTTCAGCGTGACATGGCCGTGGTTAACGAACTGGCGGGCCGCGAAAATCGTCGGCACGAATTTCGCGCGGTAAACAACCGTGTCGAGACGGCTTTCCATCAGACCAACCAGAAGCTCGGCGGTGTTGCCGGTGCGGCGGGCCGCTTCTTCATAGGTCTTGCGGAACTGCTTCTCGGTGATGTCGCCGTAATAGCCTTTCAGCTTCTGCTTCGCCATGAGCTGCAGGCCGAAATCGGAGGGTTTGTTGCTGCGGCGGGCGCCGTGCTGACCGGGGCGGCTCTGGCGGGAATTGAAGGGGCTCTTCGCGCGGCCCCAGATGTTTTCCCCGACGCGGCGGTCGATCTTGTATTTCGCGTTGCTACGCTTCGACATGGTCGTCCTCGTTTTCAGCGCGCTCCGGCGGGGCCCCGATGGCCCTCGCGATCTCAACGGCGGCGGCGCGCCACCCGTCATCTCCCCGAAGGGAAGTGGGGCAGAAACAGGATCAGCCTCCGAAAGTCAAGGCAGGAAGCTCCCTTAACCGTCCCGTGGCCCTCCTCCCTCTTGCAAACCCGTCCGGCCTGACGAATGTGGGCGCTCCTGTCATTTCCCCCGATCCGACGAGCGCCTGACCGATGGAATACTACTTCACGTCCGAGGCGCTTCAGGCCTTCCTGCAAGTCATCATGATCGACCTCGTCCTCGCGGGGGACAATGCGGTCGTTATCGGTCTGGCCGCCGCGGGTCTTCCGCCGGAGCAGCGCAAGAAGGCCATCCTGTTCGGCATCCTCGCCGCCACAATCCTGCGTATCGGCTTCGCCCTTATCACCACCCAGCTTCTGGCGATCATCGGCCTACTGTTCGCGGGCGGCGTATTGCTGCTGTGGGTGTGCTGGAAGATGTGGCGTGAACTGCGCAGCGACTCCCACAACAAGGAAGCCGAGGCGATCACGGGTCAGGATCTCAACGCCGACGGGATGATTGCGGGGCAGAAGGAAAAGACCCTGCGCCAGTCGATCATCCAGATCGTGGTGGCCGACGTCTCCATGTCCCTGGACAACGTGCTGGCCGTCGCCGGCGCGGCTCATGACCACCCCATGATCCTCATCTTCGGGCTCGCCCTGTCCGTTGTGCTGATGGGCATCGCCGCCACGTTCATCGCCAAGCTGCTGCACAAGCATCGCTGGATTGCGTATGTCGGCCTCGTGCTGATCCTCTATGTCGCGCTCAAGATGATGTGGGACGGCGGCCGCGAGGTCTGCGACCGGGGCCTGCCCCTGCTGGGGGTCGAGGCCCCTGCCTTCTGCGAATATGAGGGGCATTCCTAGCCGATGCCCGAGCCTGACCTTGCGGGCTCCGCTATCCCTGCTACGCATCGGCAAAGAAAACGCCGGCGCCTGAGGGCGCCGGCGCTGATCGCACCTTCTGATCCGGCGGATCAGTTCGAGATCGAACGGCTCCAGCGGGTCGCACCCTTGCCGTTCCGCTCATAGCTGATGTCCTCAAGGATCGTTTCCAGCTCCCGCTCAAACTCATGAGCCGAAGGGATCTCGCCACGCGTCCGCGCCGCCCGCATCTCCTCGCGTGCTTCCTGCAAGGCCCGGCGGATTTCCCCCATGTCGATGTCGCGCAGGGATTCGCGGATTTCCTCGCGATGGGCCAGCATCTCTGCGCGCGCCTCATCCATCGCCGCGCGCAATTCCTGACGGAATTCCGGGCCGAGCGATTCACGCAGATTCTCGCGCAGATCTTCCATCTCCTCACGGAACTCCTGCGAGTTGAAATGTCCCTGAATGTCTGCGTCCTGAAGGGCGAGATGCACTTCCTGCATGATGCCCGGCAGCTCGCTGAGCACTTCCTGGTTCACCATGGCAGCGATCTCAAGGCCCAGGGTCGCCAGTTCGGCGTCGAGACCAGCGAGTTCGGCTTCCAGTTCCGGCCCCAAACCGGCGAAGACCACATCGAGTTCCGACAGCAATGCCGAAAGCTCGCGCCCTAACGGCGACAGCGGAGCGACCGGCGCAGGCGGAGCTTCGGGTGAGAGCGGAGCCAGCGGAGCGGGCGACGGCGCACGCGCGGGCGCATATTGGACGTTGTAGAACCTGCCCTCCTTCCCCGCATCGCCCCCGCTGGCGCCCGGCGAGCCGCCGTCCAGCACAGTGTCGCCTTCAGGCGGACCATCCGGCGTATCCGCAGAAAGGTGCGGCGTCAGGACAACCGCAAAGCCGGTGCACAGCAGAAGCGCACTGAAGGCCACGCGGCCGGAATAGCGTGACGACGTCACGCCGGTGGCCGCCATACCGACAAGACGGCGCACGCGGCGGCCAAGGTGGGAGCGCGGACCAATGGCGCCCACGGCGAGACGCGGCGCACGCCTCCTGAGCTGGTTCTCCGCCTGGCTGGCAAGCGAACGGGCGAATGCATGAGCGTCGCCGGTGCGCGCGACAGCCGCCTCGTCGCAGGCAACCTCGCGCTCCTCATCCATCCGGCGGCTGATCCAGTGCACGGCGGGGCTCCACCACAGGAGGGCCGTCAGGACGCGTTGCGCCAGAGCAGCCAGCATATCGCGGCGTTCGATGTGGGCGCGCTCGTGCTCCAGCAGCGCGGCGAGTTCTTCCGAGTCCATGCCGTCAGCCATGTGCTCCGGCAGGATGATCGACGGACGAAACAGGCCGGCCGCCATCGGCCCCGGCGCTTCAGGACTGACCGCGACGCGTATGCCGCGCAGACGTTTCGCAAGACCGGGCGGCAGCGTGATGCGGCGCGCGCGGCCCACCATACGCTCCACCGCCGCCAGATCGCGGAAAGTACGCGCGAGCAGAACGAACGCCACCAGACCCCACACCGCCAGGAAAGGCGGGGTCAGACCGGGAAAGACGAAAGCAGGTTCCGAAACGGCCGGGGACGCCGTGGCAAGCGGGGCGGGCCCCGCCTCTGCGGCGTTCAGCAGGGACCGCAGGATCGTCGCCGAAAGCGAAACGGCGGCGCCGGTTGCCGGAGGCGCATCGCCCGCGGGTATATCTGCGGGAATCGCCGGCCGGTCAGCGAGCGGCGCTCCGGTTGCGGCGAGCAGTTGATCGACCAATTGCTGTTTCGGAAAGAAAGCGGCGGCGGGCAGGATCACGCTGGCGGCAAGCGCGGTGACGGCCAGCATGTAGCGCGTGCGTCCCGCCATGCGGCGGCCAAGGATCAGCGCGCCGGCGAGGAGCCCGGCGAACAGCACGCTCTGCCAGAGGTGGGAGACGGCCAGAGACTGGAAGACAGCGGGATCGATCATGGGCCGGCTCCTTATTTTTTCTTGCGCTGTTGAGGTTCGGCGCCGCGATCGAGTTCGGCCTTGATGGCTTTGATTTCGTCGGCGCTGAGGTCTTCTGTGGTGATGAGGTGCTGCGCCAGAGCAGTGGGCGAACCTTCAAAGAACTGGCTCACCACTTTGCGCAGGGCGCGGGTGCGGGCCTCGGCGCGGCTGACGGTCGCCTTGTAGATGAAGGCGCGGCCTTCCTGGCGGGGCGTGACATAATCCTTGTCCGTCAGGATGCGCAGGAGGGTGAGAACCGTGTTGTAGGCGACCGGATAGGTGGCTTCGAGCGCGTCGGTCACTTCGCGGACGCTCGCCTCCTCCCGGCTCCACAACACGCGCATGATGCGCTGTTCCGCTTCGGTCAGAACATCGGAACGAGGTCTGGGCATCCGAGTCACCTAATTACTTAGTTTTCCCGACAGTGCCGCCGCCTCGCGAGGGCGTCAACTAGATTCTTAGTTCAACCTAGAACGAGCCGGTGATTTCCAGCCGGAAGATGTCGCCGAAGCGCCTCACCCGATCTTCCGTATAGCTCAACGGACCGCCCCGGCCGTCTTCATAGACGTTGCGGTAGAAGGTTTCGCGCGGACCGGACGGCAGGTACTGGAACCAGACCTTGGCGCCGAACACGTCCTTGTTCTCGACAAAATAGAAAGTGTAGCCCGGCCGCACATGTCCCTGACCACGCTCGTTGAGGCCGTAATATGCGCCCTCCAGCCCGCCTTCATGGCCGGCGCCGAAGGCCCAGCTTGTGCCCGGCGCATCCCATCTGAACGACACGTCGATATCGCTGATGTCCGTTTCGCTGAGCCGCCTCTCCCGCCCGGTGAACGGATCGATGACGAGGCTCTCCTGCAACGACGCCGAAAACTCCAGCCTCGCGCCTTCCCACCCCAGCGGATCAAAGTTCACCGTTCCGCTGAAGGTGAGTCCGTATCGTTCAGCCTTATCAATGTTGCCGACAATCTCGCCGGACTTGATCACCCCTGGAGCCGCGCAGGCCGCAGGGGACGCGACACGGACGTCATCGCAGAAATAGACCGGCGCGAGATCGACGCTGTCCTCGATTGCCGATGCGAAAGCCGACAGCTTCACCGCGCCCCACTTTCCGAGGCGGCGGTTGAGTTCGGCGTTGATCGTCCACGCCTGTTCCGGGACGAGATCGGCGTTGCCGCTCTGGCCGGTTTCATCTTCCAGATCAGTCGAGGCGGCGAAGTCGCCGAAGTCGAGCTGTCCGACTTCGCGTTCGATCCTGATATTCATGTCGGTGTCGGGCGCAGGCTCCCACGCCAGCGAGATAAAGCCCTTCGGACGCACGAAGTCGCGCGAGTTTTCCGCCAGGCCTGTTTGTGAAAGCTCTGAATATTCGCCGGCCAGCGTCGCCTGCAGGTCGAGCCCATCGATCAGTGTGCGGGTCCAGGTGACAGACGCTTCGGCGCGCCGTTCTTCGACCCGCGTGCGTTCCGGCGGACCGAACGGGATGAATGCGCCAGTAAGGTCGAGTTCCGCGCCGGTATTCGTGAGATCGAGAAAGTTGAACGCCCCTTCAACCGCAGCCTGCCACTCCCCTGTGCCGCCGAATGCATATTCCGCGCGCACGATACGTTCGCCCGACGTAAAGTCTGTAATGAACTCGCCGCCTTCAGCCGGACGAAGATCGGCATAGGTTTCCGTGACCATGCCGTGTTCCTTGCCATCCTCCTGGCTCATCAGGCCAATCAGCTTCAGCCGCCCGCCCCACAGACCGAATTCGTAGTCGACGCCGATCTCGCCTTCGACGTCCTCATAGTCAGAGGCAAACAGACGATAGCGGTCCGGCAAACCGGCGCCTGAACGCTGTGAGATTTCCTTGTCGCGGAAATCCCCCGCCGCCGCCGTGGCGTTGAGGTTGAGGACATTTCCGTTGAGCGGCGTCCACGAGAAGCTTGCGTTGAAGCCTGGCTCGCTGCCGCCGCCGCCGCCCTTCTCGTCGCGCAGATCAAGGAGATCTCCGTTCGCGCCGACGACACGTTCGGGGCCGGCGTGCTGACCGCGGCTCTGATCGACGCCCGCACCAACCGTCCACGCAAAACCATCGCCCTCTCCACTCACCGAGATGTCGCCGCGCAAAATGACGGGCGACGTGTCGGAGCGGAGTTGCGGGTTCCATTTGTACCGGCCGGTGAGACCTGTCTGCCGGGTGATAACGTTGGCCACCTGGCCGGACAGGCCAGGGAGCGACAGGCTGGCGCCGTCCACGATCTCGATCCGCAGCACCGAATGCGCGGGCACACGCGCCAGCGCTTCGATTGTGCCGTTGGCTTTGCCGGATGTGCGGCGGCCATTGATCAGCGCGTTCGCGCCGCCCTGCCCGAAGCCGCGTTTCTCGTCATCGCCGCCCGTCAGACTGAAACCGGGAATCTGCACCACCATGTCGAGCGCGGTTACGGGTGCGAAGCGCGTGAAGAACGGCGGCTCATAAACCTGCATGGCGACGGCCGGCGCTTCGGAAACGGTGACAGCTTCGGGCGCCGTCTCGACAGCCTGCGCTAAGGCTGCGGGGGCCGGGGATGCGAGCAGGCCCGCCGCAAGGGCGCGGATCGCGCGCTCCATCCGCCAGCCGCGCGTGAGCCGCGCGCGTTTTTCCGCCCCGTCCTGCATATCGACCCCTGACATCCGCCGTTCGCGGGAACGGCCTGTAAAGTAAGACGGATGACAAATAGAGAATTTATCGCAATTCGATAAGCCCCTCGCGGATTTGAGAATGCTTCGCAATCCGGGTGGCGCCTAGACATGCGGCCGGAAAAAATGGCGAAGCGGGCGGATGAGTTGGAGGCGGCTTCAGTCCTCGCGCTTTACGCGCGCCTTGCCACGTCCGAGCGCGAGAGCCTTGATCGCCCCCCGGAAGGTGCGGACTTCCTGCTCCGTCCACCCCGTGCGGGTGAAGGCGTTGCGCAGGTTCTGCACCATCACCGGGCGCTTGACCTCCGGATGGAAGAACTCGGCCCGGTCCAACTCGGCCTCGAAATGCTCCATCATGCCGATGAGATCGGCGCGCGAGGCGGGCGCATCAACCCCTGCCCCGAAAGATTCCGGCGCGGTTTTTCCTGCGGCCTCGGCCAGGGCATGCGCGGCCAGCGCGACGGCTTGCGCCAGGTTCAGCGAGGCGAAAGCCGGGTTCACCGGAAATGACAGGATTGCATCGGCCAGCGTGACGGCCTCGTTCGGCAGGCCCGCGCGTTCGGCGCCGAACAGGATCGCGGCGCGGCCCGGCGACGCGACGATGCGGGCCGCGGCGTCCGCCGCTCCGGTCACCGGTTTTTCCATTCCGCGCGGCCGCGCCGTGGTGGCGATGACCAGGCCGCAGTCGGCGGCGGCCGCCTCGACAGTGTCGAACACCGTCGCCTTCACAACGTCCGGCAAGGCGCCTGCGCTCATGGTTTCAGCGGCGGGATTGGGCCAGCCGTCGCGGGGCGCAACGAGGCGCAGGTCCGTGAGCCCGAAATTGGCCATCACACGCGCCGCGGCGCCGATGTTTTCGCCCATCTGGGGCGTCACGAGAATGAAGGCCGGCAGGATCATCGCGCAGCTTTAGCGCGCGCACGCCCGCCGCGCCAACTCAATCCCGGCGGCTATGGCTCAGGCCGGCTGGGGGCCGTTTTTTTCTTCAGGCGACGCGACGGCCCAGGATGCACACGCCATGTTGCGCGACCGGCTGACAGCGGCGGGGGACACGTCATATGAGAAACTTGCCCGCGAGTTCGAGATTGTGGATACGGCCACGGGTCAAACGGGACACACAACGTTCCAGCCGGCCCCCGGGAAAATGTATTTCGTCTATGGAGTGTGTGACGCCAATTGCACAAACATAGACATTGAGCTGTCGGATTCGAACGACGAATGGTTTACCGAACACGACCGGCGGCCTGACGCCACGCCAATCGTCGCGATTCCGGGTGCTGACAGCCCCAGGGAAATCACTATCGCTCTCGACATGGTTGCTTGCCAGACAGAGACCTGCGCGATGGGGATCGGTATCTACTCTGTGGAAATCCAATAGTCTTCCACGCAAGCAAGCTTCGCATCACGGCGACGGCCCTGTGAAACCAGCTCAAAAAAACCCAGGAACGCCAACTCCGGCGGCCAACGGAGAACGGCCGTATCGATTCTGACCGCGCCAACGCCCCTTTGTGCATCCGGGCGGTTTTGCTATAGCCCCTGCCAGTTCTCTCCCCGCCGCCGGCCTGTCCGGCGGCCCAGCCGTTCCAAGGAGCCCGTGCATGGCCGTCATCAAGGTCGCCAACCCCGTCGTCGAAATGGATGGCGATGAAATGACCCGGATCATCTGGGCGCTCATCAAGGAGCGTCTGATCCTGCCGTATCTCGATATCGACCTGAAATATTACGATCTCAGCGTCGAGAACCGCGACGCCACCGACGACCAGGTGACGGTCGACGCCGCCGAGGCGACCAAGAAGTACGGCGTGGCCGTGAAGTGCGCCACGATCACCCCGGACGAAGCGCGGGTGAAAGAGTTCAACCTCAAGAAGATGTGGTTGTCGCCGAACGGCACGATCCGCAACATTCTGGGCGGCGTTATCTTCCGCGAGCCGATCGTGATGAAGAACGTTCCGCGTCTGGTGCCGGGCTGGACCCAACCGATCGTCGTGGGCCGCCACGCCTATGGCGACCAGTACAAGGCCACGAACTTCAAGGTGCCCGGCAAGGGCAAGCTGACCATGACCTTCCAGCCGGAAGACGGTTCGGCGCCGACCACCTATGACGTGTTCAACTTCCCCGGCGCCGGCGTCGCCATGGGCATGTACAACCTCGACGAGTCGATCCGTGATTTCGCCCGCGCCTCGTTCAACTACGGCCTCAACCGCAAATGGCCGGTTTACCTGTCGACCAAGAATACGATCCTCAAGGCGTATGACGGCCGCTTCAAGGACATCTTCCAGGAAGTGTTCGACGCCGAGTTCGCCGACAAGTTCAAAGCCGTGGGCACGACCTACGAACACCGCCTGATCGACGACATGGTGGCGGCGTCGCTGAAATGGTCGGGCGGCTATGTCTGGGCCT
>CAZJZQ010000050.1:0-2637 GCA_964550535.1 uncultured Rhizobium sp.
GATCACCGAGTCCTTGTCGCCCGCAATGAAGGCAGCGGGGATCGGCGGCGCGACGGCCGAGGCGCTGCGCACACGCATGTCGCGTGTGGCCGCCGACTTGCGCAAGGTCGAACTCGTCCCCGGCGCAGGCCATTGGATACAGCAGGAGAAGCCGCGGGAAACGAACGCTTTCGTGCTGGATTTTCTGGCGGGGCTGAAAGCAGAGTGACGCCGCGCATCACGCCCAGGAACAGGCCGCAGCCGCGCGGTTATTTCGGGATTGGCGTTGAAGGCCTGTCCAAACCCATGAATCTGGGCGCGCTGTTGCGCACGGCGAATGCGTTCGGCGCGAGCTTCCTGTTCACCGTCGATGCGGCGCGGGCCGTGCGCGACATGGAGAACGCCGACACGTCGAAGGCGACCGGCCATCTGCCTTACTATGCGTGGGGCTCCATCGCGGACATGCAGCTGCCCAAGGGCTGCCAGCTCGTGGGCGTGGAGCTGACGGACGACGCGATCGACCTGCCGTCATTCCGCCATCCGCTGCACGCGGCCTATGTCATGGGGCGGGAGCGGGGCGATCTCTCGCCGGAGATGATCGCGAAGTGTACGCATGTGGTGAAAATCCCCACGCGCTTCTGCATCAATGTGGCGCTGGCCGGGGCTCTGGTGATGTATGACCGGGTGATCGCCTATGGCGGCCACGCGCCGCGTCCCAACTCGACGGTGGGTCAGGGTTGAGGCGCTTGCCGGAAGGCGTCAGTCGGGCCGTTCGCTGCGTGGACGCAGGAGGAAGCCGAGGAAAGCCGCGCCCAGAGCGATGATGGTGCAGACGCCAAGCGAGATGACGGCGGGGCTGTCCTCCGGACCTGCGCCGGTCACCATCAGGAAGACCAGCATCCCGCCAAGTGCGAAGGCCAGCAGTCCGCCGGTGATCTGGATCATCCACGCCGAGACGCGGCGCACCGGCGCCCATTCGCGCCAGCCGCCATAGACAAGGCGGCCGAGCAGCATGACGATCGCGCCGCCGACGGCGAAGGGCAGGGTGACCATGGCGACGGTGCCGAGCGCGTCGGCCGCATTGTCCCATTCGACGTAGTTAACGATGACAATCATCGCCAGCGCCGCCATCGCTGCAATGGCGGCTGCGCCCATGATCATCAGCAGGCTTCCGCCCGTCCGCCGCAAGCTCACGCCGCGTTTCCTTTCCGGCCCCGTAGATCCCGACAAGCAGCCTCCCTGCCGCGCCTTCCCCGGACGAAAACTGCGCCAGAGCGGTGCAGATTCGCATGAAACGTGAAAATTGCAGCATCCCGATTAAGCGCAATTTCAGGGCTTCGTGCCACTTTGATCCGGACAAACAGGCGGCCGCAAAGAGCCGCTCTGAAATGGATGGTGTGGTGATGGCGAAGACGATCCTGATCGTTGATGACGACCCGACTCAGCGCCGCCTGATGCAGGCCGCTGCTGAAAAGCAGGGCTTCCGCGCCCGCGTCGTCGAGAACGGCGAACGCGCGCTGGAGGAAGCTTCCGACCCTCGCAAGGGCGTGGATGTCGTCCTTCTCGATCTGGTGATGCCGGGTCTTTCGGGCATGGAAACGCTCGAACGCCTGATGGAGCGCCGCCCGGACCTGCCGGTGATCGTGCTGACTGCCACGGGCGGGATCGACACGGTGGTGATGGCGATGCGCGCCGGAGCCATCGACTTCTTCGTGAAGCCGGCCAGCCCCGAGCGTATCGGCATTTCGATCCGCAATGCGCTGAAGCTGTCGGACCTGCGCGGCGAAGTGAAACGCCTGTCGAAAAAGTCCGAAGGCAAGATGGGCTTCGAGGACATGATCGCGGGCGCCGCAACGATGCGCCAGGTCGTTCGCCTCGGCCAGCGCGCCGCCGCTTCGACCATCCCGATCCTGATCCTCGGTGAATCGGGCGTAGGCAAGGAAGTCATTGCGCGCTGCATCCAGGGCGCTTCGGACCGCGCGGGCAAGCCGTTCATCTCGGTGAACTGCGGCGCGATCCCGGAGAACCTCGTCGAGTCGATCCTGTTCGGCCACGAGAAAGGTTCATTCACGGGCGCGACCGACAAGAAGCTCGGCAAGTTCGTGGAAGCTGACCAAGGCACGCTGTTCCTCGACGAAGTCGGCGAACTTCCGCTCGATATGCAGGTGAAGCTGCTGCGCGTCCTTCAGGAAGGCGAGGTCGATGCTGTCGGCTCGCGCCGCCCGACGAAAGTGGATGTCCGGATCATCTCCGCCACCAATCGGGATCTGGCGCAGCAGGTGAAGGAAGGCCGCTTCCGCGAAGACCTGTACTATCGTCTCAACGTGTTCCCCATCGAGGTGCCGAGCCTGCGCGAGCGCATGGACGACCTGCCTGCGATGGCCGAGCACTTCATCAACCGCTTCAACGCGGAAGAGGGCAAGACCGTGCCGGGCATGGCGCCCGAAACGCTGTCCATGTTGATGGGCTATGACTGGCCGGGCAATGTGCGCCAGCTGGAAAACGCCGTGTTCCGCGCCATCGTGCTGTCGGATGGCGGCGTGCTGAAGCCGGAAGATTTTCCGCAGATTTCGGGAATGGTTGCTCCGGCCGCCGTCACCTCGTCGCTGGTCCGCGGCGTCGTTGGCCGCAGGCGCCGCAGCAGCAGGGGCCAGCGAC